>CALJIC010000186.1 GCA_937974195.1 uncultured Roseiflexaceae bacterium | reverse complement strand
GAGCATGTGCTCGCGCAGCACCTGCAGGCTCTTCATCGCCCGGTCGGCGTTACGGCGCAGCAGCTCGTAGGTCTCGGTCGCGCCCGCGTCCGAGAGGTGGCCCTGGATCAGCATATCGGCGGCCAGCACCAGCACAGTCAGGCACTGGATCAGCTCGGTCGTGGCCGGGATCTGCGCCAGGCGGAACTCGCGCAGCCGGTGGAGCGACGCCTCGGCCTGGCGCGCGTTCGGCTGCAGCCAGACGCGCAGCGGCTGGGCGGCGACCCCCGATGTGCGGCCGGCGAGCACGAGCTCGGCGGCGCTGCTCAGGACCGTGAGCGACTGCGTGAGCTGGTGGAGCACCGCCTGAAGCGATGCGGGGACAGACACAGACGTTCCTCCGTGCCCGAGCTTGCCACCTCCGACGGTTATGGACGGATTGCGGCCGGGGACAGGTCGAGGCGAGCTCGTGGTTAGCTCAGGCATGGTATTCCTCCTGTAAGGCCCGGACTGAGTGCGACGTATACATATGCGTATGCAGTACGTTGAGCGGGCTGGTGGTCCGGCACCGGAGTTAGTCTAGATGACAATTTATTAACTTTAAGGAAGATTATACTTTTGGGCCGGGGACGCGGCAAGCCGCCAATGGTACCAACGGGTATTAGTACTCGGCCTATGCTACAATCACGCCGGAGGCAAAGCGACGAGCCGCATGGGAACCTGGCGGAGCAACACAGTGCAGCGGGCGCGCGCGGCGGCAGCGCAGCGGGCTGAGGCGCGCATACTGGCCGGGTGGAGGCCACTGGTCACGGCCCTGCTGCTGGGGCTGCTGGCGCTGCCGCCGCGCGCCTTCGGGCTGGCCGACTACTTCACCACGGACGAGGCGTACCACTGGATCACGCGCACCGAGCGCTTCAGCGCCGCCATCTCCGCGGGGCGCTGGGCCGACACGGTGCTGACCGGCCACCCCGGCGTCACGAACATGTGGCTCGGGAGCCTCGGGCTCTGGCTCGAGCGCGCGCTCGGCGCCGACCCAGGCGCAGCCCCGCCGCTCCTCGCGCATCTGGCCTGGCTGCGCCTCCCCGGCGCCCTGCTGCAGACTCTGCTGGTACCGGCGGCCTACCTGATACTACGCCGCCTCGTAACACCGGCCACGGCGCTGGTCGCCTGCGTGCTCTGGGCCTGCTCGCCGTACCTGATCGCCCACTCGCGGCTGCTGCACCTCGACGCGCTGCTCACCTCGTTCGTCACCTTCAGCGTGCTGCTCCTGCTCGAAGCGACGTCTGCGGACCTCCGGCCGCCTGCCGGCGCAGCGAGCCGCCGCTGGCCGCTGGTCGCCAGCGGTGTGTTCGCCGGGCTGGCGCTGCTCACCAAGGGCCCGGCGCTGATCCTGCTGCCGTTCGCCGGGCTGGTGCTGCTCGCCACGGGCGGGCCGCAGCCATCGGACCTGCGCCGCCCGGCCGCGCTGGCCGCCCGGCTGTGGCCCGTCGTCGCGCGCTACATCCTCTGGCTGGCTGCGGCGCTCCTGACCGTGCTGGCGCTCTGGCCGGCGCTGTGGGTCGACCCGTCAGCCGCGCTCGGGCGCTACATCGACGAGATCGTGTCGAACGGCGGGCGGCCGAACGGCGACGGCCAGTTCTTCCTGGGCGTGGCGGCGGCGGACCCCGGCCCGTGGTTCTACGTGCTCGCCGACCTGTTCCGCACGACGCCGCTCATGCTCGCGGGCCTGATCGCGTTCATCGGCTTCTCGATCGCCGACCTGAGATCGAGGCGGGCTCCCACACCCGAGCGGCGCGCCCTGCTCGTCCTCCTCGCGCTGGTGGCGTTCTGGACGCTGGTGATGACGCTCGGGCCGAAGAAATTCGACCGCTACGTGCTCCCGACCTGGCCGGCGCTGATCGTCCTCTGCGCGGCTGGCCTGACGCGCGCGGCGGACTGGCTGCGCCAGCTTCGCCAGCGAAGCGAGCGCGCGCGCCCGCCAGCCGTCGTGGAGCGCCTCGCCGTCGGGCTTGTGGTGGCGCTGGAGCTGTGGCAGCCGCTGAGCGTCCACCCGTACTACCTGAGCTACTACAACCCGCTGCTCGGCGGCGGGGCTGTGGCGCAGCGGCTGTTCCTGATCGGGTGGGGCGAGGGGATGGATCAGGTGGGCGCCTGGCTGCGCTCGCGGCCGGACCTCAGCTACGGGCCCGTGCTCTCGGCGCTCGGGCGCACCCTGCAGCCCTTCGTGCCGGTGGACGTGCGCGACGTGGAGGACTACGGGCGGCTGCCAGCCAACTACGCCGTGGTGTACCTCGAGTCCGTGCAGCGCGGCGCGCACCCCGAGATCTACCGCGCGCTGCAGGACACCATCCCGCTGCACACGGTGACGATCCACGGCATCGAGTACGCCCGCATCCACCAGCTGCCGCGGCCGTTCGACCGGCCGCTCGACGTCTGGTTCGGCGACGGGCTGCGGCTGCGCGGCGTGACGGTGGCGCAGGAGCCGGGCCGGGTGGTCGTCACACCGGCGTGGGATGTGCGCGCGCCCCTCGCGGGCGACTATCACCTCTTCATGCATGTGATCGACGCGCAGGGCACGCGCGTCGCGCAGGTCAGCGTGCCGCCGGGCGGCGCAGAGATGCCGCCGACGAGCAGCTGGCAGCCAGGGCAGCAGGTGGCGGTGCCCATCCCGATCGATCTGCCGGAGCTGCCGGCCGGGGAGTACATGCTGACCCTCGGCGTCTACGACACGGCCACGATGGCGCGCCTCCCGCTGCGGGGCGGCACGGCGGCGCCGGAGCCCGCCGGCGACAACGCGCTGCTGCTGGAGACACTTCGGCTGCCGTAGGCCGGCGATACCAGGCGGCGAGTGTGATGCAGCCGTCGCGCGCTCGATACGGCCGAACGCACAGCGCGGCTCCGGAAAGGCGCGAAAACACGCCGCAGGCGTCGTTCTACGATCTGCAATCTCCGAACTGCAACCTGGAGGCAGACGCGCATGCCACCCACCAAAAAAGCTCTCGTACTCTCGGGCGGCGGCGGCCGCGGCGCCTACCACGTCGGCGTGATCCAGGCGCTGGTGGAGCGCGGCTGGATGAAGGACGGCGTGGGGCCGGACATCATCGCCGGCACATCGATCGGAGCGATCAACGCCGCCGCAATCGCCTCCGGCCTCACGGTCGAGCAGCTGCGGGCGCGCTGGATGCAGATGCACACAGAGGACGTCCACCGCCTCTCCGAGGACCTCCCGGCGGTCACGCGGCCGCTGATGCGCTTCCTGCTGCACAGCATCCTCACCTCGGACGCGCACGGCGGCGGGGCGGTGGCGCTGCCCCCTGAGGACGCGCAGATGAGCGCCGAAGGGCTGCTGAACCGGCTGGGGCGCCTCTTCCGCTCGCGGCCGTTCCGCAGCCTGCTGGACACCCGCCCCTGGCGGCGGACGCTGGCGGAGTGGATGGACTTCGCGCGGATCAACGGGCCGGAGGCGCCGGCGCTGCTGCTGACCGCCACCGACCTCCAGTCCGGCGGGCTGCGGGTGTTCTGCAACCGGGCGATGGGCGGCCGTCCGCCCGACCGGATCAGCCTCGACCACCTGATGGCCTCCTCGAGCATCCCGATGGTCTACCCCTGGACCGAGCTGGACGGCCACAAGTACTGGGACGGGGCGGTGCTGGCGAACACGCCGCTCGGCCCGGTGATCGACCTGGCCGACGGCGAGGACGTGGACATCCTGGTGGTGATGATGACCCCCTGGGACGCCGACCCGGACGACATGCAGGCCCAGCTGCAGGACCTGCCGCAGGACCTGGCGCAGAGCATGGCACTCACGCTCGACTGGGCGCTGCTGGCGTCCTACCGCACCGCGCTGAAGATGCTGCGGGCCTACAACCGGCTCGCCGAGGCGGCGGCGCTGCTCGAGCGGGCGGCCACGGCCTCGGGCGATGCGAGCCTGCGGCTGGAGGGGCGCGTGCCGCGGGCGATCAGCGAGCCGACGGTGATCGCGCCACAGAAGCTGATGCCGCTGGAGTGGATCATCGACTACGAGGAGCACAACCACCTGGAGCTGTTCCGGATGGGTTACGAGGATGCCATCCGCGCGCTGGACCAGCGCGAGCTGTCCCGTCTCCTCACATCACAGGAGTGACATACGCGCCCGTTGCGCGGCCGAGCCGACCGCCCGCCGCGCCACGGCGCACGACACAGCAGCCATGATCGACCTTCAGATACACACCAGCGCGACGCCCGGACACGCCACGTGGGAGCCGGAGACGCTCGCCGAGGCGGCCTCGCGGGCCGGCCTGCAGACGATCGCCGTCACCGACCACAACACCACGAGCGGGGTCGCTGCGGCGCAGGCGGCGGGCGCGCGACACGGCGTGCGCGTGATCGCGGGCGTCGAGATCGACAGCGGCTTCCCCGCCGGCGGGCGTGCGGGCGGGCAGATACGGATGTGGCACACGCTGATCTACGGCGCCGCGCCGGACAACCCGCAGCTCACCGCGCTGTGCCGCGCGGTCTTCGAGCGCAACGCGGCTGACGCGGCCAGGCTGCGCGAGGAGCTGACGGCGCGCGGCTACCAGCTGCGGGGCCTGGATGCGCTCGGGCGGCCGCCGAACGTGGCCGAGGTCGGCGCGGCGCTGGCGCGACACAACACGCTGCCCGGGCGGGTGCCGGGCGAGGACGACGAGAGCGCCGGGATGCGCTACATCCTCACCGAGCTGCCCGGGGGATACCGGCCGGTCAGCGTCGACGAGGTGATCCGTGTGGCGCACGCCGCCGGCGGCCTGGCGGTGCTGGCGCACCCCGGCCGCTCCAAGGGCATCTACGCGATCCCCGCTGAGGAGGCGGATGTGGCCGCTATGGCGGCGGCGGGCCTGGACGGGATCGAGGTCTTCTACCCGGCCCACAGCCCAGAGCAGCAGCAGTTCTACCTCGCGCTGGCGCAGCGGCACCGGCTGCTCATCACCGGCGGCTCCGACTCGCACGGGCCGCACCAGCCGTTCATGCGGATCGACCCCAACGATCTGCGGATCGCGCCCGGCTCCCCGACGATCCTGGAGCTCATCGCCTAACCTCGCTCACCCCCAGGTGCTCTTCTTTCCGCCGCTGTGTGGCGACGTTGCTCTTACACAGCGGCGGAAGATGCGTTTTCTAAGAGATTCGAAATCTTTCTAAACCTTTTTAGGACGGTGCGAGCGTATGGCGCTGTGTACGTCGCATTATTGATACGCAGTACACATGAATGCATCTGCTGCGGGAGTCTTGGTGAGGTGCGCACCGCTCCAAGCGCACCCTCCCGCCGCTCTGTGGCGCCACATCACCTCAGGACACTGCAAGTAGGGTTTCACAAACGCTTCGGCTCCTCCGCGCCCATCCCTGAGTAACTCGCGTTATCACGCGGGTTACTTTGAGACGATGCAGCTTCCTCGCCCATAGCTCCCAGCGCCCCACAGCGGAGCGGAATGTGAAGTGTTCGCTCGGCTGGGGCACCTCACCGCGTAAGCTTACTCAAAGAGCAGTGGAGCGCCACGCCTGCACCATACACAGGTGCTCAGCGGAGAAGTCGACAAGTGACCGGCCACATGCAATCGGAACAGTGATATACGCTGCGATAGCGTGAACAAAGGGTTTCGGCGCAAGCGATAGCCGCTTGTCGAAAAGGTAAAGATGTGTTATTCTTGCGTAAGCAAATTCTCTGCAAGAGGAGGAGTATCGTGCCAGTTGTTCGCAAACTCACCGAGAGCGAAGTTCGCACGCTCGAGCGCAAACGATTGGGCGTCCGCCGAGCGATAGAACAGGAGTACGACCGCTACCTCGCCGACTTCGCGCCAGGCGACTACGGGGAAGTGACGCTCGATGAGGGCGACAACCGCCTCACTGTGCGTAACCGGCTGAAAGCGGCCGCCGCGCGCCATGATCCGCCGCTTACACTGGCGTTTCAGCGCACACGGGGCAATCTACTGCGCTTCTACGTCGAGGCGGCTGAAAGCGTCCCCGCGAAAAACGGGGTAGCCGCGGCGCGCACTGAGGCAAGGCCCAGCGCTGAAGCTGCCTCAGCGCCAAAGCGGCGCGGGCGCGCGGCAAAGCAAGCGAACGGGCAGGAGGCGGCGTCGGCAGCGCCGAAGAACGGCCGGCGGCGGCGGAGGAACACCGCCGAGTCGTAGATCGTGGCGTGGAAGCTGCGGCGTATCGCTGCGTGTGGCGGTGCGCCGAAGGCACTACCGCGTGCTAGCGCAGCCCTTCGAGGCCAGGGAGCCAGGGCTGCGCATTACTGTACCCGCACGAAGCCGAACAGCTGCCCTTGAGCCCTCAAGGTCAGCGTATCAGCCGAAACAGCAACGACTTCGTGGATGGCGATACTGCCATCCGCGTAGTTGACGCGCACGTGCGTATCGTCGACAAAGCGGTAGTCAGCGGCCTGCTCGATGATCAGCCCATCCCTGGTGATAGAAACCAGCATCGTGCCGTCGGCGAAGAAGTGAAGCTCGACGTGTGACCCGTCGGCCTGGGCGGTCTGCGTGCGCCATCTCCCGACGATGCGCGCGGAGGTCCCATGGGCGGCCACTGATGCGACCTGCCTGGCGGCCTGGAGCGGATTGGCCGCATTCCACACGTGGGCAGGCAACTCGCCGGTCGCGCCCGCAGCGCTGCGCTGCGTGAGCCTCGCGGCTTCCCCTGACTCTACTACCAGCTAGCGTCGGCGGGATGGCGGCCGCGCGTATCCTCGACATTAACCTCAGCGTTACCTGAACAGAGGTCTCTCCACGATCCGCCTCGAAGCGGGAGCCGCGCTCTGCGACGGCTCCCGTTCCATTGTTGCCCGGAGAACCCACCGGCTGCTGGCTGTCGCGCGAGGAACACGCCAATGCGATCGCACATCTTAGTCATCGAGGAGGATCCCGATCTGTCCCGGCTGTTCGACTCTATGCTGCGGCTCGAAGGCCACGAGGTCGCGCTGGTGCGCAACGTGCAGGAGGCGCAGGACAAGATCGCCGAGCGAGAGCCCGACCTGATCATCTTCGACTGGCAGCTCTCCAACGCCGCCGGCTTCATGTGGGTGGACATGATGCGGAACGACGAGCGGACGGCGCACATCCCGATCATGCTGGTGTGCGGCGCGCGCCCGCCACGCAGCGTCTATGAGATGCTCAGCCTCGCCGGCGTCCCGATGCTAGAGAAGCCGTTCGATCTGATGGTGTTCTGCCGCCACGTCGCCGCGCTGCTGCACCCGATCGGGCGGACCGTTGGCGCGACGTAGCCGCCGCGCGCTGCGGCCGAATCGCTGACGACGCGCGCCCCGGCGCTCGCAGGCCCGGCGTGTGCGGGCTGCGCTCTGCCCGCGCCGAGCGCGCTCCCGGAGGATATCTCCCGCGGGGCACGTGGCATCCACCCGGAGATGGATGCCGCGCGCCGGCCCACCGGGGTATAATGGCGGCACCAACGACACGAGAGCACACGTATGCGCGCTATTCCGCAGGCTATGACCCGGCGCTATGAGCGCCCCGCACAGAGGGGTGGCGCGCCGGTGTCCGGGAAATCGTAGCCTTACGCGAGCATTCGGCTCTTGCAGGCGTGGACATCGGGTCCACGCCTTTGTCGTTGGATGCGACTCCGGCGATAGGACGCCGGCACACTGTGCCCCAGCGCTCTGTCGCCCGGCAGCGAAGGAGATGCCGCCTTGACGATACCTGACGAGCTGCTGACCCGCGCGGTCGCGGAGATCGTGGTGGAGCGAAGGCTGCGGGCGAGGCTCGAGGCGGGGCGCCCGCTCCGGCTGAAGCAGGGGTTCGACCCAACCAAGCCGCAGATGCACATCGGGCACGCGGTGGGGCTGCGCAAACTGCGCCGCTTCCAGGAGCTTGGCCACACGGTGGTGCTGATCGTCGGCGACTGGACGGCGCAGATCGGCGATCCGAGCGACCGCCGCTCGGCGCGGCCGCGCCTGAGCGCCGAGACCGTCCGCGAGAACGCCGAGACGTACATGGAGCAGTTCTTCCGGGTGGTCGACCGCCAGCGCACCGAGGTCCGCTGGCAGAGCGAGTGGTACGGGACGTTCGACATGCAGCAGGCGCTGGAGCTGGTGGGGCGCTTCACGCTGGCGCAGATGCTGGCGCACGAGACCTTCCGCAGGCGCTACGAGGCCGGCTCCCCGGTGACGCTCCTGGAGCTGATGTACCCGATGCTGCAGGGCTACGACTCGGTCGCGGTCGGCGCGGACGTGGAGCTCGGCGGGACCGACCAGAAGTTCAACATCCTGACTGGGCGCGAGCTGATGGCGCAGCTCGGCATGGAGCCGCAGGAGGCGCTGCTGCTGCCGCTGATCCCGGGCATCGATGGGCGCAAGATGAGCAAGAGCTTCGGCAACACCGTCGACCTGACGATGCCGCCCTTCGAGAAGTACAGCCGGGTGATGGCGCTCAGCGACGCGGCGCTGCCGCTGCTCTTCGAGACGCTCAGCGACGCGCCGCTGGCCGAGGTGCGCGAGATGGCACGGGCGATCGAGGCCGGGGCGGTCCACCCGATGGAGCTGAAGAAGCGGCTGGCGCGCGAGATCGTGGCGCAGCTCGACTCGCCGGCCGCTGCCGCGCAGGCGGAGGAGGAGTGGACGGCGCGCTTCAGCCGGCGCGAGTGGCCCGATTCGATGCCCGAGTTTACAATCATGGCGGCGACGAACATTGTGGAGCTGCTGGTGGCGGCCGGCCTGGCGCCGAGCAAGAGCGAGGCAAGGCGGCTGATCGCGGCCGGGGCGGTGCGGGTGGACGGCGCGCGCGTGGACGGCCAGGACCTGGTGATCGAGCCGGCCGCAGAGCCGGTGGTGCAGGTCGGGCGGCGGCGCTTCGTGCGGGTGCGGCAGGCGCCGCAGCGCCGCACCGCGTAAGGCGTGGCAAGCGAGAGGTGAGCGATGATAACGGTTCCCGACGCCTTCGCCGCGGCGGCTGTGACGCGGGCGGGCGAGGCCGGGCGCGCCTGGATCCGCGACCTGCCCCGCATCGTCGAGGATCTGTGCGCGCAGTGGCGCCTGGCGGTGGACGGCCCGGTGATGCACGGCTACCTCGGCCTGGTGGTCCCGGTGAACCGCGAGAGGGAGCCGTGCGTCCTCAAGGTCGCCTGGCCCGACGAGTCCAGCGCGGACGAGGCGGCGGCCCTGGCCGCCTGGGACGGCCGCGGGGCGGTGCGGCTGCTCGAGGCGCAGCCGGAGCTCGGCGCGATGCTGCTGGAGCGCCTGGACTACACGCGCTCGCTGGACGACGTGGAGATCGCCGAGGCGGTGACGGTGGCCGGGCGGCTGCTGCGCCGGCTCGCGATCCCCGCCCCGGCCAGGTTCCGGCCGCTGCGGGCGGCGGCCGAGGAGCTGGCGGATTCGCTTCCGGAGCGCTGGCAGCGGACAGGCCGCCCGATGCCGCGCCGCCTGCTGGACCAGGCCTGCGAGCTCGCAACTCAGCTCGGCGCATCCGCCGGCAGCCTGCTGGTCAACTACGACCTGCACTACCAGGACGTGCTGGCCGCGGAGCGGGAGCCGTGGCTGGCGGTGGACCCGAAGGTGGTTGCCGGCGACCTCGAGTACGGCGTGGCGCAGCTGCTGTGGCGCCGGCTTGAGGATATGGAGGCCAGCGGCGGCCTGGAGCGCCACTTCCGCGCGCTGGTCGAGGCGGCCGAGCTGGACTACGACCGGGCGCGCTGGTGGACGCTGGTCCGCTGCGTGGACTACTGGCTGTGGGGACTCGGGATCGGCCTGACCGAAGACCCGGCGCGCTGCGCCCTGATCACCAGCCGCCTCGCCTGACCGCACGGCTTCACCGCGGCCGGCCGGGCGCCGCCCCGGGCTGGGAAGCCGCGTGCGCCCGCAGATGATCCACGAGAAACTGCCTGAGCGCATGCGCGGCGGGCGACAGGTGCCGCTCGAGGCGCCAGGCCACCCCGATGGTGCGCTGCAGCTAGATGTCGCTCAGCGGCACCCCGGCCACCCCCTCGCTGCCATCGAGCGCCAGGCACGGCACGAGCGCGACCCCCAGGCCGGCCGCCGCCAGCCGTAGCACCATCGCCATCTCCCCGCCGTCCAGCACCACCCACGGCGCGCCGGCCCTGCAGCGTCTGGTCGCGCAGGCCGTAGCTCGGCGGAAACAGAATGAACGGCTCGTCCGCCAGCTCGTCGCTGCGGACGGCCTCACGCTAATAGTATTCGTTCTGACTATGAATTGCTTATCTGTTTTACCTTTGTTAACGAATACAGCGGTATATACTTGCAAACTAGCGCCATCTACGCGCGGCGATGGGGGCACAGAGATCACCCCGCCACCGCATCCACAGGAAGAACTCAGGAAGACCGTCCCACATCTCTCCTCCCCGGAGGAGACGCAACGGAGCGAACGTGATGATGAACGGGCTGCAGACGGGCAGACGCCTTTCTACCGATGTTGTAGTCATTGGAACAGGGGGCGCCGGCCTACGCGCCGCGATCGAGCTGCACGACCGCGGCCGGCGGGTGCTCCTGCTGGGCAAGCGTCCGAAAGCCGACGCGCACACGGTTCAGGCGGCCGGCGGGATCAACGCCGCGCTCGGCACGATGGACCCTGAGGACTCGTGGGCGATTCACGCCGCCGATACGCTCAAGGAGGGGTGCCACCTCGGCGACCCGGCGGCGGTCGAGCTGCTGTGCCGCGAGGCGCCCCGCGCCATCGAGGAGCTGGTCAGCTACGGCGTGCCGTTCGCGCGCGAGCCAGACGGGCGCCTGTCGCAGCGCTACTTCGGCGCCCACCGCTACCGGCGCACCTGCTTCGTGGGCGACTACACCGGCCAGGAGATCGTTCATGCGCTGGTGCGTGAGGTGGAGCGGCGCGGGATCCCGATCATCGAGCGCGTGTACGTCACGGATCTGCTCACCGCCGGCGGGCGCGTGAACGGCGTGTACGGCTTCGAGCTGGCGAACGGCCGCGAGGTGATCGTGCATGCCGGCGCGGTGATCCTGGCTACCGGCGGGCACATCTACATCTACCGGCGCTCGACCTCGCGGCGGCGCGAGAACACCGGCGACGGGATGGCGCTGGCCTTCAGCGTCGGGGCGGCGCTCATCGACATGGAGCTGGTGCAGTTTCACCCCTCGGGGATGATATGGCCGCCGGAGCTCGAGGGCGCCATGGTCACCGAGGCGGTGCGCGGCGAGGGCGGGCATCTGCTGAACCGCTACGGCGAGCGCTTCATGCGCCGGTACGACCCCGAGCGGATGGAGCTCTCGACGCGCGACCGGGTGGCGCTGGCCAGCTACAGCGAGATCATCGCCGGGCGCGGGACCCCTCGCGGCGGCGTGTGGCTGAGCGTCAGCCATCTGCCGCCGGAGGTCATCCGCAGCCGCCTGCCGCGCATGCTCGAGCTGTTCGCCGGCGTGGGAGTCGACATCACGCGCCAGCCGATGGAGATCGCGCCGACGGCGCACTACTCGATGGGCGGCGTGCGCGTCGATACCTACACGCACGCGACGACGGTGCCGGGCCTGTTCGCCGCCGGCGAGGTGGCGGCCGGGGTGCACGGCGCGAACCGCCTGGGCGGCAACAGCCTGACCGAGATCATCGTGTTCGGCCGCATCGCCGGCCAGCACGCCGCGGAGTTCGCCGCACGGGGCGCCGCTCCGCCGCTCGACGAGGCGCAGATCGAGCGGAAGCGGGCGCGGCTGGCGCGCCTCGCGCAGCGCGACGGGGGGATCCAGCGCGCCCTGATCACGTCGCTGCAGGAGGCGATGTGGCGGGACGCAGGCGTGGTGCGCAGCGCCGAAGGGCTGGAGCGGGCGCTCGCGTCGCTCGGCTCGATCCGCCGGAAGGCGGAGAACAGCCCGTCCGGCTTATCCGACCTGCCGGCGGCGCTCGATCTGGAGTCGATGCTGCTAACCGCCGAGGCAACGGTGCGATCGGCGCTCATGCGGACCGAGAGCCGCGGGGCGCACCAGCGGAGCGACTTCCCCGAGACCGACCCGGCGTGGCGGCGCAACATCCTCGTGCTCCCGGAGCGCGGCGCAGGGGAGGAGCTCGGCATGCGGCTGACGACCATCGAGGTCACCTCGCCGTCCCCCGAGGTCGCGGCCGCGATCGACGAGCAGGAGCTGGATCTGGCCGGGCGGCTGCTCGAATAGGCGCCGGGCTGCTCCACGGCTCGCCGGACGGGGTTTCCGTGTGTTGTGGTTGGCAGCGTTGGTCTGCCAACCACAACTGTTTTACGCCGGGCGCGGGGCGCCGAAGCCGTGCGGGCTCGGGCTCGCACGCCGGCGGCGCGGACCGGCGTGTTCGGCAGCCCGGCCGCAACTCGAAGGGCTCTAGCAGCGCCTGGCAGCCCACACACCTCCCCGCGGAGCTCCTACGCGGGAACCGCGTCGGCAGCGTCTCATAAGGCCCTTGATCTTCCAGCGGCGCGGTGCTATACTTCTACAAAGTTAAGCAATCTACTTTAGAATTATGAGCATGCGTATCTCAAGCAAGGGCGAGTACGGGCTGCGGGCGCTGCTGGATCTGGCGCAGCGCTACGGCGAGGGGCCAGTGCAGAGCCGGGACATCCACCTGCGGCAAGGGGTGGACGAGAACTACCTCAACCAGATCTTGATCTTGCTGCGCCGCGCGGGGCTGATCGAGAGCGTGCGCGGGCCGCAGGGCGGGCACCGCCTTGCCCGGCCGCCGACGCAGATCTCGGTGCTGGAGGCGCTCATCGCGCTGGAGGGGCCGCTGCTGCCGAGCGACTCAGGCCGCGACGAGCCGGCCCAGGAGCCGCTGGACCGCGAGGTCGTGCGCGGGGTCTGGGAGGAGCTGCGCGCCACGATCGAGGGCTACCTGGCGGAGCTGTCGCTCGACGAGCTCTGCCAGCGCAAGCGCCAGCGCGCCGGCGAGGTGATGTACTACATCTGACGAGTCGCGCGGTGGCCCTGCACCGCACGCGTCAGCTACACAGCGAGGGGTGAGGCGCCTACCTGTGCCTCACCCCTCGGCTATAGCGCGAACCCATTGGCCTCGAGCCAGAAGCGCCCCCAGGACATCGCCCCGAGCATCACCAGCGTCACCACCAGCGCCACGCTCGCCGGGCGCGCCAGCTGCCCGACGCGGGTCACCGCGTTCTCATAGCGCATCAGCAGCGCGATAACCAGCAGGTTCACGCAGAACAGAACGCCGACGATGCCCGTCCAGGCGACGATGGCGATCGGCCAGTACATGACGCCGACGTTGCCGTAGATCGCCGCCAGCACCAGCAGGTTGAGCAGCAGCGCACCGCCCAACTCCAGCCAGCCGCCGAGGATGCGCTGGCTGGTGTCGGCGTCCCTGCGGAGCGAGAGGTTGAGGATCAGCAGGATCGCCACCGCGAGCGTCGTGCCCATCCCGATGCCGGTGAGCGTGCGCAGCTCGTTGCGCGGCGTGTAGAGGTGCGGCAGGAACAGGTCGCGGAACATGGAGTTGAAGCCGTCCACCGCCATGATCAGCACGAACGCCACCAGCGCGATGGTGACCGGCCAGGGAGGCAGCTTGGCGGCCCGCTGCCGGCCGAGCAGCAGCAGATAGAGCGTCGTGATAGTGAAGCTGCCGTAGATGCCGGTGTTGCGGGCGCACAGCGGAAGCTGGAAGCCGCCCAGGTCGACGTTGTGGATCTGGGCGCACACCCCGTGCACGACCGCGTACATCTTCCAGTTCAGCGGCGGGCCGGGCCACAGGAGCAGCCCGAGCAGCAGCGCCCCGAGCATACCCATGAAGATGAAGCGCCACGGCGACTCCCGCTCGGCGCGCGCCGCCTGTTCGGTCTCCCGGCGGGCGGCAATCGTGCGCCGCGCCAGCTCGACGATCTCTTCGCTCGTCCGCTCTTTCATGGCTAGCTCAGACGCTCGACCTGCGCCTTGGCCTCATCGTACGTCAGTACGCCGATGTGGACGTAGCCGATCGAGCCGTCAGTATTGACGAAGTAGGTCAGGGGGATGTTCTTCGCGCCGTAGCGGTCCGAGATATCGCCCTCGGGGTTAGCCACCAGCGTGAAGCTGATGTCCATGTCCCGCGCGAACGGCCCGATCGCCTCCGGCAGCTCCAGCTTGTTGATCCCGATCACCTGCACCGCGTCGCCGTACTCGTTGGCGAGCCGCTGCAGCTCCGGCATCTCCTCCTTGCACGGGGCGCACCAGGTGGCCCAGAAGTTCAGCAGCACCTTGTGCCCGCGCAGGTCGCTCAGCCGGCGCTCGGTGCCGTCCGACATGGTGAAGCGGAAGTCCGGCGCCGGCTCGCCGGCCCGCGGCACGCCGCCCTCCGGCACAAGCAGCTGCGACGCAACCGCGACCATCGGCGGCAGGTCGGTGGGCACGGCCGCAGCGGTGGGGCTGCCGGCGCCACAGCCGGCCAGCATCAGCGCGAGCGCGAGCAGCGTGAGGCGTACGAAACCGTTCATAGGCCCCCCGGTGATGACTCGCTCACAGCGGACATCCGGCGCAGGTCACGCTCAACCCGCGGGTACACGCAGACCAGCAGCGCGACGGGGACGAGCGCGCCGGTGATCATGCGCAGCCAGAAGTTGAGCGTCCCGATCGCGTCACCGCCGCCGCGCAGGCTCGTCCCCAGCACGTCGTCGATCATATGGGTGCCGCCGTCGAGCAGGATGGGCACCAGCAGCGCGGCGCCCAGCCACAGCGGCGCGGGCGGGAGAAAGCGGCGCAGCAGGCCGAACAGAGCGCCGGCCACGACGATCCCGCCGTACAGGGCGGTGCAGCGGTGGCAGAAGGCGACCTGGTGGCCGCAGATAAAGAACGAGCGCTCCGGCTTCTGGTGGCAGAGCGCCGTGTAGGCGCGGAAGATCAGCTCGCCGATCAGCGTGTGGCCGCTCGCCTTCGCGAGCGGCGAGAGCCAGGGCAGCCCGGCGTAGAGCAGCGCCAGCGTGTTGACGCACAGCAGCCAGTGGCGCAGGCACCAGCGCGCGCCCCGCTCCACCCACGCGATCCAGCCCGGCTGCGATGTCGTGGTTATCATATGTCCATTATACCAGGCGGGCTGCGGGCTGCGAAGCCGCGCCGAACGGATCTGCGGCGAGGAAAAGTATCTCGGAGGGAGCAGAATGGACCACGGCGAGATGGTGGCGCTCATCCGCAACGGGGTGTCGAGGGGCGGCGTGTGGGCCGACCTCGGCGCCGGGACGGGCAACTTCACTTGGGCGCTGGCCGAGCTGCTCGGCCCGGCGGGGACGATCTACGCCATCGACCGGGGCGCGCGGGCGATCGCGGCCCAGCAGAGGCGCCTCCAGAGCGAGCCTCCCGCCGCGACGATCATCCCGCGCCAGGCAGACGTGCGCCAGCCGCTGGCGCTGCCGCCCCTCGACGGCGTGCTGTGCGCTAACTTGATCCACTTCATCGACGACCAGATCGGGCTGCTGCGCCGGCTCCACGCCATGCTCGCGCCCGGCGGGCAGCTGCTGGTCGTCGAGTACGAGCAGGCCCGGCCCCTGCCCTGGGTGCCACACCCGCTGCCGTTCGCCCGGTTCGTCGCTGTGGCCGGCGCGGCGGGCTTCCTGAATCCCACGCAGGTCGGCACGCGCCGCTCGCCCTCGTCGGGACAGGTTCTGTATGCGGCCGCGGCGCACGCGCCAGCTACTGAGTCAGCAGGCGCATGACGCGCCCGTCGGCCAGGGCCTCGGGGAGCCCCGGCTCGACGCGACCGGCCAGGACCTCCGGGCGCTCCTGCAGCGCTGCAACCACGCCGCCCGCCAGCCGGAGCGCCGCGTCGTGCACCTCCTGCGCCGTGCTGGCGCGCCCGCTCATCCCCAGGCAGGTCAGCATATCGTCGCGGTAGCCCGGCGGCGCGTGCGGGAGATCGAGCGCGGCCTGCAGCGCTTCGCGCCGGGTGTCGACCCGCACGGGCGGGTTGAGCAGCGCGAGGAGCGCCGGGCAGCGCAGCGCCACGTCCTGGGCGGCGAGGCGCACGCCCAGCTCATCGCCCCGGGCCGCGGCGTTGCGCACCTTCGCGGCGCTCTCGAGCAGATCCTGGAGCTGCGGCGAGGCCTCCAGGGAGAGGGTCACGTGCCCGTCCAGCCGCCGGCGGGCCTCGGGTGTGGCCCACAGCAGCCGCGCGACCTGGCGCGCCGGGAGGTAGAAGGCCCAGGCCTCGGACTCGACCGGCGGCGCGAACTGGGCCAGCCAGCCCTCGAGCGACTCAGTGGCGATCGTCACGTGGAGCAGGCGCCCGTCCGGCAGCTCGTCGAACGCGCTCCGGTAGCCCATCTCCGGCTCGCCGTCGATCAGCACATCCAGATCGAGGTCGCTGTGGGGCTCGGCGCCGCCGCGGGCGTAGCTGCCGTGGCACAGCACCGCGACGGCGCGCGGCTCCTCGCGGCGGAGCCGCTCGACCCACTCGGCAAGGCGGCGATCATCAAGCATACTCAGACACTCTATAACACGAGCTACGGGGTAGCCTCTTCCGCACACGCTCTGGAAGGGATCGCGGAGGCGGACCCTCCACACCTCCCCGCGGAAGTCGCATAGATGACAGGGTTACACGGCCGCGTGGCTTTGCGGCCACCCGCCGGATTATAGCAGACCGAGACTCGCGGCCCGGCGATGATACAATGCGCCCGCATCTGCCGAGGAGACCAAACGATGAAGCTGACTGTCACTGAGGCCTTCTGGAGCCTGTTCCCCGAAGCCCGGATCGGGATCGTCATCGCCCGTGGGATCGACAACACCCGAGGAGGAGCGGAGGCGGCCGCGCTGCTCGCCGCCGAGATCGACGCTGCGGCTGCAGCGCTCAGGGGCGCGGAGATCGCAAGCCACCCGGCCGTCGCGCCCTGGCGGGAGGCATACGCCCAGTTCGGCGCCAAGCCATCGAAGTTCCGCTCGTCGATCGAGAGCCTGCTGCGCTCGGCACAGTCGGGGCGCCTGCGCTCCATCAACCCGCTCGTGGACCTGTACAACGCCGTGTCGCTCCGCCACCAGCTGCCGTGCGGCGGCGAGGACCTCGCCGCGATCGTGGGCGATATCCAGCTCACGCGCGCCCGCGGAGGCGAGCCGTTCCGGACGATCGGCGCCGAGCAGGACGACCCGCCGCCGCCGGGCGAGGTGATCTACGCCGACGCGGCGGGCGCGATCTGCCGCTGCTTCAACTGGCGCGAGGCCGACCGCACCAAGCTGACCGGCGCCACCACCGACGCGCTGCTGGTGATCGAGACCCTGGCCGCGCACCCGCCCGCCCGCCTCGACGCCGCGCTCGGAGATCTGGCGACGCTGGTGACGCAGCATCTCGGCGGCGCGGCGCGAACCGCCGTGCTGGACCGCGCCAACCCGGAGCTGCAGATCGACGGACAGAGCTGAGACACGGTATCGGCGTTGGCGTCTCCACCGCCTGCACAGCGCCTCCCTACAAGATTGTCCTAGTTAACATAGCTTGACAAAGAACCGCCCATCGAGTACACTGCGCGCCAATTCCGTCGAGGCGAACAACAGACGGTGAGCTTGCTGTTGTGCGCACCACAGCGCCACACCGACCACTGGGCGAACTGCAGGAGCGTCGATTGCCAGCTCCCGGAAACTCTCAGCCCGTCACCACCAAACTGTTGCCGTGTGCTTCTGCGAGAGAGGCGCGCAACTGTGGTGAGCGGCCGTGTGGTTGGGAGCATGCCCCTGCATTGGTGCGGCACAGCGGTATCAGGAGGTAGACGGCCTCTGTTTCTACGCCTGCGACCGACCTCCGCACATGGGCTGCGAGGCGGCCGCACGAGCGACCGGCTGGCCACCGACTACGGCGTAACTTCACAAACGCCCACAGATTCTCTTGTAGCTAAGGAGTAGCAGAATCCATGAAGCGTCTCAGCGCAATTCTGGCGTTCCTGCTGGTTGCCGGCGTGCTGGCGGCCTGCGGTGGGGCTGCCCCCAGCGCGCCGAGCGAGCCGACGGTGGCGGCTGCAGCCACCGAGGTGACCGGCGCCGCCACTGAGGTGGCTCCGACCGTCGAGGCTGCGGCTACCGAGGTCGCGTCCAGCGAGGACACCGGTGGGGACACCGGTGGGAATACCGGCGGGATACCGGATGACCCGATCGGCGTGGTTGAGATCGCGCCGGGCGACCCGATCGTGCTGGCCTACGCGATGGTCACCAGCGGCGCGAACGCCTCGCTCGGTGAGGACGCCCGCCGCGGCGTCGAGATCGCCATGGACGACATCGGCAACGAGCTGCTGGGTCACCCGCTCGAGCTGATCGGCGAGGACACCGGCTGCAGCGCCGAGGGCGGCCAGGCGGCGGCTACCAAGCTGGCCTCCAACTCGCAGATCGTCGCGATCGTCGGCACCTCGTGCTCGAGCGAGGCGCGCGTGCTGGCGCCGGTGATCGACGAGGCCGGCATGGTCATGGTCTCGCCCTCGAACACCGCGCCGGACCTGACCGACCCCGCGACGCACGTGAACGGCTACCTGCGCACCGCCCACAACGACATCGTGCAGGGCCGGGTCGCAGCTGAGTTCGCCTACAACAACCTGGGGATCCGCAAGGCCGCCACGGTGCACGACGGCAGCCCCTACGCCCAGGGTCTGACGCAGGTGTTCGCGGAGAACTTCCGCAGGCTGGGCGGCACGATCACCTCGGAGGAGGCGATCAACGTCGGCGACACCGACATGACCCCGCTGTTCGGCCGCCTGGCCGCGGCCGCCGACGGCCCGCCCGAGCTGATCTACTACCCGATCTTCGTGGCGGAGGGCGGCTTCATCACCCGCCAGATCAAGGATGACCCGACCCTGGCCAACGCCAAGCTGATGGGCGCGGACGGCATCTTCTCGCCGGACTTCGTGACGGCGTCGGGCGAGGCGGTGCTGGGGATGTACCTGAGCAGCCCGGACTTCTCGGCGTTCGCCGGCGGGTACCAGGAGTTCACCCAGAAGTACGAGGCCAAGTTCGGCCAGGCTCCGACCGCGGCGTTCCACGCGCACGCCTACGACGCCGCGAACATCATCCTGGCGGCGATCGAGAAGGTGGCGGTGCAGGGCGAGGATGGCACGCTCTACATCCCGCGCCAGGGCCTGCGTGACGCGCTGTACGCGACGGAGAACTTCCAGGGTCTGACGGGCAACCTGACCTGCGACGAGAACGGCGACTGCGCCGACCCGAAGATCGCGGTCTACGAGGTCGTCAATACTGACCCGACCACCTGGAACCCGGGCAGCGACGAGAGCTCGAACCCGCGGAAGGTCTACCCGTAGGATCAATCGCGGTGGGGGGCCTCTCGCTCCCCACCGCACCTGTCCGCAGGCGGTCTGGGTGTGACACTGCATCCAGACCGTCTTTGTACAGGAGTCACGAGGAGCGAAAGTATGCGCGTGCTGCGTCGTGAGGCCACATTCTCGCAGATTGACTTCTCTCAGCTTATCGTCCGAACGATCGGCGTCGTGCTGCTGGCGCTTGTCGTGATCGGCACCATCTCGACGCTGCTGTCGGGGCGCTACACCGCTGGGCAGTGGCTCAACTTCATCATCTCGGGCATTGCCCAGGGGGGCATCTACGCGCTGATCGCGCTGGGGTACACGCTGGTGTACGGCGTGCTGCGGCTGATCAACTTCGCCCACGGCGAGGTGTTCATGAGCGGCGCCTTCACCGCCTTCTTCCTGGCCGATGCGCTGAACCGGTCCGGCTTCCTGGACGCACAGCCGATCCTGAGCCTGCTGGTGATCGTCGCGTTCGCGGCGCTGGTCTCGACCTCGCTGGCGCTGGCGGTCGAGCGCATCGCCTACCGGCCGCTGCGCCGCTCGCCCCGCCTGGTGGCGCTGATCACCGCGATCGGCACCTCATTCTTCCTCCAGTACACCTTCCGCGGGCTGTTCGGCTCCAACATCCGCGTCTACCCAGATGTGGACATCCTCGAGGGCACGGTCTTCGGCATCGGGCGGACGCTGATCGTGGTGTTCGTGGCGGCGATGGTGATGCTGGCCGCGCTGTACCTCTTCATCCAGCGCACCAAGACCGGCCGGGCGATCCGCGCGATCTCGGAGGACCTCGACACCGCAGCGCTGATGGGGGTGAACGTCGACCGGGTGATCGCGACGACGTTCGCGCTCGGCGGGGCGCTGGCGGGGGTGGCAGGAGTGCTGTACGCGCTGATCTTCCACCAGGTGAACTTCTTCATGGGCTTTATTCCTGGCGTTAAGGCGTTCACGGCGGCGGTGCTGGGCGGGATCGGCAACATGCCGGGCGCGGCGCTCGGCGGGCTGCTGCTGGGGATCATCGAGTCGATCGGGCCGAGCCTGATCCTCGACGGCTTGGGCATCCCGGCGGCACACCAGCTCAAGGACCTCATTGCCTTCACCGTGCTGGTGCTGATCCTGATCTTCCGCCCGACTGGAATCCTGGGCGAGCGCCTGGCGGTCAAGCGGGTGTAGGAGGCGACCATGTCCAGCGCAGCAAAAACAGCAATTCGTATCGGTCTGCTGGGGAGCGTCGCCGCCTGGCACCTCTGTCTGATCGGCATGGTCGAGGCGTTCAGCCGGCGAGCGCTGGTGGGCCGCGAGGTCACCTTCGGCTATGCGCTGCTGGTCATCCTGGCTGTGGCGATCGGCAACCTGGCCGGCCGGCGCGTGAGCGAGACCCGCCAGGCGATCGCGGCCGGCGCGGGGGCCGGGCTGATCGTCGGCGTGGCGCTCGCGCTGCTGTCGGCGATCATCTCCTCGTTCTCCCTGCGGACGATGTTCGTCTCGGCCACGCCGCGCCTGGTGGAGATCCTGACGCCTGAGGCGGCCGGCGGGCCGCTGCTGCCGATCCTCGCCGGGGCGATCTGCGGCGCGCTCGGCGCGCTCCTGTCGTACATCCCCCTGGTGTGGCGGCGCGTCCTGGTGTATGCGCCGCTGACGACGGTGCTGATCGGGCTGATGCGCGAGGTGCTGGTGCCGCTCATGCCGCGCGACATCGCCCGGTTCTTCTTCACCAACAGCGGCCTGCAGGTAGCGGGCGCGCTGATCATCCTGGTGCTGACCGGGGCGGTGGTGTGGGCCGGGGCCACGTTCCAGCCCGCGCGGCGGGCGGCGGGCCAGCCGGGCGCGCGGTACACGCCGTGGCAGGTGGCGCAGTTCGGCATCGCGGCGCTGCTGCTCCTGACCTTCCCGCTGTGGAGCAGCCTGTTCCTGAGCAACGTGGTCAGCTTCATCGGGCTGTACATCATCATGGGCCTGGGGCTGAACCTCGTGGTCGGCTTCGCCGGCCTGCTGGACCTGGGGTACGTCGGGTTCTTCGCGATCGGCGCCTACACGATGGCGGTGCTGACCTCGCCGGACCTGCAGCTGTTCCAGCTCAGCTTCTGGCAGGCGCTGCCGTTCGCGCTGCTGGTGGCGCTGTTCGCCGGCGTCCTGCTCGGCCTGCCGGTGCTGCGCATGCGCGGCGACTACCTGGCGATTACGACGCTCGGGTTCGGCGAGATCATCCGCCTGCTGGCGCTCTCGGACTGGCTGAAGCCGTACCTCGGCGGCGCGCAGGGCGTGACCCGCATCGCCCGGCCGACGATCGGCGACTTCGTGTTCGACACGCCGCAGGAGTTCTACTACCTCATCCTGATCGGGTGCCTGATCGCCTGGGTGATGGCGAAGCGCATCAAGGACTCGCGCCTCGGGCGGGCGTGGATGGCCATCCGCGAGGATGAGGACGTCGCGCAGGCGATGGGCATCAACCGCGTCACCGCCAAGCTGACGGCCTTCGCGCTGGGCGCGCTGCTGGGCGGCCTGAGCGGCTCGATCTTCGCCGCGATGGTCAACTCGGTCGTGCCGACCAGCTTCGGCCTGCTGATCTCGATCAACGTGGTGGCGCTGATCATCATCGGCGGGCTCGGCAGCCTGCCGGGCGTGCTGATCGGCGCGCTGGTGCTGGTGGGGCTGCCGGAGCTGCTGCGCGAGTTCAACGACTACCGGCTGCTGGTGTACGGCGCGCTGCTGGTGGTGATGATGCTGTTCCGGCCGCAGGGCCTGTGGCCCGAGGAGGCGATCGAGCGCGAGCTGGCCGAGGCCCCGGCGCTCGCCGAAGAGCAGACCGCGCCGCTGCCGGCGGTGCCGACCAGCAATACAGAGGTGTAACGCCGATGGACGTTCTCGTCGCCCGCAACGTGACCAAGGCGTTCGGCGGGCTCATCGCAGTCAACTCAGTCAACCTGGCGGTGCGCGAGCGCACGATCCACAGCGTGATCGGGCCGAACGGCGCCGGCAAGACGAGCTTCTTCAACTGTATCACCGGCTTCTACACCCCGGACCAGGGCGAGATCCTGTTCCTCGGCCAGCCGCTGCAGCGGCTGCGGCCGGACCAGATCGCCCGCATGGGGATCGCGCGCACCTACCAGAACATCCGGCTGTTCGCGAGCATGACGGCGCTGCAGAACGTCCTGGTGGGCATGCACGGCCATCTGCACACGCGCCTCTTCGACGTGCTGCTGCGCACCCCGCGCTTCTGGCGCGAGGAGCGCGAGGCCGAGGAGGAGGCCCGCCGGCTGCTGGCGTTCGTCGGGCTGCGCGGCCGGGAGAACACCATCGCGCGCAACATGCCGTACGGCGACCAGCGGCGGCTCGAGATCGCCCGCGCCCTGGCGCTTAAGCCGAAGCTGCTGCTGCTCGACGAGCCGACGGCGGGGATGAACCCGCGCGAGACGGACGAGATGCGGGCGCTCACCGAGCGCCTGCGCGACGAGCTCGGCATCACGATCCTGCTCATCGAGCACGATATGAAGGTCGTGATGGGCATCTCCGACCGCGTCACGGTGCTGGACTACGGCGAGAAGATCGCCGAGGGCGCGCCCGACGAGGTGCGCAGGAACCCGCGCGTGATCGAGGCGTACCTTGGCAGCGGCAGCCTCGACGGCACGGCGCCGCAGACATCGCCGGCTGCGCCGTGACGGAGGGCTGCAAGAGGAAGCCGCATGCTGATACTGGACGACATCCACACCTACTACGGCCACATTCACGCGCTGAAGGGCATCTCGCTGCGCGTCGAGGAGGGTGAGATCGTCACCCTGATCGGCTCGAACGGCGCCGGCAAGACGACGACGCTGAACACGATCAGCGGGCTGCTTCGGCCGCGCTCGGGGACCATCACGCTCGACGGGGAGCGGATCGATACGCTGCCGCCGCACATCATCGCCGCCCGCGGGGTGGCGCAGTCGCCGGAGGGGCGCCGGATCTTCGGCAGGATGACGGTGCAGGAAAACCTGCTGATGGGCGCCTTCAACCGCAAGGACACCGCCGGCATCCAGGAGGATATGGAGCGGACGCTGAGCCTGTTCCCGCGCCTGCGCGAGCGGCTGTCGCAGCTCGGCGGCACGCTCTCCGGCGGCGAGCAGCAGATGCTGGCGATCGGGCGGGCCATGATGAGCCGGCCGCGCATCCTGCTGCTGGACGAGCCCTCGATGGGCCTGGCGCCCATCCTGGTCGAGCAGATCTTCGAGATCATCCGCGAGGTCAACCGCCAGGGCACGACCATCCTGCTGGTCGAGCAGAACGCGCAGGTGGCGCTGTCGATCGCGACCCGCGGCTATGTGATCGAGACCGGACGGATCAGGCTGGAAGGCCCGGCGTCCGAGCTGCTGGTGAGCCCGCAGGTCCGCGAGGCCTACCTGGGCGGCTGACAGCGCGGGCGGGCCTCCGGCTCTCGCAGGGAGGCTGCAGCCATGGGGCGCGAGCGTATTCGCCGCACGCCGCACTGGCTCGTGGGGCTCGGCGCCGCAGCGCTGCTGCTCAGCGCGCTCGGCGCCGCCCTGGTCTGGCAGCCCTTCTCCAGCCGGCGCATGACCGAAGAGGCGCAGCGGCGCTGGAGCGCCCGCCCGCTCGACCACTACCTGCTGAAGATCGAGGACCAGTACCGCCTGCCCTCTCGGATGATCCGCTGCCTGCAGGATGTCGAGGTCCGCGGCGAGACCGTCGTCCGCGTCGTCCAGAACACCTGCAGGCGCCCCGCCCAAACCGTCAGCAGCCTGTTCCAGCAGATCATCGCCCAGAGCGAGCCGGTGCGCTGCATCGCCTTCGGCTGCGCCTGCGATCTCGCGGTCGATCTGCGGGCGACGTACGACCGGCAGATGGGCTACCCGCGCAGCGTGAGTATCTCCTGGGTCACGCGGCCGAACTGGCACCACGCCGACTTCTGGCACGCCGGCCGGCAGCTCGGCAAGATGCCGCGCTGCTCGCAGACGGCCACGCCGATCGACCGGACGCTCACGGTGGCGCTGGTGCCGCTCGACGACGCGCCGTGACGGCCCCTACTCGCCCACCTCGCGCGGCACACGCGGCAGAATGGTGCTGACCACCTCGTAGCTGATCGTGCCCAGCCAGCCCGCGACCTCCTCGGCCGTGATCTGCTCCTCGCCCTGCCTCCCGATCAGCACCACCGGGTCGCCCCGGCGCACGTCCGGGATACCGGTCACATCCAGCATCGCGTAGTCCATCGTGATCCGCCCGACCACCGGGGCGCGGCGGCCGCGCACGAGCACCTCGCGCCACGGCGGCGAGCGGCGCATGCCGTCGGCGTAGCCGACGGGGATGGTGGCGATGCGCGTGGGTGCTGAGGTCAAGTAGGCGCGCCCGTAGGAGACCGGCGCGCGGGGCGGCAGCTCCTTGACCTGCGCCACCTCGCTGTGGAAGCTGAGGCCGGGCCGGAAGTCGGGCGGGAGCGGCGTGGCCGCCGACGGGCTCAGGCCGTAGATCGCGATCCCGGCGCGCACCATGTCGAAGCGCGCCTCCGGGAAGCGCAGCAGCCCGGCGCTGTTGGCGGCGTGCACGATCGGCGGGCGCAGGCCGGCGGCCTCCACCTCCGCCAGCGCCGCGCGGAACCGCCGCAGCTGCTCGCGGGCGAAGGTCTCGTCGGCGTCGTCGGCGGTCGCGAAGTGGGTGTACAGCCCTTCGATCACCAGGCCGCCGGCGTCCCGCCGGGCCGCGACGAGGCCGCGGTCCCGCAGCGCGCGCAGGAACGGGAGCGTCTCGTGGGGCTGTAGCCCGAGCCGCGCCATCCCGGTGTCGACCTTCACGTGGGCGCGCACCTCGCGCCCGAGGGCCGCCGCAGCCTCAGCCAGCGCCTGGGCGGTGTCCATGTCGAACACGGTGCAGGTCACCCCGAGCTGCGCGGCGGCGCGCGCCTGCCATGGCGGCGTGTAGCCGAGCACCAGGATAGGGGCGGCGATGCCCGCCGCGCGCAGCGCGCGCGCCTCGCCGAGCGTGGCCACCGCCAGCATGGCCGCGCCTGCCGCCAGCGCCGCGCGCCCGACGCGCACCGCGCCGTGGCCGTAGGCGTCCGCCTTGAGCACCGCGATCAGCGGCACCCCGGCGATGGCGCGCAGCCGGCGCACGTTATGTCCGATCGCGTCCAGGTCGACCTGCACCCAGGTCGGCCGGTCGGGCGCGCCGATGCGCACCGTGCGCCACGCGGGCTCCTGGCGCACGAGCAGCGCGCTCGGGTCCAGGCCCGGCTGCAGCAGCGCCGCGGCGATCCGCTCCATACGCGCCGCGGCGCCGCCCTTCACCAGCACCACGTCGCCCGGCCCCAGGTCCGGCGGAAGCAGGCCGAGCGCGGCGTCTGCGGTGTGGACCACATGCGCGACGATGCCGGGCCGGGCCTGGCGGGCCACGCGGATCGCGTCGGCGCCGCCGTCCCCCTTCCAGATGATCACGTCGGCGCAGTGTGCGGCGAGGGCGCCGATCTGCGCGTACACGTTGCCGAACGAGACATCGTCGGCTCGCACCCCGCCGTCCTCATCGAGGGAGGAGCCCTGCTCGGAGCCAGCGGAGGGAGCCGGCACGAGGGTCGGCGCGTGGTCGTCCTCGATGTCCCCCAGCACGGCGATGCGGCGGCGGGCCGGGAGCGCCGCCAGCGTCCGCAGCGCGGCGCGCACCGAGGGCGGGCCGGCGCTGTAGGTGTCGTCGATCAGCAGCGCGCCGCCGCGGGCCGGGAGGCTGCGCAGCCTCCCGGCGACGGGCTCGACCAGCGCGAGGCGCCCCGCGGCGGTCGCCAGGTCGAGGCCGCAGGCGAGGGCGGCCGCCACCGCGGCGAGCGCCGCCGTCACCGCGGGCTCGCCGAGCAGCGGCACGAACGCGCTCGCCTCCTCGCCGCGCCAGCGCAGGCGCAGGCGGACGCCGTCCAGGCTGTGCTGGACCTCCTCGGCGCGCAGGTCGCACGCGGCGGAGCGGCCGAAGGTGATCACTCGCGCGGCGGTGCGCTCCCGCAGCCCGAGCGCGAGCGGGTCGTCGCCGTTGAGGACCGCCCAGCCGTCGGGCGGGAGCGCCGCGACGAGCGCGCCCTTCTCGCGGGCGGCCCCCTCGGGCGTGCCGAACGCGGCCAGGTGCACGTCGCCGATCGCCGTGACGACCGCGACGCGCGGCGGGAACAGCGCGGCGAGGCGCGCGATCTCGCCGCGCTGATCCGCGCCGTACTCAAGGACCGCGAGGCGGCAGTCGTCGGGCAGGCGGGCGAGGGCGATCGGCAGGCCAAGCAGCGAGTTGAAGCTGCGCCGGCTCTGGAAGGTCGGGCCGAGCGCCTCCAGCAGCGTGGCGATCGCGCGCTTCGTGCCGGTCTTGCCGACGCTGCCCGTGACCGCGACGACCAGCGGCGCGACCTGGCGCAGACGGCGGGCGGCCCAGGCCTGCAGGAGCGCGGCCGGGTCGTCGGCGAGGATCACCGTGGCGCCGGAGGCCTGGGAGCGCGGCGGGGAGGCGCAGAGCACCCCGCCCGCGCCGGCCGCCAGCGCGTGGGCGATGTAGTCGTGGCCGTCGGCGCGGGCGGTGCGCAGCGCGAGGAACAGGTCGCCGGGGCGCGTGAGGCGCGAGTCGTAGGAGACGTCGGCGAAGGAGCGCGCGTGCGCCGGGCCGTGGAGCCGCCCGCCGGCGGCGAGGAGGTCATCGAGGAGAAGCATTTCGAGCGTGCCTAGGTGAAGGGCCTGCGGCCCGCCGAGAGCCGTGCGCTGTTCCGCGGATGCTCCGCAGCGTAACTCCTGAGTATTACAGGAGGTACGCGGTGCGGTCAGAGCGTGCGTGATGGCGAGAGGGGTTGCGACCCCTCTCGCGCTCTCCCCCGCCGGAAGGGGCTGTGCAGCCCCTTCCGAACCATCCCCGCAAGGGGTGCCACCTCCCGTCGTTCGCCCGTTGACATGCCTCAGCACACCAGCCGCTGTCTCAACCGCACTGCCCGTTGCGTTGCAGCACACCAACTGCTCGTCTCAGTGGGCATTGCAGCGCACCAGTCGTGCCTGGGGCACGGGCATCGGTGGAGGTGGGCATGACAACGGGCAGGCTGGCACGGTACGCGTTCTCTTGCGGGTCCAGGGCCGCAGGCCTTGGCGCGGGTGGTGCAGGGCACAGCGCCTGCAGAACACGCCTGGGTGCAGGACGGACCACCGCATCAGTTCTAGGTATTATACCTGCTGCCAACCGGCGGTATAATGGCGCCGCACAAGCGCGTAGCCGATGCCCCGCGCCAACCCGCGGCGCGGGCCTCGAGAAGATGAGGGATAGCGTGAGACGTGTAGGGATCGTCGGAAGCGGCGGGATGGGCAGCTGGCACGCCGAGCGCTGGAAGGCGCTGCCCGTCGAGCTGGCCGGATTCTACGACGCGGACCGCACGCGGGCGGAGGCGCTGGCCGCCCGCTTCGGCGGGCAGGTCTTCGGCAGCCTCGACGAGCTGCTGGACCGCTGCGAGATCGCCGATATCTGCACACCGCCGACCGAGCACGCGCAGGCGACGATCGCGGCGGCGCGCGCCGGGCGCCACGTGGTGTGCGAGAAGCCGATCGCGCGCCACCTGGCCGACGCGCGGGCGATGATCGAGGCCTGCGAGAGCGCCGGCGTGCGCCTGTTCGTGGCCCACGTGGTGCGCTTCTTCCCCGAGTTCGCGCGCGCCAAGGAGGTGGTCGAGAGCGGCGCGCTCGGCCGCCTGGGGGTGGTGCGCACGATCCGCGGCGGCGCGCGGCCGTCGCGCACGGCCTGGTTCGCCGACGTGGCGCAGAGCGGCGGCGTGATTCTGGACGTCGGCATCCACGACATCGACTATCTGCGCTGGGTCTGCGGCGACGTCGAGCGCGTCTTCGCCCGCGGCCTGACCTTCCGCGGCCTGGAGGTGGACCACGCGCTGATCACGCTGCGCTTCGCGAGCGGCGCGATCGGCCACATCGAGGCGAGCTGGGCCTTCCCGGCCGGCAACTTCCGCACCTTCATCGAGCTGGCCGGCACCGGGGGCATGCTGGTCCACGACAGCGACGAGGCGCGGCCGCTGAAGGTGCAGTACCACGCGGACGGGCCCGCCGCCACCCCGCCGCACGTCGCGTCGCTGGAGAACGACCCCTGGTTCCGCGAGCTCCAGCACTTCCTCCAGACGCTCGACGGCGGCGTGGAGCCGCTGGTGACGCCGCACGACGCGTTCGCGGCGCTGCGCATCGCGCTGGCGGCGATCGAGTCGGTGCGCACCGGGAAGCCAGTCGACGTCGCGACATTCGAGGAGGCGCTATGATCCGCATCGGTATCCTGAGCGTAGCCCACGGCCACGCCCACTCCTACGTCTCCTGCCTCAAGCGGATCGACGGCGTCCAGGTGGTGGGGGTCGCCGACGAGGATGAGGCGCGCGGCGCGTCCTTCGCCGAGCGGCACGGCATCCCCCGCTTCGCCACCCCCGAGGCGCTGCTCGCCGAGGGGCTGGACGGCGTCGTGATCTGCGCCGCCAACGCGCACCACCGACCGCTGACCGAGCTCGCGGCGCGCCACACGCGCCACATCCTGTGCGAGAAGCCGATCGCCACCACGCTGGCCGACGCCGAGGCGATGATCGCGGCCTGCGAGCGCGCCGGCGCCAAGCTGCAGATCGCCTTCCCGGTGCGCTTCGCGCCGCCGGTGGTCCAACTGCAGGAGCTGCTGCGCAGCGGGGCGCTCGGCCAGGTCTACAGCCTGAAGACCACCAACCACGGCCAGATGCCCGGCGGCTGGTTCATCGACCGGGAGCTCTCGGGCGGCGGGGCGGTGATCGACCACACCGTCCACGTGATCGACCTGCTGCGCTGGTTCTTCGACGCCGAGGTCACCGAGGTCTTCGCCGAGGTCGGCGAGAGCCTGCTGCACGACGGGCTGGGGATCGACGACGCGGGGATGCTCTCGTTCACGCTCTCGAACGGCGCCTACGGCACGCTCGACACCAGCTGGTCGCGGCCGGCCTCGTTCCCGACCTGGGGCGACGTGACGATCGAGGTGGTGGCCGAGCGCGGCTGGGCGCGGCTGGACGCCTTCAAGGAGCGGCTGGCGGTGTACAGCGACCGCGTGGGCAAGGCCCAGTGGGTCGGCTGGGGCGGCGATATGGACCTGGGGCTGATGCGCGACTTCGTGGCGATGATCGCCGAGGGCCGCGCGCCGTCGATCACCGGGCACGACGGGCTGAAGGCGCTGGAGGTGGCGCTGGCGGCCTATGAGTCGGCCGCGCGGGGCGAGCCGGTGGCGCTCCCGCTCTCGTCCGGCGCGTAGTGGAGCGCCTGGGGTTTCTTCATCCGGCCGGCGCCACAGGCGAAGTCCGCCCGCCGACCATCCACAGCATGGAGCCGCAATGAGAGCGTCAACTACCATTCGGGCCTTGAGCGTCACGAACCTCGACATCCCGCTCAACGAGCCGTTCGGCATCGCCGGGGGCTCGCAGGAGGTCGCCAAGAATCTGCTGGTGACCGTCGAGCTCGCCGACGGCACGCGCGGCTACGGCGAGGCGGCGCCGTTCGCGGCGTTCAACGGCGAGACGCAGGAGATGGCGCGGGCGGCGGTCGAGGCGGCGCGCAGCACCGTGGAGGGCGCGGATGTCCGCGAGTGGCGCAGCATCGCGCAGGCGCTGCGCAGCGCGATGGGGCCGGTCGGGTCGGCGCGCTGCGCGGTGGAGACGGCGGTGCTGGACGCCTTCACGCGGCGGGCGCGCGTGCCGCTGTGGGCCTTCTTCGGCGGCGCCTCCACCGCGCTGGAGACCGACATGACGATCACCACCGGCACGGTGGAGCAGGCCGCCGCCGCGGCGCAGGCCATCCGCGCCCGCGGGATCGAGACGATCAAGGTCAAGATCGGCTCGAGCGCCGGGCCGGATGGCGCCGACCAGGCGCTGGCGCTGGACCTGGAGCGGGTGAGCGCGGTCCGCGACGCCGCCCCGGACGCGCCGCTGATCCTGGACGGCAACTGCGGCTACAGCGCGGACGGCGCGCTTCAGCTCCTGGCGATGCTGCAGGCCCGCGGCATCAGGCCGGCGCTGTTCGAGCAGCCGGTGCCGAAGGACGACATCGCCGGGCTGCGCCAGGTGGCGCAGTGGGGCGGCGTGCAGGTGGCCGCCGACGAGAGCGCATCCAGCCTGGCGCAGGTGCTGACGCTGGTGAAGGAGCGCGCGGCGCACGTCATCAACATCAAGCTGATGAAGTGCGGCATCGTCGAGGCGCTCGACATCGCGGCGGTGGCGCGGGCGGCCGGGCTCGGGCTGATGATCGGCGGCATGGTCGAGAGCACGCTGGCGATGACGGTGTCGGCCTGCTTCGCCGCCGGGCTGGGCGGGTTCAGCTTTGTGGATCTGGACACGCCGCTGTTCATGGCCGACATCCCGCTCAAGGGCGGCATGGTCTACGCCGGCGGGCGGATCGAGCTCACGCAGATCGAGGCCGGCCACGGGGTCGAGCCGGTCTGAGGCTGGAGCGGGTGGCTGCGCCACCGCCGCCCTGAACGCCGCAGGCCACTCGGCGCCGCCCTGCGGGAGCGAAGGGGCTCTCGCCAGTATGGAAGGGCCAGCATGAAGACGAAACTGATCCTGGCCGGCGGCTTCCTCGGCGCCGGGAAGACGACGCTGCTGCTGCGCGCGGCGGATGCGCTCCGGGCGCGCGGCCTGCGGGTCGGGCTGGTCACCAACGACCAGGGCCACGACCTGGTCGATACCGCGCTGGCCGGGTCGCGCGAGCTCGTGGTGGAGGAGATCAGCGGCGGCTGCTTCTGCTGCCGCTTCCCGGACCTGGTGGCGGCGGTTCAGCGCCTGCGAGACGCCGTCGGGCCGGACGTGATCCTGGCCGAGCCGGTGGGCAGCTGCACCGACCTGATCGCGACGGTGGTGCGGCCGCTGCGCTCCTTCCACGGCGACGAGGTGGCGATCGCGCCGCTCACCGTCCTGGTGGACCCGGAGCGGCAGCTGGACGGCTTTGCCAGCAGCGTCGGCTACCTCTACGAGCAGCAGCTGGCCGAGGCCGAGATCATCGCGCTCGCCAAGACCGACCTGCTGGACGACGAGGCGCGCGACGGGCGGCTGAACGCGCTGCGCCGGGCCCACCCGGAGACCCTGGTGATGGGGATCTCGGCGCGCACGGGCGCCGGCGTCGATGAGTGGCTGGAGCGCTGCCTCAGCGGCGCGAGCGGGGCGCGGCGGGCGCTCGACCTGGACTACGAGGTGTACGCGGCGGCCGAGGCCAGCCTGGGCTGGCTGAACGCCACGGGGGAGCTGCGGGGCGAGCGGCCCTTCGCCGCCGACGGCTGGGTGGCCGGGGCGCTGCACGCGCTGGACCAGGCGTTCGCCGAGCGCGGGGCGCCGGTGGCGCACCTGAAGATCCATCTGGAGACGCCGCGCGCGCACCTGAAGGCCAGCATCACCCGCTCGGGCGCGCCGGTGTCGTGGGACCTGCTGCCGGACGACGTCCGCGCCGACCGGGCGCACCTGCGGCTGAACGCGCGCGTGGGCGGCGAGCCGGCCATGCTCGAGGAGATCGTGCGCCGGATGGCGGCCGAGACGCCGCCCTGGATCCGCTGCGAGCTGACGCGCCTAGAGTGCTTCAGCCCGGCGCCCCCGCGGCCGACCTACCGGCTCGGCGGCGCGGTGGACTGACGCACCACCAGGTCGGTGTAGAGCACGATCTTCATCGGCGCCACCCCGCGCCCGGCGATCAGCGTGTCGAGACGCTGCATTGCCACCACGCCCATCTCGTAGTTGCGGGTGCGCACGGTGGTCAGCGGCGGGTCGGCGTGCTCCCCAAGCGCGACGCCGTCGAAGCCCACCAGGCTGATATCGTCCGGCACGCGCAGCCCGCGCTCGCGGATCGCCTCGAGCGCCCCGACCGCCGTGCGGTCGCTGGCGGCAAACACCGCGGTGGGCAGCGGGTCCAGCTCGAGCAGCTGGCGCATCTCCTTGTACCCCTTGCGCGGCAGGCCGCTTGAGATCGCCGGCTGGACGAGCTCCTCCTCGAGCGGGATGCCGGCCTCGAGCAGCGCCTGGCGGTAGCCCTGGTAGCGCTCCCCGAGGCTCTTGTACTTGGCCGGGCCGCAGATGAAGGCGATCCGCCGGTGCCCGAGCTCGATCAGGTGGCGCGTGACCTCGTAGCCGCCCTGCTGGTTGTCGGTGACCACGCAGTCGATCTGGCGGGTGCGGCTCTGGTTGTCCACCGCGACGAGCGGGATGCCCTCATCGGCCAGGCGGTCCAGCAGCGCGTCGGTGATGTCCCCGCCGCCGATCGCGATCACCCCGGCCACCTGCTGCTCGGCGATCAGCCGCGGCAGCCCGCCCTGCTGCGGGTCGACCACGCTGAGCGCCAGGTTGTAGCCCAGGCGGTCCGCCTCGCTCTGCAGCCCCGCGACAACCCCAGAGTAGAAGTGGTCTGCGTGAACCGGCAGCGGCAGCTGCTCGACCAGCATGCCCACAAACGCGCGGGCGGCGCTGCGCCGGCCGTTCGTGCGAGGAACGTAGCCGACCGTGCGGATCGCCGCCGCGATGCGGTCGCGGGTCGCCTGGCTGATCCCCGGGCGGCCGTTCAGGAACAGTGAGACGGCGGCCGTCGAGACGCCGGCGGCATCGGCCACGTCCTTGATGGTTCGTGCACTCATACCTGCTCGGTGCAACAAAGTCTCATCACACCACTATACCGGCAATGCCCGTGGGTGTCAATGGAACCTAAAGCGTTTTAGACTGAACTTTAGCTAAACACGTTGACTCAGTTTAGCTTTTCTTTTATAATCGGCGCACCGCACGCGTGGCTCCATATCTGTGCTCAGGCAGCGAAAGCCGGCTGCCCCGAACCACCCGGCCGAGCCATGCGAGACAGATCTCGACGTAGCGAGGAGGCTAGCGATGGACGAGGCACGACGACGGGTCTCTCGGCGCGATTTCCTGCGGCTGGCCGCGGCGGGCGGCGGTGCTGCGCTGCTGGCCGCCTGCGGCGCACCTCAGAGCGGCGGCGGATCGGCGAGCGAGGGTGGGGCGGCGGCCGAGCCGGCGGCGCCGGCTACGGGCGGCGGAGCGACGACGCTCAAGATCTTCAACTTCGGCGGCGAGGCGGACCAGGTGATCTACAGCGCGGCCTACGACCGCTTCAAGCAGAGCCACCCCAACGTCACGATCGAGGACAACTTCGTCCCGGTGACGACCTGGTCCGAGTACACCAACAAGGTCGTCGCGCAGGTGGCGGGCGGCCAGGCGCCGGACATCATCAACATCGCGATCGAGGGCACGCGGCTGATCGTCAGCAAAGGGCTGCTGATGCCGCTCGACGAGCTGCTGACGAACGACCCGGGAGGCAAGGAGCTGATCGACGACGTCGCGCAGCCGCTGATCGACGCCTTCAAGGTGGACGGCAAGATCTGGCAGGTGCCGCACTCCTGGAACAACATGGTGATCTACTACAACACCAAGATCTTCGAGGAGGCCGGGATCGAGCCGCCCAAGCCGGACTGGACCTGGCAGGACTTCCTGACTATCGCCAAGCAGCTCACCACCGGGAGCGGCGCCGACCAGGTGTACGGCTTCGCCATCCCGAACTTCAACTTCGGCCTAACGCCCTGGTTCCTCACCAACGACACCTACCAGCTCACGGCCGACTGGAGCGACTCGAACCTGACCGACCCGAAGATGCTCGAGGCGATCACCTTCGTGCACGACCTGATCCACGTCCACAAGGTCGCGCCGTCGGTCGAGGGCGCCAACAACGAGGCGCTGTTCAGCTCGGGCAAGGTCGCCATGAGCGGGTGGGGCCACTGGCCGATCCAGGGCTTCCTGGCGAGTGAGTTCAGGGACTTCGACGTGCAGTTCTGGCCGCGCAACACCAAGGGCACCTCGGTGCACGGCGTGGGCGGCTGGGGCATCTACGCCGAGAGCCCGAACAAGGAGCTGGCCTGGGAGCTGATCAAGGAGCTGACCAGCAAGGAGACCATCCAGGCCACGGCCGAGGCCGGGGTGGCCATCCCGGCCCGCCGCTCCGTCGCCTACAGCGAGGCGTTCCTCAAGTTCCCGAGCAACTCCAAGATCTTCTACGACAGCCTGGAGGACTCGAAGCCGGTGCCGAGCCCGGCGAACTTCAACGAGTTCGAGACGATCTTCATGCGCCACGTCGGCGAGATCTTTGCCGGCACCGTGACCCCGGATGCGGGGCTGGCCGCCGCGCACGAAGAGCTCTCGGCCGCAATGGCCAAGCTGCAGGGGTAGAGGAGCAAGCGCGCGGCAGGCGCCCTGCGGAGCTGCGCGGGGCGCCTGCCGCACCGGAACGGAGCGGCCCATGGCATCTGCACAGATACGCGCGCCGGCGCGTACCGGCTGGCTCAGCAAGGAGCGGCACCGCGAGGCGCTGGCTGGGTACCTCTTCATCCTGCCGACCTTCCTGGGCTACACCACGTTCGTCGTCGGGCCGATCCTGGCGGCGATCGGCATCAGCCTGACCGAGTACGACATGCTCAGCCCGGCGCGGTTCATCGGGCTGGACAACTACCTGGCCATGCTGAGCGACCCGCGGCTGCGCACGGTGTACATCAACACGATCTTCTTCACGGTCACGGCCGTCACCCTGAACGTCGGCATCGGGCTGATCTTGGCGGTGCTGATCAACCGGCGCCTGCCCGCGGCGCTGAAGTACATCTTCCGCACCACCTACTTCTTCCCGGTGCTCGTCGCGCTGACCTACTGCGCGATCATCTGGCAGTTCCTGTTCCAGAAGGACACCGGGGTGTTCAACTACTACCTCAGCTTCCTGGGCGTCGAGCCGGTCCCGTGGCTCAACAACCGCCAGTGGGTGCTGCCGTCGATCATCTTCATGGATGTGTGGAAGAACACCGGCTTCGCCATGCTGGTGTTCCTGGCCGGGCTGCAGAACATCCCCTCGGACTACTACGAGGCGGCCCAGATCGACGGCGCGAGCCCCTTCAGGCTGTTCCGCCACATCACGCTGCCGCTGATCAGCCCGACGTTCTTCTTCAACATGGTCATCTTCATGATCGGGGCGCTGCAGGTGTTCGACTCGATCGTCGTGCTCACCCAGGGCGGGCCGGGCGACGCCAGCCGCAGCCTGGTGATGTACATCTACGAGAAGGCCTTCCAGAGCTTCGATATGGGCTACGCCTCGGCCGTCGCGATCACGCTGTTCGTGATGATCATGGCGCTGACGCTGGTCCAGTTCCGCCTCGGGCGCTCGTGGGTGCACTACGAGTGATGGTGCGCCCGCGGGGCCGCATAAGCATGGAGTGGGTCGGAGGATAAGGACATGGCAACCAGCTCACAGGTTGGGACGAAGCGCGCAGTGGAGCGCCGCGCCGCCAGCTTGACCCTCGACCGGGCGCTGGACTTCCTGGCGACAGTGGCGCTCGGCCTGGGGGCCATCTTCATGGCCATGCCCTTCGTGTGGATGTTCGCGACCTCGCTGCGGCCGATGAACGAGTCGTTCAAGCTGCCGCCGGCCTGGCTGCCGACCGAGTGGCACTGGGAGAACTACGCCGCGGTGTTCCAGTCGTCGGTGCCGTTCCTGGCCTTCGGGCTCAACAGCGTCAAGGTGACTTTCTTCGTCACCCTCGGGCAGCTGATCACCTGCTCGATGGCCGGCTTCGCCTTCGCGCGCCTGCGCTTCCCCGGCCGCGATCTCCTGTTCATCGTGCTGCTGGCCTCGCTCATGGTGCCCGGCCAGGTGACGATCATCCCGGTGTTCATCATCATGCGCCATCTCGGACTGGTGGACAGCCACTGGGCGCTGATCCTGCCCGGCCTGACGAGCGCCTTCGGGGTGTTCCTGCTGCGCCAGTTCTTCCTGACGATGCCGCAGGACCTGCTGGACGCCGCGCGGATCGACGGCGCGGGGCCGTGGAAGTCCTTCTGGCGCGTGGCGCTGCCGCTCGCCGGGCCGTCGCTCGCGGCGCTGACGATCATCACCTTCAACAACACCTGGAACGCCTACTTCGGGCCGCTGATCTTCCTCAACTCTTGGGACAAGATGACTCTGCCGCTCGGGATCACAGCCCTGCGCGGGTATCTCGGCTCCGGCAGCCCGGCGGTGGTGATGGCGGCGGTGACGATGACGGTCGCGCCGGTGCTGCTGGTCTTCCTGCTGGCCCAGCGCTGGTTTATCGAGGGCATCACTCAGTCGGGCATCAAGGGCTAGCGGGCTGGGTTCCTGCAGGTGTGTCTGCGCGCCGCACGCACACGCACCACGCCGAACGACATGAGGAAACAGGGAGCTCCATGACTGGCGGCCGTTCCCCCTGGCCGGCCCTGTCGCGCTACACGGGCGAGCAGCTGCGCGAGGTCGCCTTCCCGCTCGGCGGGATCGGCACCGGCAGCATCGCGCTCGGCGGGCGGGCCGAGCTGCGCGACTTCGAGATCTTCAACCGCCCGGACAAGGGCCTGACCCCGCCGTTCTCGTTCTTCGCGCTGCGGGCCGAGGCCGAGGGCGCGCCGCCGGTCACGCGGGTGCTGGAGGGGGTGATCCAGCCGCCCTACAGCGGCAGCTTCGGCGTGACGACTGCGGCGGCCGGGCTGCCGCGCTTCCGCGAGGTGGAGCTCGAGGCAGCCTACCCCTTCGCGCGCTTCACGCTGCGCGACCCGGGCGTGCCGCTGGCCGTCCACCTGGAGGCGTTCAACCCGCTGATCCCGCTCGACGCCGAGCGCTCCGGCCTGCCGCTGGCAGTGCTGCGCTTCGTACTGGTGAACGCGGGCGACCGGCCGGTGTCCGCCGCCGTGGCCGGCAGCCTGATGAACTGCATCGGCGTGAGCCGCGAGGGGGGCGACACGACCTCGTCGATCGCGCCGCGCGGGCTCGGGGCGCTGCCGGGCGGCAACGTCAACGAGCCGCGCAGCGCACGTGCCGCGGACGGCAGCCGGCTCCACGGCCTGCTGATGCGCTCCCAGCGCGTGGAGCCGCGCACGCCGCAGGACGGCACGATCGCGCTGGTGGCGCTGGCCCCCGAGGCGACCTGGCGGCGCAGCTGGGGCTCGACCCACTGGAACCGCCACCTGCTGACCTTCTGGGACGACTTCAGCGACGACGGGCGGCTCGACGACCCCGAGCAGGAGGGGCCGAGCCCGGCCGGCCAGGGCCAGATCGGCTCGGTCGCCACGTCGGTCACTGTGCCGCCCGGCGGGAGCGCCAGCTGCACCTTCCTGATCTGCTGGCACTTCCCGCACCGCACCGCCGCCGGCTGCGGCTGGAACACCCTCGACCCGCAGGGCGGGTACGTCGGCAACTACTACGCCGCCCGCTACCAGGATGCGTGGGACGTGGCCGTGCAGGTCGCCCCGCAGCTCGCCGAGCTCGAGGCCGAGAGCGCGCGCTTCGCGGGCGCCATCGCCGCCGCCACCCTGCCGCAGCCGGTGAAGGAGGCCGCGCTCAACAACGTCTCGACGCTGCGGAGCCAGACATGCTTCCGCACCGCGGACGGCAACTTCTTCGCCTTCGAGGGCTGCGGCGACACCCTGGGGTGCTGCTTCGGCTCCTGCACCCACGTCTGGAACTACGAGCAGACCACGCCGTTCCTGTTCCCCGAGCTGGCGCTGAACATGCGCGCGCTGGAGCTGGAGCACGGCACCGACGCGGACGGCCTGAACTTCTTCCGCCTGCGCCTGCCGCTCGGGAGCGAGCCGTGGCGCCACGCCGCCGCCGACGGGCAGATGGGCGTGGTGATGAAGTGCTACCGCGAGTGGCAGCTCTCCGGCGACGAGGCGTTCCTCCGCAGCCACTGGCCGAAGATCGCCGCGCTCGTGCGCTACTGCTGGCTCCCCGGCGGCTGGGACGCCGACCGCGACGGCGTGATGGAGGGGGTGCAGCACAACACCTACGACATCGAGCTCTTCGGCCCCAACCCGCTCTGCACCGTCTGGTATCTCGGGGCGCTGCGCGCCGCCGAGGAGATGGCGCGCGCCGTCGGCGACGCGGCGTTCGCCGAGAGCTGCCGGGCGCTGTTCGAGCGCGGCAGCGCCTGGGTGGACGAGCACCTGTTCAACGGCGAGTACTACATCCAGCAGGTGCGGGCGCCCGCGAGCCTGGACGAGGCCCGCCCCGAGCTGCGCGCCGGCATGGGCGAGACCGACCCGGCCGACCCGGACTTCCAGGTGGGCGACGGCTGCCTGATCGACCAGCTCGTCGGGCAGTACATGGCGCACGTGCTGGGGCTGGGCCACCTGCTGCGCCCCGCGAACGTCCGCGCCGCGCTCGCGGCGATCTACCGCCACAACTTCCGGCCGGCGCTCTACGACCACTGGAACACCATGCGGACCTACGCGCTGGCGGACGAGAGCGCGCTGCTGATCTGCTCCTGGCCGCGCGGCGGGCGCCCGCGCGTGCCCTTCCCGTACTTCAGCGAGGTCATGACCGGCTTCGAGTACCAGGCGGCGGCGCACATGATCTACGAGGGGCTGGTGGACGAGGGGCTGGCCGTGATCGCGGCGATCCGCGCCCGCTTCGACGGCCGGCGGCGCAACCCGTGGAACGAGCAGGAGTGCGGGCACCACTACGCGCGGGCGATGGCGGCCTGGGCCGCGCTCCTGGCGCTGGCGGGGCTGCGCTACTCTGCGGTGACGGGCGAGCTGGCGCTGGCGCCGCGCTGGCAGCCCGAGCGCTTCCGCACGGTCTGGAGCTTCCCTTCGGGCTGGGGCGAGGCGCACCAGGAGCGCCGCGCAGATACCCAGACGGTGCGCTGGGAGGCGCACGCCGGCGCGCTCGAGGTCCGGTCGCTGCGCCTGGAGCTGCCGGAGGGGGCGCGGCCGGCCTCGGTCTCGGCCCGGCTGGGCGAGCAGGCGGTGGACGCCAGCATCCGGCAGGAGGGGCAGGCCGTCACGCTGGACTTCGGCGCGGCCGTGCGGATCGAGCCGGGAAGGCCGCTCGACGTGCGGCTCGAGCTGATTGCGGAATAGGGCCGCGCGGCGCTTTCGGCCGTCAGAGCCCGATCTCTCAGTGCTGAGAGCAGAACGACCTCTGTCGAACGATCTGCTTGTGAGGAGGCATCGCTGATGGACCCGTTCGGAATGAGCCTGGGGGCGCTGCCGCTGCTGTCGCAGGCCGAGACGCGCTCGATCTCGGCCGAGAACCCGACCGGCGAGCGGGGCGGCGGCGCGCGCGAGACACCGACCGCGAACCACCCCTCGTCGGACCTAGGCCGGGGCTGGAAGGTCCGGCCCTGCATCGACCTGCCCGCCGGCAGCACCACCACGCTCGCCGACATCGAGGGGCCGGGCGTGGTGCAGCACATCTGGATCACCGTCGCCACCGAGGCCTACCGCAACACCGTGCTGCGCTTCTACTGGGACGACGAGGAGCAGCCCTCGGTCGAGGCGCCGCTGGGCGACTTCTTCTGCAACGGGTTTGGGCTGCGCTACAACGTCAACTCGCTCCCGGTGGCGGTGAACCCGGTCGGCGGCTTCAACTGCTACTGGCCGATGCCCTTCCGCCAGCGCGCCCGGATCACGATCGAGAACCGGCACACCGCGCCGATCAAGTACTTCTTCTACCAGATCACCTACGCGCTCACCGCGGTGCCCGAGCAGGCCGCCTACTTCCACGCCAGCTTCCGCCAGTCCACCACCACCCGCGAGCACCCCGAGCACACCATCCTGGACGACGTGCGCGGCCAGGGGCACTACGTCGGGACGTTCCTGGCCTGGAAGCAGCACAGCAACGGCTGGTGGGGCGAGGGCGAGGTCAAGTTCTACATGGATGGCGACACCGAGTTCCCGACGATCTGCGGCACCGGCACCGAGGACTACGTGGGCGGGGCGTGGTGCTTCGACGGCCAGACCTACTCGACGCCGTTCCTCGGCTACCCGCTGTACCGCAAGGAGCCCGGCGAGGTGCCCCGCCACGCCCTCTACCGCTGGCATATCATGGACCCGGTGCGCTTCCGCGAGAGCCTGCGGGTGACGGTGCAGGCGCTCGGCTGGTGGCCGAACTGGAAGTTCCAGCCGCTGACCGACACGATCGCCTCGGTGGCCTACTGGTACCAGCGCGAGCCGCACACGCCCTTCGTCCCGCTGCCGCCGGTGCACGAGCTCTGGACCGACCCGCCGAGCGGCCCGCCTCCGGCCGATCTCTAGCCGCCTACCCGGAGGGGGCACGCCCCTCAGCGCGCCCTGAGAGCGCCACAGGAAGAAAGAAGCCAGCATGAAACCCAGATCCTACCCCGCCTCGGCCACCGTCGCCGCCTTCCCGCTCGGCGGGATCGGCAGCGGCAACGTCTCGCTCGGCGCGCGCGGCGACCTGCGCGACTGGGAGATCTTCAACCGGCCGGCGAAGGGCACGCGCCTGCCGAACACCTTCTTCGCCATCCGCGCCCAGGCCGGCTCCGCGCCGGCGATCACGCGCGTGCTCGAGGGGCCGCTGGCCCCGCCGCACGCCCTCTCACACGGCTACCACCCGACCAGCGCCGCCGGCCTCCCGCGCCTGGCCGGCGCCACCCTCACCGGCGCCTACCCCTTCGCGACGCTGGACTTCCAGGACCCCAGCCTGCCGGTGCAGGTGTCGCTCGAGGCCTACACGCCGCTCGTCCCGCTCGACGCGGACGACTCCGGCCTGCCGTGCGCGATCTTCACCTACACCGTCACCAACCCCGGCCCCGAGCGCGTGCGCCTGACGATCGTCGGCTCGCTGTTCAACCCGGTCGGCGGCGTCGGCTTCGACCGCTTCGGCAACCTGGCGTCCGCCGGGCTGGGCGGCAACATCAACGAGCTGCGCGAGGACGGCGCGGCCCGCGGGCTGCTGCTGCGCTCCGAGCGCTACGCGCCCACCGACCGGCTCTACGGCGACATGGCGCTCGTGACCGACCACCCCACCGTCACGGCCAAGCGCGCCTGGCTGCGCGGCGCCTGGTGGGACTTCCTGCAGGAGTTCTGGGACGACCTGTCCGAGGACGGGATGCTCACCGACCACGGCTACGAGACGCCCTCGGCGCCCCGCCAGAGCGACACCGGCTCGCTCGGCGTGATGGACGAGCTGGCCCCCGGCGAGCGCAGGAGCTACCGCTTCGTGCTGGCCTGGCACTTCCCCAACCGGCCGGACAGCTGGAAGAGCGAGGACGCGCCGCTCGCCCGCGTGCGCTACGCCCGGCGCTTCGGCAGCGCCTGGGAGACGGCGCGCTACGTGCTGGACAACCTCCCGCACCTCGAGGGCGCGTCGCGGGCGTTCCAGCAGGCGCTGTGGGGCGGCACGCTCCCCGAGCCGGTGGTCGACGCGCTGGCGGCCAACATCGTGCCGCTGCGCTCCACCACCTGCTTCTGGATGGAGGACGGCCGCTTCTACGGCTGGGAGGGCTGCTTCGACGACGCCGGCTGCTGCGAGGGCTCCTGCACCCACGTGTGGTCCTACGCTCAGACGCTCGCCTTCCTGTTCCCGAGCCTCGAGCGCGAGATGCGCCGGCTCGAGTTCGTCGTGGAGACCGACGAGAGCGGCTTCATGTACTTCCGCGGCATGCAGAGCACCGGCGAGCGCTTCGTCTGGCACTGGGGCGACACGGTGCGCCCCGAGGCGGCGGTGGACGGCCAGATGGGCAGCGTGATCCGCGCCTACCGCGAGTGGCTGCTGAGCGGCGACCGCGCGTGGCTGGAGCTGGTGTGGCCGGGCGTGAAGCGCGCCATCGCCTACGCCGGCGCCCACTGGGACACCGACGGCGACGGCGTGCCGGACGGCAAGCAGCACAACACCTACGACATCGAGTTCTACGGCCCCAACCCGCTGTGCGGCATCTACTACCTGGCCGGGCTGCGCGCGGCCGAGGAGCTGGCGCGGGTGATGGGCGAGGAGGCGCTGGCCGCCGAGTACCGCGCCACCTTCGAGCGCTCCAGCCGGCGGCTCGACGAGCTGCTCTGGAACGGCGAGTACTACATCCAGCGGCTGGAGGACGTGAACGCCTACAAGTACCAGCACGGCGAGGGCATCCTCTCGGACCAGCTGCTCGGCCAGCTGCACGCCCGCGTCCTCGGGCTGGGCGACCTGCTCCCCGCCGAGCACGTGCGCCGCGCGATCAAGGCGGTGTTCGACCACAACTTCCGGCGCGGCTTCCGCGACCACGCCAACGCCCAGCGCACCTACGTGCTGAACGACGAGGCCGGGCTGCTGCTCTGCTCCTGGCCGCGCGGCGGGCGCCCCAGGCTGCCCTTCGTCTACTCGGACGAGGTCTGGACCGGGATCGAGTACCATGTGGCGGCGCACCTGATCTACGAGGGCTGGCTGGCCGAGGGGCTCGAGCTGGTGGAGGCGGTGCGGGAGCGCCACGACGGCGTGCGGCGCAACCCGTGGAACGAGGTGGAGTGCGGCCACCACTACGCGCGCAGCATGGCGAGCTGGGCGCTGCTCACGGCGCTCAGCGGCTTCCGCTGCGATGTGGCCGCGGGCTGGATGAGCTTCGAGCCGGTGCTCGAGGCCTCCACCGACCCGGACGAGTTCCGCTGCTTCTGGAGCTGCGGCCGCGGCTGGGGCACCTACACGCAGCGCCGCGCCGCCGACGGCACGTGGACGCCGGAGGTCACGGTGCTCGGCGGGGACATGCGCGGCATGCGCGTGCGGGCCTGCGGGCGCGAGTGGGTGCTGTAGGAGGACACGTCGCTGGGGGCAGGGTAGGGGCGCTGCGCGCAACGCCCCTACCCCGATGTTTACGGTACGGCCCGCTCGATCGCCTGCTTGGCCGCCTGCCGCCCCAGGTGCCACGCCGGCCAGCCGCTCTCGGCCTCGATCTGCTCGATCTGCGCCAGCTGCCCCTTAAGCGCGTCGGTGATGATCGCGCGCTCCTCGTCGCCCAGCGCCCCGAGCGACGCGACCAGCGCCGGGGCCGCGTCCGCCGAGAGGCGCGCCAGATACCGGGCGTCCAGGTCGCCGCTGGCCTGGTAGCGGGCGATGTTCTCGCGCACGATCAGCACGTCCGGGTTGGCCAGGTTGAGGGCCGCCAGGCACACCAGCGCCGAGACGAAGCCGCCGAAGGTAAACAGCCGCGGCCGGTCGCGCAGCAGCGCGGCCATGAACAGCACGAGCACCAGCGCCAGCCAGACCATGAAGCTCAGCGTGTAGATGCGCAGCTGCGTGAAGCCGTAGGCCGCCTGGTAGAGCAGCATCCGCTGGAACGCCGAGGCGAGCAGCCCGAGCACCAGCGCGGTCATCAGCCCGCATGCGGCGTTGAACGCGCGCCGCCGCCCGGGGGTGTCCCGGCGCGTCAGCAGCGCGAGCAGCCACAGCAGCCCGAGCGACATGCAGGCCACCGCCAGCAGCTCGAAGAAGCCGCGCCGGGCGTACTCGGCGTAGGTCATCCCCGTCCGCTGCAGCGTGTCCAGCCCGCCGAACAGGTAGGCGGCCTGGACCAGCATGAACCCGCCGAACAGCACGTCCACCGCCACCAGCACCGTCAGCGCCTCGATGGCGCCGACCGGCCGCCACCCGCCGCGGAGCTCTGCCGCGCGCAGGGGCCGCGTGACCCCCTCGGCGGGCAGCTCTTCGTACGATGGGGCCGGCCGGTCGTGCAGCGCCACCAGCATGCCGCCCGCGCAGGCCCACGCGAACGCGCCGACGAACATCCCGTGGCCGAGCACCTCGGCCGCGTCGAACGGCAGCTGAATGTTCAGCACCGCCGCGACGAAGCTCGCGAACACGCTATCCGCGCCCGCCAGCAGCAGGGTGAACGTCGCCAGCACCGGCGCGGCGAGCACGACGCCCCGCCCGACCGGCGCGAGGGCCCGGATACGCTCGCCGCCGGCCGGCAGCCGGCTGGCCGCATCGGCGAACAGCGCCGCCGGCAGGAAGATCATCTCGAGCGAGGTGAGCAGCCCGCGGACGAGCAGCTGCCCGGTCGAGAGCGCCCCGATCGGCTCGGAGCGGAAGCTCATCGCCTGGAGGAACAGCAGCGCGGCGCAGGCGCACAGGTTGAGCGCGGTGAGGGCCATGTTGGCGCGCACCGCCACCAGCAGCGCGAACAGCAGCGCCGCGGCCCCGAGCCACAGGTTGGCGAGCGCCGGCGGGCGCTCCTCGGCGCGGGCGCGCCAGATGAGCAGGCCGAGGCCGAGCATGACGAACAGCGGCAACGAGATGCCCAAGGCGCGCCGGTAGAACAGCAGGTCGGCAGCGACCCCGAGCGCCAGCGCCACCAGCGCCAGGCGTGTCGGGAAGCGAAGCATTGTCTGCATCGTGAAGCCCTTTCCATCTCCTCGCCTGGTTATAGCAGGGCGCCGGAGCTGTGGAAAGGGCGCGGGTGGCGATGCAGATGCACCTGAGTGCTTGACACGGGGTTGAGCGCCGACACGCCGGGGCGGCGCGCGACGCTCAGCGCGCCGGGAGGCTGCGCTCGAAGAAACCGGCCACCCGCTCCAGGTACGCCTGCGGGTCGGCGGCGTAGGAGCGGGCATGGGCCGCGCCCGGGACCTCCCAGTACTCGGCGGCGGGGTTGGCGGCCGCCAGCTGGCGCCCGTGCTCCACCGGCGTGAACGCGTCCGCCGCGCCGTGGATGATCAGCACCGGGCGCGGCGCGACGTCGTCGATCTCCTCGGCGGGGCGGGCCTGTGTCAGGTCGTGCCCGAGGATGAGGCGCCCCATCAGCAGCGTCGCGGGCAGGAAGGCGTCCGGCAGGCCGCTGGCGGAGGTCCAGTGGCGCCGGATGAGCGGCTCGATCTCGGCGTAGCTGCAGTCGGCCACCAGCGCGCCGATGGCCGGCTCCTCGGCCGCCGCGCCGATGCCGGCCGCCGCGCCCATCGAGACGCCGAGCACGCCGACGCTGCCGGGGGCGAAGCCCTGCGCCCGCAGCCAGTCCACCGCGCCGATGATGTCGCGCCGCTCCTCGAGGCCGAAGCTGAAGCGCGCGTCTCCGCTGGCCCCGTGGCCGCGCATGTCGATCATGAGCACCGCGAACCCGCGCGCCTGCAGCCCCGCCGCCAGCTCGACGAAGCGGCCGCCGAACTCCGCGGCGCGGCTGCTGTCCTTGCCGTGCACCAGCACCACCGCGCGCGTCGCATCGGCGCGCGGGAGGTACCAGCCCGCGATCTGCACATCGCCGCCCCGCGCCGGGAAGCTCACGTCGCGGTAGGCGGCGCCCACGGCGGCCGGGGTTCTGTCGAGCGGGGCGCGCCGCGGCCAGGTGACGACGCTCGCGGCGTAGGCCGAGACGCCGAGGTACAGCGCCAGCAGCAGGAGCGCCAGCGACACGCTGAGGCGCGCCGCCACGCGGCGGGCGCGAGCGCCGCGGGGCGGGGCGGCGGAGCTGACAGTGGTTGCCATACGTCTGGTCCCTGAAACTGTGTGAGCGTGCTTCGGATCTGTTTCGCTGCCCGGCGGCGGCGCGACCCTTGCTATTCAGCCCTCAGCGGTCCTCGCCGCGTGCGCCTGCCAGCCAGGAGGTCGATATGAACCAGCCCGAGACCATGTCCGCACACGACGCCGCCGTGCGCCTGAGCCTCTCGATCGATACGGTGCTCCAGCTCGCGCGCAGCGGCGCGCTCCCGGCCCACGCCGTCGACGGCGCCTACCGGTTTCGCCGCGAGGATGTCGAGAGCTACGCCAGGCGCTCCGCCGACACCGATCCGCCCGGCGACGGCATTGTGAACGACCTGGTCCGCCGGCCAGACGCGGACTCGGAGCGGCGCTAGGAGGGCACCAGCGAGCCGCCGCCGCCCCACCGGTGTTGGAGTCGCGGCCGGCGCCCCAGCGGCCGAAGCCGCAGCGCTGAGGCGGGAACGCGCCGGGGCCGTGGCGGCATCGCTTCGCGCCAGCAGAAGAGCGGCGCTCACGAGCGGGCGCCGGCGGCCTCGCGGCCGTGCGAGCCCAGCTCCCGCGCGGCGCCCTGGCCCCTGGCGCGGCGCAGCTCGTCCGCCAGGCGGCGCTTCTCGGCCAGCATCTCGTCGGTGACGTACTCGTCGAACGAGCGCATGCCCGCCAGCTCCAGGCCGTGCTTCTTCATCAGGCGGTACATCTCCTTGGCCTTCTCCAGCTCGATGTTCCGCCCGACCGTGTAGTCGCCGTACATGTGCTCCATGGTCAGGAGCGCCGTCTCCGCCAGGCAGGCGTAGGCGGTGCCGGGCGGCAGCCCGATGTCGAAGCCGAAGTCCGGCTCGCCCGGCAGCAGGATCTCGCCCGACTCGATCACCAGCACGTCCGGGCGGCGCGCGGCGTCCTCCTTCTTGACGTCCGGCGGGCGCGCGACGTCGCACACCACCGCGCCGGGCTTCAGCCTGTCGACGTCGATCACCCGGCCGGAGAGCGCCGAGGTGGTGGTGACGATCAGGTCGCACCCGCCGATGTAGGCGTCGGCGTTGGTGGCGGCTATCACCCGCGCGCCGGGGGTCTCGCGCTCGATCTGCCGCTTGAGGGCCAGCAGCCGCTCGGGGCGCGGCGCCACCAGCACCACGTCGCCGATCGCCTGCGCGAGCAGCCGGGCGCAGACCGAGCCGATCGAGCCGGTGGCGCCGACCACCATCGCGCGGCCCCTGGTCAGATCCGCGGCGCCCATCTTGATCGCCGCCTGCTTGGCGGTCTCGAGCGTGGCGGCCACCGTGAGCGAGTTGCCGGAGGTGATGCCGATGTCGCTCTTCTGCGCGACGGTGACCCCGGCGTCGCCGACGACCGAGGTGAAGGCGCCGAGGCCCATGATCCGGGCGCCCATGCGCTCGGCCATGCGGGCGCACTTGATCAGCCGGCGGTAGGTGAAGGAGGTGTCGCGGCGCATCAGCTCGCGCGGCGTGGCGCCGAGCGAGAACAGCAGCCCCTCGATCTCCTCGCCGGTGGCCCTGGAGCGGATGCCGCGGATGCGCGAGATGAACATGGGCGGCATGTAGGCGGCCACGCGCTCCACCAGCCGCTCCGGCAGGCGCCTGGTGAAGCGGAAGCGCGGGTGGTTGGCGATGTAGCGGGCGGAGAGCGGGTGGATGACGAAGGCGAAGGTCGGCCTCTCGACGCCCTCGTTCAGCGCCAGCACGTCCGGCCCCCAGCCCGCCTCGTCGATGAAGTTGAGGATCTCGCCCTCGCTCGGGCTCGCGCCGCACTCCAGCAGCGCCACCGCGATCCCCTCCAGCACATCGGCGGACACATAGCGGCCGGCCCCCTCGAGGCGCGGCCCGAGCGTCACCAGCGTCGCGGCGCCGCGCCGGCGCAGATCGTCAAGCTCCGCCGGCGACAGGTCGTCGGTGACGATCGTCTTGCCGCGCAGCTCGGGCGGGGCGAAGCGGCGGATGAAGGCGAAGTCGCCGGCGATCACATCGGCCCAGCGGAAGTGCTCGAGCGCGCGCCCGTCGCGCCCCTCGCGGCCGAGCGCGACCGGGTGGAGCACGCGGTAGGGCAGCAGCGCGGTGAGCGGCAGCGTGGTGGCGGCGTAGAGCTCGAGCTGCCGGACCGAGCGCGGCAGCGGCAGGAAGCGCGCCCCGCTGTGGATGATCGGGTCGGCGAAGCGCAGCTCGGCCTCGTACTGGCTCAGCGCCTGCGCCAGCGCGTAGCGGTCCACGCCGCTCGTGACCAGGATGCGGCGGTAGTTGAACAGGCCGCGGCTGCGCCGGCTGGCCTCGTAGACGCACCAGCGGTCCAGGGCGCCCTTGATCAGGCCGCCGGAGACCACCGGCGTGCGCCGGGCCGCCGCGGCGACGCGCAGCGCCTCGCGGTGCGGGTAGCGCGCCTCGCCGACGCGGAACACCGGCGTGAGCCCGCCCAGGCCGATCGCGTCCACCCGGCCATCGTGCTCGCGGATCAGCTCCGCGGCCAGCGCGACGTCCCCGTTGGCGCCGATGCGGCGCACCTCGATCCGTCGTCCGAGCACGGTCGTGGTGAAGGAGTAGTCGCGCTGCGACGAGCCCAGGCTGACGCTGACGACACGCTTCATGGCTGGCTCCTCGGCGGTGCTGCGGCACCTGCCGCGGGGGAGGCCGGCGGCCTGCGGCCTTCTCACGTCCTAGCGGGAAGCAGCTCCGGCGGGCCTGCGGCCCTCCACGCCTCCCGACAGAGGGCGGCGGAGAGCTGCCCTCGCGCCCCTAATGGGGTCTAGGAGGCTTCGCCTCCCCGGTGCTCTTCCACCTCCACCCACTGGTGGGGTCGGGGGAGGCGAAGCCTCCCCCGGATCTTCTTTTCCGCGGCTCTGCGGCGACGAAGTC
>CALJIC010000185.1 GCA_937974195.1 uncultured Roseiflexaceae bacterium | reverse complement strand
TCCGGGGAGGCTTCGCCTCCCCAAACCCCACCGCGCCGCAGAGCGGCTGAGAGAACAGGACTTCGGGGAGGCCTCGCCTCCCAAACCCCTCGGGGGTGCGGGGGCGATGCCACCGCGTCACTCCTGAGGCGTGAGATCCTGCTCGACCACCAGGCAGATCGCGTGCCAGGCGGCGATGTGCGCCTGCTGGATGAGCGCGGTGTCCTCAGACGGGGCGTAGAAGCAGAGGTCCGCCAGGTCGCGCAGGCGGCCGCCGCGCTGCCCGGTGAAGCCGATCGTGCGGGCGCCGCACTCGTGCGCGGCGACCAGGCCGTTGAGCACGTCGGGCGAGTTGCCGCTAGTGCTGATCCCGACCGCGACGTCGCCGGGGCGCGCCAGCGCCTGGACCTGCCGCGCGAAGACGCGGTCGAAGTGGTAGTCGTTGCCGATCGCCGTGAGGATCGAGGTGTCGGTCGTCAGCGCGATCGCGGGGAGCGCCGGGCGCTCGAGCTTGAAGCGGCTGACGAACTCGGCGGCGACGTGCTGGGCGTCGGCGGCGCTCCCGCCGTTGCCGAAGAGCAGCAGCTTCCCGCCGGCGCGCAGGGCGTCGCTGATCGCGTCGGCGATGCGCGCGATCACCGGCGCCTGCTCGTCCAGCAGCCTGGCCTGCAGCTCGAGGCTGGCCTGCAGCCAGCCGCGGACGCGCTCGGCCGATGTGCCCTGTGGGTGTGTCACTGTTTCCTGCCTCCGCTACGCCGCGCTATTGTACCACCGGCGCGCCGCCGCTGATCGCGTAGAGCGTGCCGCTGTCGGTGGCGACGTACAGCCGGTCGGCGGCCATCGCGCCGCCGATAATCGCGCCGCCGCCCTGCAGCTCCATCCGCCACACGGCCTGCCTCGCGCTCGGCGCGTAGGCGCCGCACTGCAGCTTGCCGGCGCGCAGGCTGCCGCACACGTACAGCGTGGAGTCGTCGCCCGCGCCCACCACTCTGCTGCGCCGCTCGGGGAAGAACATGTTGCCCGCCAGCACGCCGTCCGGCCCGATCCAGATCAGGCGCGTGTCGGAGACCGGCGAGCTGTAGAGCATCCAGATCACCCGCCCGCGGGTCGCGCCGGCGTCCGCCGGGAAGAACGTGGCGGCGCGCGCGGCGTCCCACGAGATCTCGCGCAGCGCCGTCGCCTGGCCCTCCTCCGTGCGCCACTCCAGGGCGACGTGGCCGAAGCGGTAGTAGGTGCCGCCGTCGGCGCCGACGAAGTAGGTCGGGTCGCTCCACTCGGCCTCGTCGCCGCCGAGGGCGAAGGGCTGGCGCCGGCCGTCCGCCGCGCTGACGGCCATGTCCTTGAGGAACACCAGGTCGCCGGCCGGGCTGAGGCGCGGCGCCACCTCCAGGTAGGCGTCGGCGGAGTCCGAGACCCAGCGCGAGGTGCCGTCCGGGTTGACCGCCTGCACGCGGTCCACGAGGGTGTAGTAGATCGTCCCGTCGGCGCCGACGATCGGGCTGGAGGTGCCCTCGCGGCGGGCGGTGCTCTCGAAGCGCCAGCGCAGCTCGCCGCCCGGGGTGTAGGCCGAGAGCCCGGCGGCGGCGTCGGCCACGTAGATCGTGCCGTCGGGGCCGATCGCCGGGCTGCCGAAGGCCGGCGCGGGCAGCTCCTGCCGCCAGCGCACCTCGCCGCCGGCGTCGAGCGCGTAGACCGCGCCGCCCCTGGTCGCGATGTACACGCTGCCGTCGGCGCCGACGACCGGACCGCCGCTGAACCCGCTGTCGTCCTTGAAGGTCCACGCGAGCGCCGGTGCGGCGCCGCCCGTCCAGCGCGCGCCGAGCGTCCCCGAGGCGTCGCCGCGCTCGGCCGGCCAAAGGTGCCCGCCCGGCGCCGGGGCGGGAGTCGCCGCCGGGGGGAGCGCGGCCACCGCGGCGCTGGTGGCGCCGCGCAGCCACAGGCCGCCGGCGATGACCAGCACGGCGAGCAGGGAGGCGCTGGCCAGCGTGCGCCGCGCGGCGGGGTTGAGCGCCAGGTGGATGAGGCCGCGCTCCAGTGGGAGCAGCCCGCGTCCGAGAAGCGTCGGCCGCGGGCTGGGCTGGCCGGCGCGGCGGCGGAGCCCCTCGCCGAGCATGTTGAAGCCCAGGATCGCCACGAAGATCGTCGCGCCGACGATCACCATCGGCCGCGGGTCGAGGACGCGGTCGAGCGAGGTGGCGAGCATCTGGCCGAGCTCAGGATACTCGGTGGCGCGCTGGGCGACCGGGATGGCGTCGCCGTCCATCACCACCCACACGCCGCCGCCGATGTAGTAGCCGAGGAACCCGAGCGCGACCGACAGCATGAGCGTGCCGCTGATCTCCAGCGCCAGCAGCGTCCCGACCAGCGGCGTGACGTGGCGCAGCACGTGGCGCACGAGCGCGTAGCCCTCCGGCGCGCCGAGGGCGAAGGCCGCCTGCGTGAAGGGCTGGCGCCGGACCAGCCGCGTCACCTCGCTCACGATGCGCGCGGTCTCCGCCCAGCCGGTCAGCGCCATGCCGACGATGAAGGCCGGCAGCCCGCGTTCGATGCCGATCACCGCGATCGCGGCCAGGGCGACGATCAAAGTCGGGACGGCCAGCGCGGCCGAGATCAGCGACTCGAGCGCGCGCTTGGCCCACCCGGTGGCCCACCCGGCGCCCATGCCGATCGCGATGCCGGCGACGAGCCGCACCGCCGCGACCGAGACGACCATGATCATCGTCGGCTGGACGGCCCAGATCAGCCGGCTGAGCAGGTCGCGCCCGAAGCGGTCGGAGCCAAGCGGGAAGCCGGGGGTCAGGGGCGGGAACGGCGGGCCGATCGGGCCGTCCGCGGTTCGGACGACGGCGACGCGCTCGAGCGGGTTGCGTGGCGCGACCCACGGCCCGGCGATCGCCAGGAAGGCGAACAGCGCCAGGATGGCTACGCCGATCAGCAGAGGTAGGTTGCGGCTCGGCCGCACGGCCTGAGAGGCCTCGGCACGCGGTCTCGATGTCATTGCTGCGCTCTCGTTGTGGGCTGCGCCCCGGCACCTTCTCGAAGAGGTGGAGGGCGAAGCCCGCCACGCTCACATTTCCTAACTCCGCCAGCGTGAAGGGTGAGCGGCGCGCGAACGGCGCCGCAGGTGAAGGCCCCTTCCATCACGGTACGCGTCTCCACAGCTCGATCTCTCGCCCGTAGCGAGTGGTGGCCGCGATCAGCTCGTAGCGGCCGCGGAGCGCCCCGGGCCCGCCGAAGTAGTCGTCCCAGATACGCGGGATGTAGGTCGGCCGGCGGACATCCAGCACGTAGGCCGGGTCGCGCTTCTCGTGGCCCGCAGCCCCTTCGCCGGCGTCGGGCACCGAGACGCGCGCGATGTGCCGCTCGGTGAGCCCGAGCAGGTCCACGACCGTGCGCTCGGAGTAGAAGGCGATCGCCCCGGCTCCCAGCGCCGCCACGCTCTCGTCCGGCCCGGCGTTGTCGCGCAGCCACCACCCGATCTCGGCCCACAGCCACAGGCTCTCGTCGTTGCCGGCCAGCACGTTGTCGTAGCGCTCGCTGCGGGTCAGCGCGTAGCCGCTGTAGGCCACGAGCAGCACCGCGAGCGCGGCCGGCGCGGCGCCGCGCAGCACCCGGCGCTCGGACGCCCAGGCGAACACGCGCGCCAGCCCGCGGGCCATCAGCAGCGCCAGCCAGGGCACGATCGGCACCAGGAAGCGGTGGCCTGGGAAGTGGTCGCCGCCGACTGCGACGACGTAGGCCGCGTAGGCGCCGCTCTGCGCGAGCATGTAGGCCGGCCACTGCGACCACCAGCGGGAGGTGGGTCCGCCAGCCGCCCGCCCCTCCGCTTCGGCGAAGCCCCGGCTATCGGCCGACGGCGCCCGGCGGCCGGCAAGCGCGGCGAGCGCCAGGAGCAGCAGCGGCCCGCCGAAGTCCAGCGCGAAGCTCCCCAGGTAGGTCAGGCCGCGCAGCCACACCCGCGGCCCGCCGCCGGTCTTGGCGTAGAACGTGTTCGGCAGCAGGTCGCCGTAGTAGCTGTAGCGCCAGAGGAAGAACGGCAGCACCACGGCGGCGTACGGCAGCGCGAGCCGGAGCAGCTCACCGTACCGGCGGCGCTCGAGCAGCGCGGCGTGGAGCAGCGTCAGCCCGAAGATCAGCGCGCCCTCCGGCCGGGTGAGCGTCGCCAGCCCCAGGAGCGCGCCCGCCCAGGCCGCGCCCTTTCGCATCATGTACGCGCCGGTCCCCAGCAGCGCCAGCAGCGCGAACAGGCCGGTCTCCAGGCCGCCGCCGCGCGCGGTGTACACCAGCAGGCTCTGGCTCGTGGCGACGAGCAGCGCCGCGGCGAGCGCCCAGGCCGGGCCGAGCAGCCCGCGCCCGACCGCGTAGGTCGCCAGGATGAGCGCCAGCGCCAGGACGACGCCGGCCAGGTAGGTGGCCACGACGATATCCGCGCCGGCCGCCAGGGCCAGGGCCGCGAGCATCGTCCACAGGAAGTTGGTGTACCCCTCGACGCGCTCGCCGACGTTGTAGACCAGCCCGTTGCCAGCCACCAGGTTCTGCGCGTAGCGGAACGAGATGAAGGCGTCGTCCGAGAGCCAGCTCGGCCAGATGGCGCCGCTGAACGCCGCCAGCCCGCACAGCAGCCCGAGCCCGAGCCGCGCGGCCGTCTCGCGGGCGAGCACCGCGGCGAGCGCCGCCCCGCCGAGCGCCAGCCAGGCCATCCACTCGACGCGCAGCGGCGCCGGCTGCGCCCGCCACGCCAGGGATATCAGCCCGAGGCCGGCCGCGCCCGCCACCAGGAGCGCCGCGCCGGCCGACGCGCCCCGCAGCCGGAGGGCCAGCAGCAGGGCGCCCGGGCCGATCCCGAGCGTCAGCAGCGCGGGCCAGTTGACGAACGGCGCAGGGCGGAGCGCGGCGTGGGTGACGATCACGCCCAGCGGGCGCGGGTGCTCCGGCGGCCGGAACGGCTCGGTCTGCAGGCCGAGCCGCAGCTCGGGCCCCGCGGGCGCCGGCGGGAGCGCCAGCCGGTAGACGCGGAACTGCTCGGTCGGCGTGACCACCGCGAGCGGGCGCTCGTTCGCCAGCAGGGTCAGCGGCTGCGGGCCGGCCGGGTTCTCAGCGCGCAGGCGCACCTCCGCCAGGTATGATGGCGCCGCGCGGTAGGCGTACGGCATCTGCACGAAGGCGTAGCCGCTCGTCCAGCGGTACGGCGAGCCGTCCGGGCCGTACTCCACGACGTAGAAGCCGACCTTGTTCGTCGCGCGGCCATCGGTCACCGATGTCACGCCGGCGTCGTAGACCGGCCGGCGGTCGAGGATCAGCAGCGCCGCCCCGAGGCACACGGCCACGAGGACGAGCAGGGCCAGCAGCGTCGGACGCGGGACGTTGAGCGAGACGCGTCGAGCGCTGCTTCCTGAGGATGGGGCCTGCACAGCTTTTACTGCCGCCGCTGGTGTCTTCATCGTTGCTGTCGCCCTCCCTGCCGGGAGGCGTGGAGGGAATGTTTCTCCACATTCCTCTGAGTTGCCTCCCTCGCAAGCCGGGAGGCGTGAAGGGCCGCAGGCCCTCCACGAAACGTTAGCGCGCGGTGTGCAGCGCCACCGAGAACACCCGCACGCTGATCGGCTCGCTGCGGCCGGGGGCGGCTGACGCGTCCGCCATCAGGGTGAGCAGCTGCTCCCCCGGCTCGAGCATAAAGCGCACGACCCGCCCGCGCGGCTGGTCGGGCGGCACGGGCACCTCGCCGAGCGCGGCCCCGTTGAGCTCCAGGCGCAGCGCGCGCTCGCGCTCGAAGGCCGCTGCGGAGATCGCCAGCTCCGCCGGCACCGCGTGGTCGTAGGGATTATACAGCCGGATCTCGGCGCGCTCGCCCATCCAGCGCCAGCGGTGGTCCGCGCCCTCCTGCCGCTCCAGCGGCTGCCACCCGGCGCCGAGGAAGGCCAGCGGCGCCGCCTCCCAGCTGCGCGGCACGGCGTAGGCCTCGAGGTCGTCGTCGGCGACGAGCGGCGGCCCGACCTCCAGCTCGCGCAGCAGCTGGCGCACCTGCGCGAAGTACTGCGCCTTGCCCAGCCCGAAGCGGCCGGGGTCGCGCTGCGCCGTCAGGTCGAGCGTCACGTAGCGGATGCGGTACGCCGCGAGCGCGCGCCGCCCGAGCTCCGGCCAGCCGGGCCGCACGATGTCATCGCTCGTGGCCCGGCCCTGCTCCAGCTCGCGCACCCCCGGCGTGTAGCGCGGGAAGTCGTAGCGCGGCGGGCGGGCCACGTACCCGCCGAGGATCGGCCAGCCGTGGGTCATCTGCGGCGTCAGGGTGTCGCTGCGGTTGATGTTCAGCAGCATCGGCAGCGCCATAAGCGCCCCGTCTGGCTCCGGGAGCGCTGCGTAGAACGGGTGGACGTTGCGCCGCACCGGCGTGAGCGGCCCGGCCCAGCCGTCCACCGCCAGGATGAGGGCGACGGCCAGGCCGGCGACCGCCCAGGCGAGCCGCCCCTCCCGCCTCCCCGCTTCCCCTGCGCGCTGGAGCGCGGACAGGAGCCGCGCGAAGCCGTGCGCGGCGAGGATGGCGAGCACCAGGATCGCGAACGCCACCATGTGGTTCGGCCGCTGGCCGGCGCGGATTCCCGGCAGGTCCTGGACCAGCGCGAACGGCAGCGGCACGCCGGTCTCCACCCCGGCCACCCGCAGCGCCGGCCCCATCGCCAGCAGAAGCGTCGCGCCGAGCAGCAGCCACCAGCGCCAGACCCGGCCGCCGAGGCGCGGCGCGCTTTCTTCCGGCAGCCGCTCGCCCGCGGCCGGCAGGAGCGAGGCGAGCGCGAGCGCCAGCCCGACCCACCCGAGCGACACGTTCCAGATGATCGCGTCCGGGTAGCGCTGCTCGCGCCAGGCCCGCACCGCCTCGCCCCACAGCGGGTGGCGCGGGTTCGGCAGGAAGAAGTCCAGCAGGTCGGCCGAGCGCTCGGCGATCACCGAGCGCATGTCCATCAGCGCCTGGTCGCCGCCGGCCAGCCCGCTCAGGCGCGGCGCGAGGACGGCCAGCCAGATCGCGACCGGCGCCAGGCCCCACAGCAGCGTCCGCAGGCTGAGCGCGAGCGGCCCGGCGCGAAGCGTCCCCGCGGCGCCCTGCGCCCCGCGCGGCGCGAGCGAGAGCGCCCACAGCCCCGCCGCACAGCCGGTGTACATCAGCGCGAACAGGCCGTAGTACCAGCTTCCCAGGCTGAGCCAGAGCAGCAGCCCGCCGCTCAGGAGCGCCGTACGCCACGAGGGCCGCTCGAGCAGCAGATAGAGCGCGAAGGCGTAGCACGGGATCCACTGCACCGAGAGCAGCGGCAGGTTCCCCTCGGCCACCTTGTCGATGTGGTACGGCGAGAGGGCGAACACCGCGCCGGCGACCAGCGCGGCCGGGACGCTGCCGGTGACCCGCCGGGCGAAGAGGAACGTCGCGTAGCCGCCGACGATGTAGCTGAGCAGGGTCGCGAGGTTGTAGGCCGCGAGCGGGCCGAGCGCGAGGGTGAGCGGGGCCAGCGGCGCGCCCTGCGCGAAGCCGAGCGTCAGCCAGAACAGGTCCACGCCGTGCGGGTAGTAGAGCAGGTCGGTGAAGAACGGCAGCCGGCCGCTGCTGAGCGCCCTGGCGTTCCACCACAGGTGCCAGGCGTCCTGGTAGGCGTCGACCGCGCCCACCTCGCCGACGATGCCCCAGCCGATGGTGGCGGCCACCGGCCAGGTGGCCAGGGCCGCGAGCAGCGTGTAGGCCGCGAGCGCGGCCAGATGGAGGCGGAGGCGGCGCACGGGGCGGGCCGCTGTCAGGCGCTGCGCGCGATGATCCACACGCCGACCATAATGAACGCCAGCCCGACCATGCGCAGCGGCGAGAAGACCTCGCCGAGGAACAGCACGCCCATCAGCACTGCCATGACGTAGGCCAGGCTGACCATCGGGTAGACGACGCCGACCGGCTGCTGCGAGAGCACGTACATCCAGAGCACGACGCTCACGACGTAGCACGCCAGCCCGCCGATCACCTGCGGCGCGAAGAACACCCCCACGATCGCGCGCAGGTCGCCGGAGGATAGCACCTCGGCGAAGCCGACGCCGCGCACGCCCAGGCGCAGGAAGATCTGCGCCGCGGCATTGAGCGTGACGCTGACGATGATCGCGGCCCAGTCCCGCAGGGGGATGGCGGTGCCGAACAGCGCCTCGGCCATCAGCCTCTCCCAACCTCGGCCGGCTGCGGCTCCTTCTCGAGCGCCAGCATGACGTACAGCGGGTCGCTGCGGTCCAGCCGCTCCTCGAGCGGGTGGACGAGCAGCGCCAGCAGCCAGTCCTTCAGCACGAACTTGCGCCAGAAGCGCGTCAGGCGGGTCTCGTGGTAGCGGCCGTTCAGCAGGCTGCGCCCGAAGGCCGCCCGCTGCGTCACCCGCGCGCCGGCTGGCGCGATGTACACCCGCTCAATGTCATCGTCGGTGTAGAAGCGGAAGAATGACCCGGCCTTGCCCTCCTGCACGAAGGCGTTGCGCCCGACGCGGCGGAAGTTCCGGATGCCCTCGAAGAACGACGTGCGCTCGCCGCTGGTGTACGGCAGCGTCAGCACCGCCAGCCCTCCGTCCGCCAGCGTGCGCGCGATCTCCTGCCCGACGGCCACGTCGTCGGGGATGTGCTCGAGCGAGGAGACGGCGCTGATGCGCCGCAGCGAGCCGTCGCGGAACGGCAGCCGGGTGGCGTCGGCGACGATCGGGATCAGCCGCCCGTCGCCGGGCCGCGCGGTGGCGCGGCGCTTGCGCTGCTGCCAGCGCACTCGCTCGGCCTCCAGCTCGACGATCACCACGTCGACGCCCTCTTTGGCGAGCATGTGCGGGTAGGACGAGGTGCCCGAGCCGATGTCCACCACCAGGTCGCCGCGCCGCACGTCGAGGGCGCGCGTGGCCCACGGGTACTCGATCAGGCGCCACAGGCTGAAGTCGTTGACGGTCTCCCACAGGATCTTCCAGCCGTTGAGGGCGACCTCGTAGGCGATGCAGCGCCAGGCGGGGAGCGTGATGCGGTTGTTGGTGTTTGACACGTTCGTGATATCTGGTGCTGGGCTTGTCATCCGGAGCTCACGGCGGCGAGCGGCTTTCGGCTGCGTCGGTGCAGCGCGCGGTGCGAACCAGCCGGCTACCGCACGGCCACTCGCTCGAACGAGATGCTGATCAGCTCCGCGCCACGGCCGGGCCGGGGGTCCGCTGGAGCGTCTAAGTATACCACATGGGTCCCCGGCTCCAGCAGGAGGTGCAGCGTGCGCCGCATCGCCGCGCGGCTGACCTCGAGCGTCACCGGCGGGCCGTCGTCCAGCCGCACGGCCAGCGGGCGGGCGCGCTCGAAGCTCTCCATCTGCAGCTCCAGCCGCACGGCCCGCGGCGCGTCGAAGGGGTTGACCAGGTACAGCTCGGCGGACTCGCCCATCCAGCGCCAGACCCGCTCGGCGTCGCGCTCGGGCCCGTACCACCCGGCGCCGAGGTACGCCAGCGGCCGCGGGGCGTCGACCGGCGGCACGGGGTAGATCTCCAGCCGCTCGTCGGCGTAGATCGGCTCCAGCCCGAGCTCGGCGGCCAGCTCCCGCAGCGGCGCGTAGCTCTGCTTCATCGCGTCGGGGTGGTAGAGCACGTAGCGGATCCCGTAGTGCGCGAGCGACTCGCGCGCCAGCTCGGGCCAGCCCGGCTCAAGGATGTCCGGGTCGTCGCGGCGCCCGTAGCGCAGCTCGCGGACGCCGGGGGCGTAGCGGCCGAGCGGGTAGGGCGGCTCGCGGCCGATGAACCCGCCGACGATCGGCCAGCCGTGGGCCGTCTGGTACCACAGGTTCTCGCTGCGCGAGACGTTCAGGTTGACCGGGATCGGCAGCAGGGCCCCGCCGTCGGGGGCCGGCAGGTGCGCGTAGCCGGCGGGGATCGGCCGCTCGACGATCGGCAGCGGCCCCGCGTAGCCGTCGATGATCAGGGCCAGCAGGATCGCGGCGCCGCTCCACGCCCACGGGCGCCCGGGGCGGCGCGCGATCAGGCGCCTGAGCCCGCCCGCGGCGAGCAGCGCCACCAGCAGGATGCTGAGGATCACGAAGTGGTTCGGGCGGTGGCTGGAGCGGATGCCGGGCAGGCCGGCCAGCAGCGCGTAGGGCAGCGGCACGCCCGTCTCGTGGCCCAGCACCCGCAGCTCCTCGCCCATCGCCAGCAGGAGAGTCGCGCCGAGCAGCAGCCACCAGCGCCAGGCCCGCCCGCCGACGGCCCCCTCCTGGCTGTCTGCGCTGAGCGCGCGGCGGTCGGCGGCCAGCGGGACGAGCGAGACGAGCGCGAGCGCCAGCGCCACGAGCCCGACCGAGACGTTCCACAGGAAGGCCGTGGGGTGGATGCTCTGGTAGAAGTCCGAGATGGCGGCGCCCCACAGCGGGTGCAGCGGGCTCGGCAGGAAGAACGCCACCAGGTCGGCCGAGCTATGCTCGTTGAACGCCCGCGCGTCGCCCAGCAGCCGGTCGCCGGTGAGCGCCAGCGAGTAGAGCCTGGGCGCCATGATCGCCAGCCAGACCGCGAGCGGCGCCAGGCCCCACAGGAAGGTGGGGATGTGGAACGCCAGGCGCGACAGGCGAACCGTGGAGCGCCGGGAGCCGGGTGCGGCGCCCGAGAGCGCCCAGACCGCCGCGGCCATCCCGGTGTAGACCAGGCAGAACAGGCCGTAGTACCAGGTGCCCAGCCCGACCCACAGCAGCAGCAGGCCGCTGAGCAGCGCCAGCCACGGGCGCGGCCGCTCCAGCAGCGCGTGCAGCGCCAGCAGGTAGAGCGGCACCCACTGGATCGAGGCGACCTCCAGCTGGGCGTCCACCACCTTCTGCATGTGGAAGGGCGCGAGGGCGTAGATCGCGCCGCCGGCGAGCGCCGCCGGGTCATTCGGGACGAAGCGCCGCACGAACAGGAACGCGGTGTAGCCGCCCAGCACGAAGCTGGCCAGGATCAGCAGGTTGTAGGCCGGGAGCGGCCCGAGCGCCAGCGTGACGGGCAGCGCGATCAGGCCCTGCGGCAGGCTCAGCGTCTGCCAGAACAGGTCGAGCCCCTGCGGGTGGAACAGCAGCGGCGTGAAGAACGGGTCGCGCAGCTGCGTCACCGCCTGCGCCGTCCACCAGATGTTCCAGATGCCCAGGAAGCCGTCCACCGCGCCGAACTGGTTGCCGGCGATGCCGCGCGTGAGCCGCAGCGGCATCGGGAAGGTGACGGCCAGCGCCAGCAGGGCGTAGACGCCGAGGGCCAGGGCGTGCACGCCCCACCTCCGCCGAGGCCGGGTGCCGGCGGGCGCAGCTTCGTCTGGCTGCCCCGCGTCTGCGATATGGCTGTGGTGGATCAGGCTCATGGAGATGCCCGTGGCAGCCGGTAGATCCGCGTGTCGCCGTGGGCGAACGCCAGCTCCAGCAGCTCGTCGAACTTGGCCGGCGCCTGCGCACCGTACACGGCGCGCTCAACAGGCCCGACGAGCACGTAGTCTACCGCATACTGCTCGAGCAGCCGCAGCGTCTCGTCGCGGTCCTCCGACGTGTACATGCGCCCGATGTCGCGCTCGCGCGCGGCGATCTCGCGCAGCCAGGCCGCCGAACCGGCCCGCCACAGGCGCTGGTGGCCCTCCGACCGCCCGAGCAGCGTCGGGACGCCGCTCGCCGCCGCCGCGCGCCCGATCTCGTCCGGGACGCACTCGCACCACGCCGTCAGAACCGTCTCATCGACGCCGGCGTTCGCGTGCAGCCACGCGACGGCCGCGGCCTCGCCGGGCGACTTGCGCGCCAGGAACGCCAGGCCGTCGACCTCGCGCGCCGGCGACCCCCAGGGCTTGCCGCGCCGCAGCGTCTCGACCGGGTAGACCAGCGCGCCGGCGAGGAGCAGGGTAAAGGGTAACACGAAGCACGCAATGCGCAGGGCGCGAGAGTGTAAAGGATTATCAGCCGCCGCTGCCCGCCGCGCCCCGCTCCCCGCGCCCCGAAGCGTGGCCCAGAGCGCGTAGGCCGCCAGCGTGCCCCACAGCACCCATGCCTGGAAGTAGAGCTTGAACACCGTGATGTAGCGGCTCATGAACCCTTCGAGCTGGTCGCGCACGTACACGCTGTCCGCGGCGAGCACCAGCAGCCCGCCGACCGCCGTGCCCCACAGCGCGAGCGCCCGCGCCGGCCGGTGCGCGTTGCGCCACGCCAGCAGCGCCAGCCACAGCGCCAGCGGCAGCAGCGCCAGCAGCGGGAAGCCGAGCGCCTGGCCGATCAGCAGGGTGAGGAGCACGGCCGCCCAGGCGATCGCCCGGGAAGAGAGCCTCCGGCGACGGGCGGCGCCCTGCCCTTCCCGCGCCTCAGGAAGGGGCTCCAGCCGGGAGGCGACGGCGAGCGCGAGCAGCGGCAGCAGGAACAGCCCGAACATCGCCACGAAGACGTGCAGGCGGGTGTGGTCGGGGGCCGGCCCCAGCACGCGCCCCAGCGCCTCCAGCACCGGCACGCCCTGCCACGGCGCCGGCCCCTCCGTTCCGCCGAACGGCGAGCGGTAGCTCGCCACGAACGGGCCCACGGCCGCGAGCATCGCCACGCCCAGCCCGAGCGCCGACTGGACGAAGTGCGGCAGCCACCAGAGCCGCTGCCGGACGGCGGAGATTGCCCCCGCGGGCGCATCGTGCTGCACCAGTACGGCCGGCAGCCGTTCGCCCGCCACCCGCCCGTAGAGCAGCGCCAGCGCGCCGAAGAAGAGCAGCCACCAGCCGGGCACATCCCAGGCGTTCACCGCGTACAGGCTGCCGAGCACGGCGCCGGTGAGCGCGAGCTCCAGCCAGCCGCGCGGCGTGAGGAGGTAGACCGGCAGCGTCGGCCGCGCGAGCGTCGCTAGCGCCAGCGCCAGCACGAGCAGGCCGTGCGGCAGCGCCAGCAGGTGCGCGTGCAGGTCGCCCAGGTAGAAGCTGAAGAACGGGAACTCGGTGATCGCCTGCCGCCGCTCGACGCCCTCCGCGGTCGGGATGTCGTCCATCACGATGCGCGACGGCCCGTACCAGTCGAAGGTCTGCTCGGCGGCCGGCGTCCACCCCTGGAGAACGCCGAAGTCGGGCGCGGGCGGCGTCGGCCGGCTCAGCGTGATCTCCCTGGCCCCGCTGAGCCGCTGCACGAGCGCCTCGGCGAGCTGCCCGCCGTCCAGCACCCGCACCTGCGACCCGCCGAGGATCAGCTGCAGCGCGCCCATCTGGTTGCCCGCCAGCAGCACCAGCACGACGCCGAGCAGCGCCGGCAGCGCGCACCGCGCGCGAAGCCGCGGGCCGTCCAGCGCGCACAGCGTCGCGACCACGCCGGCCACCATGAGCGCCGTCAGCCCGAAGATCGTCGCCACGCCGAGGTTGAACGCCTCGCCCGCGGTGACGCCGGCGAGCTTGGCGATCGCCGCGATCTGCACGTAGCCGAGGTAGTAGTAGTTCACCGGCTCCCCGGCGAACCACACGTCCGCCGGAGGGTACGTGGGGTCGCGCAGCGCCCCCTGCAGCAGCGCCAGGTCCATCGGCTTCTCGGTGCCGGTGAGCGCCGGCCCGACGGCGCCGTTCCAGCGCAGCCAGAGGCCGAAGAAGAACGCCAGCGCGAACAGCGCCTCCGCGGCCAGCAGCTCGCGCCAGCGCCGCCGCAGGAGCCCGGCGACGTCGCGCAGCCCGGGGCCGCGCAGCGCCCACGCGCCTCCGCCGGCCACCGCGGCCAGCGCGATGCAGACCGACAGCGCGCCGAAGGGCAGGAGCCCGGCGACCGAGAGCAGCCAGCTCAGCCAGCCGGCGAGCACCAGCCCGGTGGCGCGCGCGAAGAGCAGCCCGCGCAGCGGCAGGTTTCTGAACAGGAACGCCGCCGCCGGGACCGCGGCCGCGCCCACCAGAAGCTGCGCGAGCAGCCAGCGCAGCACCGCCGGGTCGCCGAGCGCCGCCTGCAGGTCGAGCAGGAGCGGCACGGCGGCGAGCGGCCGCGCGACGAGCAGCGCCGGGGCGGCGACGGCGGCAGCGACCGCCAGCGCCCGCGCCGCCCACGGCGGGGCGCCCGCGGCCTCGAGGCACACGGCGAGCAGCGCTGGCAGCAGCGCGAGCGCGAGGAGCAGCGGCGCGGGCGGCAGGCGCGGGATCGGGGCGAGCGGCCGCAGCTCGGCCGACGCGATCGCCATCCCGAGCGGCCGCGCCTCGACCGGCTGCTCCGGGGCCGCGGCGGCGATGCGGACCGGCAGCAGCATGCCGCCCGCAGCGTCGGCGGGGAGCAGGATGCGGTAGCTGCGCATCTCCAGCCGGTCGGTGGGCGGCAGATCGAGCGCCTGGCGCCCGCCCAAGTCGAGCGTCACACGCGTGCCGTCCGGCGCGGGCGCGCCGCGCAGCACGAGCACAGCCGGGGTCGTGTACGCCGGCAGCGACAGGGCGGCGTCGCGGGTGCTCCACCGGAACGCGCCGCTCGGGCCGGCCTCGGGCGCGTAGAAGCCCCTCAGAACGTCGCGGTGGTGCTCGCGCGGGACGTCGAGCACCACCCGGTCGCTGCGCTGCCAGACAAGGATCGCCGCCAGCAGCGGGATCAGCCAGACGACGTGGCGCAGGGTGTGCGGCACAGGCGTGCGAAGTCTCATCGGGCTCCAGTATAGCGCCTTTCGGGACGTCCGCGGCGCGGGGCAGCGGAAAGCGAAAATTCCGCACGGCGAAGCCCTCCCCGGCCCCACCGCCGCACAGCGCCGTTCATCGGGTACAATAGCGCGCTGGAATGTGTCGTGCTCAATAGCGCTGAGGTGCTCATCCCGTGCGCTCCGTCCTGTACCGTATCGCGCTCGTGCCGATCGCCGTGGTGCTCGCGCACTTCTTCGGCTTCGCGTTCGCGCACACCGCCGTGCCGCTCCAGGCGGCGCGCAACCCGCTGTACGCCAGCGGCTCCGAGCAGCAGCCGCTGCTGGCGGCCTACGCGGACTACGCGGCGCAGGCCCTGCGGCTGGAGCTCGGCCCGCTCCCCGGCCGCGAGGTGCCCCTCGGCGCCGCGCTGGCCGAGGCGGCGGTCAACAGCCTCGGGCTGGTTGCCATCGCGCTCGTGCTGAGCATCGTGGTCGGCGCCGGGCTGGCGCTGCGCGGCGTGGCCACCGACCCGCCGCGCGTCGCGCCCTGGCTCACCGTCACCACCGCGCTCGGCCTCGCGATGCCGGGCGTGTTCCTCGGCAGCCTGCTGATCTCGGCGATGTTCGTCTACCTGCTCTGGGGCGGCAGGCCGCCCCCGCCGCTGCCGATCCAGGGCTTCGGCTGGGACGCCCACCTCGTGCTGCCGGTGATTGTGCTCGCCGCCCGCCCGACGGTGCAGATCGCGCAGGTGACGGCCGGGCTGCTGGTGGACGAGCTCGGCAAGCCCTACGTCATGGCCGCCCGCAGCCGCGGCGTTCCCTGGCGGCGGGTGGTGCGCCGGCACGTGCTGCGCAACGTGGCGGCCCCGGCGGTGCAGGCCGTCGCAGGGTCGCTCAGGCTGCTGGTCGCCGAGCTGATCGTCGTCGAGCGGCTGTTCGCCTGGCCCGGCCTCGGCAGCATGATCGCCGCCGCGTTCATCCCGGCGCGCGTCTCGACCGCGCCTGAGGCGGCGCTGTTCCTGTACCCGCCGGTGGTCGGGGCGGCGCTGGCGCTGCTGGCGCTGCTCTTCGTGATCGTCGATGGTCTAGCGTCGGTCAGCGCGCGCGCCGCTGACCCGCGGCTGCGCGCGGGGTAGCATGAAGAGCATCCTCTACTTCATCCCGCGCTACGACCCGCAGCTGATGGGCAACCGTATCCACGCCGAGGTGATCCGCCACTGGCGCGCGCGCGGCGTGGACGCCGAGGTGATCTCGCTCGACGCCCGCGCCCCGCGGCTGGTCACCGAGGAGCACGAGGGCATCGTCGCTCACCGGCTGCCGGTCGGCGCGGGCCTGCCGCTGAAGGCCGCCAACCGCGCCCTGGACGCGCTGCTCCACTACCCGTACCTAGCGGGCGCGCTCTACCACTACCGCCGGTTCATCGCGGCGCGGCGCTACGACCTCGTGCACATCGAGACCGCCTTCCCGCTCGGCCTGGTCGCGACGCTCGCGGGCCGCGATCACCCGCCGCTGGCGGTGACGCTGCCGGGCGCGGACATCATGGCCGAGCCGGAGTTCGACTACGGCTACGGCCGCTTCGCCGCCGTCCGCTCGCTGCTGCCGCTGGTCTTCCGCCGCGCCGCGGTGCTGCGCGCCGACTCGCCGCAGATCCGGTCGCTCGCCGTGCGGCTCGGGGCGCAGCCCGACAAGGTGACGGCCATCCCGTACAACATCACCGAGGACAGCTACCCGCCGCCCGGCCTCGCGCTGGCCGAGCTGCGCGCCCGCAGCCGCGCCGAGGTGGCCGCGCGCCACGGGCTGGACCCGGCGCGCCCGATCGTCGTCAGCCTCAACCGGCTGCACCCCTTCAAGGGCATCGCCTACCTCGTCGAGGCCGTCCCGCACGTCGAGCAGGCCGGCGCTCGCCCGCAGGTGCTGATCGTCGGGCCGAACCGCACCACCCCGCGCTTCGGCGACTACGGCGCCTTCGTCCGCCGCCGCGCCGAGGAGCTGGGCGTGGCCGAATCGGTCATCTTCACCGGCGGCGTCCCGCACGACCAGACGCTCGGCTACCTGGCTGCCGCCGACGCCGTCGTCGTCCCGTCGGTGGCCGAGTCCTTCAGCCGCGTAGTGGTGGAGGCCGCCGCCGCGGGCACGCCGGCGGTCGTCACCCGCACCACCGGCGTGAGCGACTACGTGGCCGAGGCGGGCTGCGGCCTGGTGGTGGAGCCGCGCAGCGGCGAGGCGATCGGCGCGGCGCTCGCGCGGCTGCTGCGGGACGGGGAGCTGTGGCGCGGCCTCGCGAGCCGCTGCCCGGAGTTCGCCGGCCAGTTCAGGTCCGAGAAGATCGCCGCGGAGCTGCTCGATCTCTATCGCCGGTCGATACCGAGCGCAACGTGACCCACGAGGCACGCTGACGTGATCTGCTACGTCGCCTACCCCAACAGCCCAGATCTCAAGTCCGCCAACGCGCTGCAGACGTACCAGACGCTGCGCGAGCTGCGGCGGCTGGCGCCCGACACCCTGGCGATCGTCCCGCGCATGCGCCGCGGCCCAAGCGCCTTCGACGAGGTCGGCGCGGTGCACCTGCCGCGCATCGGCATCGGCCGGCTCTCGCGGATCTACCGCTCGACGCTCTGGTACTACGCGGAGCGCACCGCCTTCGCCTGGATGGTGGTCGCCTACCTGCTCTGGCGCATCCTGGCGCGCGGCGAGCGCTACCCGGTGGTCTACGTCCGCGAGGTAATCCTGGCGTTCTGGCTCTGCCTGCTGCTGCCGCGCCTCACCGGCGCGCGGGTGATCTACGAGGTCCACGACCTCGAGTCGCGCAACCCGTCGCAGGCGAAGGAGCGCTGGGCGCGGCCGCTGCTGCACCTGCTCGACCGCATCGTGCTCACCCGCCCGGCCGCCCTCGCGTCGCTCACCGCCGCGTTCCGCGAGCAGCTCGTGCGCGACGGCCTGCGCGACGCGCGTGAGGTCGCGGTGCTGCCCGACGCCTACGACGCGGCGCGCTACGCGCCCCAGGATCGCGATGCGGCCCGCGCGGCGCTGGGCCTGCCGCCCGAGGCGACGATCGTGGTCTACGCCGGGCTCACCTTCAGCTACCGCGGCCTCGACCTGCTGCTCGACGCGCTGGCGGCGGCGGCCCGCGAGCGCCCGGACCTGCGCGCCGTGCTGGTCGGCGGCCGCGAGCAGGAGCGGGCGGCGCTCGCGGCGCAGGCCGAGCGGCTCGGCATTGCGGCGCGGGTGACCTTCGCCGGCTCCCAGCCGCCCGAGCGCATCCCGGCCTTCCTGGCCGCCGCCGATATCCTGGCCGTGCCGGACACCGTGACCGACGTCACCGCCTCACCGCTCAAGCTCTTCGAGTACATGGCCATGGCGCGCGCCGTGGTCTGCCCGGACCTCCCGGCCCTGCGCGAGATCACCGCGGGCGACGGCGCGCTGCACGTGCCGCGCGGCGACCGGCGGGCGCTGGCGGATGCGCTGGTGCGCCTCGCCGCGGCCCCGGCGCTGCGCGAGGATCTCGGGCGGCGCGCCGCCGAGCGGGTCCGCGAGCACACCTACGCCCGCCGCGCCGCGCGCCTGCAGGCGCTCTGCAGGGCGGTGGCGGAGGCCCCGGCGCTCAGCGACATCGATATCGCGGCGGTGTAGACGTGGTACAATCCGGGCGCTCTCGAGCCGAGCGTGACATAAAAAGAGACGTCGTTCGCCAGACGCCTCGCTGAAACCCTGAAGAGAACTGCCGAGGCCCACGTGCTCCTCGACCGCCAGATCCAGCGAATCCTGCGCGCCGTCGGCGACAACATCCCGCCCGACGGCAAGCGCGACTACTTCCGCCTGCACCGGCACCGCTTCCACATGCTGCTGGCGGCTATCCCCGTCGACGCGGGGAGCCGGGTGCTGGAGATCGGCGTGAACCCCGGCCTCTTCACCGAGGCCCTCGTGCGCGCCGGCTACCGCGTCAGCGGCACCGACCTGTTCCCCGAGCACCGCGCCGACCTGTGGCGCCGGCTGGGCGTCGAGGTGCGCCGCTGGAACATCGACAGCGAGCCAGCGCCGTACCCGCCCGAGTCGTTCGACCTGATCTTCTTCTCCGAGGTGATCGAGCACCTGGCGAACCCGCCGGTGGATGCGCTGGCGACGATCGGGGATCTGCTCGTGCCCGGCGGCTACCTCATCCTCACCACGCCCAACCAGTTCTACCTCAAGAGCCGCCTGCGGACCCTCGGCGACATCGTGCTGCTACGGCCCTTCGAGCACGACGACGAATTCGAGCGCTGGGCCGCGCTGAAGGACGAGGCGCGCTACTACACCCACAGCCGGCTGTACACCATGCGCCAGCTGGTGTGGATGCTCGAGCGCGCCGGGCTGGCCGTCGAGCGCAAGGTCTACGGCGACGCCTGGGAGCGCGTCGGGCTGGAGCCGGAGCGGCTGCTGCGCGCCCCGCACCGCTGGCTCGTGAAGGCCGCGCTGTGGGGCGCGACCCGCGCGCTGGCGCCGGCGCGCTCCATGCTCCTGGTTGTGGCCCGCAAGCCCCTCGTGACAGAGTGACGGCGCGCGGACCGCGACAGACCGCGCCGGAGCCGTGTCGTAGGAAGCCACGAACGCATGACGCGCCAACGTAACCGGTACGTGCAATCGCTCCTTCTGCCCACGTTCGGCTACCTTGCGCTCACGCTCGCGGTGTTCGCCCCGGTGCTCCCACGGCTGGCCGGCGCCCTGCCCGGCGGCCCGGTGGCGCAGGTCGACGCCTGGCAGAACGTCTGGAACCTGTGGTGGGTCCAGCGGGCGCTGGCCGGGCTCGAGAGCCCGTTCTACACCACGCTCCTCTACCACCCGCACGGCACCGGGCTGTACCTCCAGACCCTCAACGCCAGCAACGGGCTGCTCGCCCTTCCGGTGACGGCGCTGTTCGGCCCGGTGGCCGGCTACAACGCCGCGCTGCTGGCCGCCTTCGTCCTGTGCGGCCTCGGCGCCTACCTGCTGGCGCTCCGCGTCAGCGGAAGCCGCCTGGCGGCGTTCGTCGGCGGCGCGATCTTCGCCTTCTCGCCGTTTCATCTGACGAAGGCCTGGGACGGCCAGCTCGAGCAGGTCGCCCTCCAGTGGTGCGCCTTCTACGCCCTCTTCCTGCTGCGGGCGGCCGAGGATCTGCGCCGGCGCGACGCGCTGCTGGCCGGGCTGTTCCTGGCGCTGATCGGCTACACGAGCTGGTACTACCTGCTCTTCTTCGCCGTCTACACGGCGCTGTTCGCGCTGATCTGGCTGGCCGCCGCCCGCTCGTGGCCCGCCCGGCGCGCTGTCGCCGCGCAGCTGATCCTGGCGGGGGCCATCGGCGCGCTGCTGCTGCTGCCGATCCTCGCCCCGGCGCTGCGCGATGTCGCCGGCGGCGCCGGGGCGACGGCCGCCGCCGAGCCTCTCGGCGACGAGCGGCCCGCAGACGAGGGGGCGGGCGACGAAGGTCTCGATCTGGTCAAGATCCACTCCGCCAACCTGTACGACTTCTTCCTGCCGAGCGGGCTGCACCCGCTGTGGGGCGAGGCGGTCGAACGCCTCGTGCGGGGGTGGCACCCCTACATCGCCGCCTGGAACGTCTCGCTCGGGTACACGGCGATCGCGCTGGCGTGTCTGGCGTTTCTCCCGGTGCGCCGCGCGGCGGACCCCGATGAGGCGCCACATCGGGCGGAGACGGGCTGGCGGTGGGGAGCGATCGGGCTGGCGGCGCTGGCCCTGGCGCTCGGCCCGGAGCTGCAGGTCGGGGCGCTCCGCACGGGCGTGCCACTGCCCTACGCGCTGCTGTCCGGCCTGCCGGGCGTGGATATCGCGCGCCGCCCGAGCCACTTCGTGGTGATCACGGTGCTGATGCTGGCGCCGCTCGCCGCGCTCGGGCTGCGCGGGCTGCTGGCGCGCCTCCCCGCCCGCCGGCGCCCGCTGCTCGTGGGGCTGGTGGCCGCGCTGCTCGCCGCCGAGTACCTCCCGCCGGCCTGGCCGCTGCTGCGCTCCGAGCCGCACCCGTACTACTGGCAGCTTCGCGGCGCGGAGGGCGCGCTCGCCGACCTGCCGCCGCGCCAGGAGTCGCCCGCCTCGCTCGAGGCCCAGCTGGTCCACCAGCGGCCGATCCTCGGCGGCTTCGTCTCGCGCCTGCCGGTCTACACCTTCGCCGACGAGGCGCCGGGCGTGCGCCAGCTGTGGCGCGGCGCGCCCGACGAGAGCCCGCTGCTCGCCGCCGGCCCGGACGACGCGCTCGTCGCGCTGAACACCTACGCGATCCGGCACGTCGTCGTCCACTGGGACGCCCTGACGGAGCGCCGGCGCCGCGCGATGCAGGCGGCGCTGAACCAGGTGCTGCCGGGCGTCGCCCCGGTCTACGCCGACGGGCGGCTCAGCGCCTACCGCGTGCCGGACGCGCCGGTGCGCCCGTTCGCGTACTTCGGCGGCGGCTGGAACGAGCGCGAGCGCGACGGCGAGCGGCACTGGCGCTGGATGCGCGCCGAGGGCGAGATCGTTTTGGTCAACCCGACCGAGGCGCCGCAGGCGGTGGCGCTCGAGCTGGCGGCGCAGGCGTTCGCGCGGCCGCGCGATGTGCGCATCGCGCTCGACGGCGTTGATCTCGGGGTGTGGCGCGTCGGCGTCGAGACCACCCCGCGTGCGCTCAGGCTGCTCCTGGTCCCCGGCGAGCACCGCCTGGTCCTCCGGGCGCCCGCCGAGCGCGCGCCGGGGGACGCGCGCCCGCTGAGCATCGTGCTGGTGGGTGCGGCGCTTCGAGCGGAAGCTCAGGGGCGCTGAGCCTCAAGTAGAGATAGCATCAAGTAGCAGTTTGTGCTTGGAAGCATACGCCTTCTGATAAAGCTTGAACTTTAGCCCTCCTTGGCGGACAGGAGATGTCAACTGTTCTGGAAGCATGTCAGCCAGTGGAGGTTCTCATGAGCAGCCAACCGAC
>CALJIC010000184.1 GCA_937974195.1 uncultured Roseiflexaceae bacterium | reverse complement strand
GGGTGGAGCTGACGGTCGAGCCGCGCATCATGATCTTCCTGCCGCTGATGGTGGACGATGGCTCCGTGCCCGCGGCAGCGCCGTCCGGCTTGGGCGTGCGTGTGGGGGTGCAGCTGCACCTACCGGGCGAGGGTCTGAGGCTAGGGAGGCCCTTCTCCCACGCCGAGTAGCGCCACGACTGAGGCGACCGAAAGCGGCGTGTGAGGGCCACGAGCGCAACGGGTTCGATACCAAGGCGACGCGGGTGGCGGACCTATCGCTGTCGCCCGCGTCGCCTGCACTGAGCGATGAGGGCAAGCGGTTGCCTTCAGGCGACAGGTCTTGATCTCAGTTGACACCCTCTTCGAATATCGTCACCGTCGCCGAAAGGGTTTCTAAGATGAGCACTGTGATCAAGCCCTGTTTCGTCAGGATTGGCAACTCCCACGGCATTCCCAAGGTTGTGCGAGACCAGATCGGCCTGACCGATGCGATTGAACTCGAAGTGCAGGGCAACCAACTCATCGTGCGCTCCACCTCGGCGCCACGTGTTGGCTGGGCCGAGTGGATGTGGGAGTGAAGCGCTTTGACGGCTACCTCGTCACTCGACCTGTCACTCTCGACCCGACCGTCGGCGTGGAGATTCAGAAAACCCGCCCCCTGTCTGATCATCTCGCCCGTTGAGATGAATGACTACATCCAGACCGTGATCGTCGCGCCCATGACCACCAAAGCGCGTGCTTGTCCAACACGTGTGGCGACCCGCTTCGCCGGAAAGGACGCGCACATCGTGCTCGATCGGATCCGAACCGTCGGCAAACGCCGGCTGGTCACATACCTTGGACGCATCACACCGGCCACTCAGGCGAAGGTATTGGCGGTCTTGGCCGAACTCTTTGCCGAGTAGGCGCCGCGGTCTTCCCCTCGGTCGGCCGAACACCCGCGTGCAGCCGACCTCCTTATCCGACCGATTTCCACTCTGACGCTGGCCGAGTTGGCGGGCGAGCGCTCTCTGGGCATGGGATGCAGACCACCACTCTCATGGCTCCTCAAGCTCGCTCGCGCGCCGCACCACCCCGATGCCGAAGCGCTCCTGGATGGCAGCCAGCGCCGCCTGCATCCGCTGCTGTCGCGCCGCCTCCACCGGCGTTGGCGCAGCAGGGGCATCCCACAGGCTCAGCTGGCGAGGCACTGAGCGCAGCCCGCTCACGCCGACCCCAATCAGTCGCACCGCCTGCCCGCGTGGCCAGACCTGGCGAAACAGCCGCAGCGCCGCATCGGCGATCACCTCTGGCTCGTCGGTTGGCTGCGCCAGCGTCAGCTGCCGCGTCGGTGTCGTGAAGTCCGGCCAGCGGATCTTCAGCTTCACCGTCGCTGCCAGCACGTCCTTGCGTCGCAGCTTCTGCGCCAGCTTGCCCGCCTGCTCGCGCAGCGTCCGCTCCAGCCGCGCCTGGTCGGTCACGTCACGGGCGAAGGTCGTCTCCTGCGAGATCGACTTGGCGGCGTGCTCGGTGACAATCGGACGGTCATCGATCCCCCGTGCCCTGCGCGCCAGGTCCTTCCCGTGCTGCCCCAGGCGGCGCTCCAGATCCTCAGCCGGCCAGGCGGCAATCGCGCCGATGGTGTGAATGCCCAGGCTGGCGAGCTTCTCGGCAGTCTTCGGACCGACACCCCACAGCGCTGTCGTCGGGAGTGGTGCCAGAAACGCGGCCTCCTCGCCAGGAGGAACGACACAGATCGCCTGCGGCATCGCGCCGCTGCGCACCAGGCTCTTGCCGACATCGGTGGCGATCTTGGCGACCAGCTTGTTCGTCGCCACCCCCAGCGAGCACGACAGCCCGAGCTCGTCGCGGATGGTGCGCTGGAGCTCGGCAGCGAGCCGTTCGCCCGGCTGGTGGAGCGCAGTGACATCGAGGAACGCCTCGTCGATCGAGAGCTGCTCGACGAGCGGGGTGAGCGCGCGGAGGTGGGCCATCACCTGCTGGGACGCCGCACGGTAGGCGGGGAAGTTCGGCGGCACGATGATCAGCTCGGGGCAGAGCCGCAGCGCCTGAGCCATCGGCATTGCCGAGCGCACCCCAAACCGGCGCGCCGCGTAGGAGGCCGACGACACCACCCCGCGGCGCTCCGGCCGGCCGCCGACCGCAAAGGGGCGACCGCGCAGGGAGGGGTCGCGCTGCTCCTCAACCGCGCAGAAGAACGCATCCAGGTCCAGATGGATGATGGTGCGGTGCGCTGTGTCCATCTCGTCCTCGGGAGTCTCGCCTGCGGAAAGTGTAACACGCTGACCCAGGCACCGATCGCTGCCGAGGCTGCCGCTCGCACGTCGTGGTGTGGTGGAAGCGCTTATTCCAGGTTCCCCCGTTCGACCTGACAGAGCGCATGGCCCGTGCCAAAGAATGAGAGCCGAGCCGCAGCTGTACATGCGTCTGAGCCGGTGATGATCGCAGCGTGATGTCCCTGAGCCTGGGTTCTACGGCCAGCAGCGGGCTGTGTCACGGATGGCAGCGGCGTAGGCTCGCAGGTGCTCTGTGGTCGCCAGCGAAGCAAGCCAGGGCATCAGGGCGCTCAAATCACGCAGGAGCGCTCCAGCCCAGGCGGCAGCCGCGTCAGGCGGTCACTCACCAAGACTCCTTTCAGGGTGCTGCCGGGCTGGTGGGCGCGCGGAGGAATGGGCGCAGACTCCTCAAGCGCATGCCCGCCGAGAGCCCATGCCGCAGCCGGTCGAGCACGCAGCGCGCTACGCTGTTTGAGGGCGACTGTTGTTCAGCTGAGGTCGCGGCGCCGGAAGCCGAGCCCGCCGATCGCGGCCAGCATCCCCGCGAGCGCAACCAGCCCGAGCAGCGGCGAGATGGCCAGCTCCCTGGGCGGGATCGTGTAGTGGGCGTAGGCGAAGGGGCTCGCGAGCAGCATCGACCAGCTTACCAGCTGCGCCTCCCAGAGCAGCTCGAGCAGCACCAGCGCCCCCAGCACGCCCCAGCTCGCCGCCGCTGCCCAGCGCGGCAGGAGCCCATACGCCAACGCCGCAGCCCCGACCAGCACCCAGGCGACAGGAATCTTCGCCACGCTCAGCCCGAGTGCCAGGGGCAGTGTGGCGCCGAGATCGCCCACAGCGAGGCCCCAGCCGAGCCCGGCGCCCAGCCCGACCGCGAGCAATATGCCGGCGGCTCCCGCGGCGCCGATCAGCACGTGACTAGCCATCCACTGGCTCCGGCTGACCGGCCGGGCCAGCAGCAGCTCGGCGCGCTGCGCCTGCTCCTCATCGCGCAGGCGCAGCACGGCGCTGATGCCGTAGCCGCTCACCAGGATGAGCAGGATGTAGAGCGAGACCGCCAGAAAGGCCTCCTGGCTGCCCACGGCCTCGACGAAGCGCACCCAGCGCTCCGGCCAGAGCGTGGACAGCATCGTGCCGATATCAGACGAGACGCTCGGCACAATCGCGCCGGCTGCCGCGCTGACCAGGCCCAGCGCGATGGCCCAGCCGATGGTCAGGCCGCGCTGCAGGCGCCAGGCCAGGGCGAGCGGGCTGCGGAGCCCCGGCGCCGCCGTCGCCGGCCCCGGGCGTTCCTGCCAGAGCCCTCCGCCCAGGTCGCGCCGCGCCGCTACCACATAGGCCACGCCGATAGGCGCCGCGCTGAGGGCGGCCAGGACGAGCATCGCCCTGCCATCATCGCCGGCGAAGGGGCGGGTGACCCGATACCAGCTGAGCGGCGAGAGCCAGGCCCAGCCGGTGTACCCGCCGCCCGCGTGGTTCAGCACCATCGTCACCAGCGACGCCGCCACCAGCGCCAGGCCGGCCCCGCGAGCGGCGCGCGCGCTGCCCAGCAGCTGTGCGCCCAGGGCTCCCAAGCCCGCCATCAGCCACCCGGCGACAGCGAGTGTCAGCCCCAGCACCACGGCCCCCTCTGCCGGCAGCCCGCCGCCGACCGACACGGCGCTGACGAGCAGCCCGGCCGCCAGGCTCGCCGCCAGAGCGAGCGCCAGCGCCGCGTTCAGCTGCGCGAGGCGGCCCACCGCTCGCCCGCGGATCAGCTCGCTGCGGCCGGCTTCTTCCTCGGCGCGGGTGTGGCGGACGACCGTCAGCAGCGCGCCGAGCATCAGCACGATCGCGCCCTGGATGGCGCCGCGCCAGAGCACCGCCCCAGCCACGCTTAGCGGCACCACCGGCCCGAGCCAGGCACTCGTGAGCGGGTTGGTGGTCAGCTCGCGCAGAAAGCCCTGCCAGTCGGGCAGCGCCGCCAGGAAGCTCAGCTGCCCCCAGATGAGCAGCGCCGGCAGAAGCACCCACAGCGGCAGTAGCCAGCGGTCGCGCCGCAGCGTGAGGCGGAGCAGGGTGGTCGTGCCGGCAAGATCAGACGGCTTCATGATGGGCGACCTCCTGCTCGTGCGCGCCGCCGGTGTAGTGGTGCAGGAACAGCTGCTCCAGAGTGGGCGGCTGGCTGGTCAGGCTGCGCACGCCGGCGCTCGCGAGCAGCCGCAGCGCCTGCTCCAGCCCCTCGCCGTCAACCGTGAAGCGCACGCTCGTGCCGTCAACCGTGAGGTCGCGCACCCCTGGCGTGGCCGCGAGCCCGGGTGGCGGAGCCACGAGCTCGGCGCTGATCGTCGTGTGGGTGCGCCGGCGCAGCTCGGCGATCGTCCCGCTCACCACCGTGCGCCCCGCCCTGATGATGCTCACCCGGTCGCAGAGCGCCTCCACCTCAGCCAGGATATGGCTGGAGAGCAGCACGGTGCGGCCGCGGGCCTGCTCCTCGCGGATGCAGGCCTGGAACTCGGCCTCCATCAGCGGATCGAGGCCGGAGGTCGGCTCATCGAGGATGAGCAGCTCGGCCTCGGAGGCCAGTGCCGCGATGAGGGCGACCTTCTGGCGGTTGCCCTTGGAGTAGCTGCGCGCCCGCTTGCGCGGGTCGAGGTCGAAGCGCTCAAGCAGCGCGGCGCGGCGGCGTGGGTCGAGCCCGCCCTGCAGCCGGCCGAGCAGGTCGATGATCTCACCGCCGGTGAGCGAGGGCCAGAGCGTGACGTCGCCGGGGACGTAGGCCAGCCGGCGGTGGAGCGCGACCGCGTCATGCCAAGGGTCGCCGCCGAGCAGCCGTACCTGGCCGGCGTCGGCGCGCAGCAGGCCGAGCAGGATGCGCAGGGTGGTGGTCTTGCCGGCGCCATTGGGGCCGACGAAGCCATGGACCTCGCCCGAGTGCACGGTCAGCTCGAGCCCGTCGAGGGCGCGGGTGCGTCCGAAACGCTTTACCAGGCCGGACACGGCGATAGCGATGCTCATTGCTGTTCTCCTCGCCTGGTGTGTCAGGCGCCAAGCTCCTGCTGCAGCTGCGTCTGGAGCGCGGCCGCGACCTGGCTCGTGTAGTCGAGGAAGGCTCGCGACGCCTCCGCCAGCTCCTCGGCCGAGATGGCGCGCGCCGGCTCCAGGGCGCCGCGTACGGTGAGGGCAATTCGTTCGCCGAGCTCCTCGTCGCTGCAGGCGAGCTCTGCCGGCAGGGTGGGCTGCACGACGAAGAAGCCCATCGTCACGGCGGCCAGGATGTGGACCAGCGTCCGCTCATCGAGGTCGCTGCGCACAAGGTTGCGCTCGCGCAGGAAGGCGAGGTAGTGGTGAAACCCGTCGAGCTTCGTGCCGAAGACGGCGGTGCTCTGCTCCTGCTCCACCAGCTTGCCGAGTACGCTGGCATCTCGCAGCACGACGGCTTTCAGCAGCGGGCGCTGCAGCATCGCAAGCGTCGTGTGCTTGATCAGGTTGCCGAGGCGCGCGCCTTCGGGGTCGGCGGCAATACGCTGCTGGAAATCTTGGGCGAGCGTAAGCTGTTCGCGCCGGAGCAGCGTCTGGAACAGCGCCTCGCGGGTCTTCCAGTGCAGGTAGATCGTGCCCTTGCCGACACGGGCCTCGCGGGCGATGTCGTCGATGGTGGTCTTGTTATAGCCCCAGCGCAGCACCAGGGCGGCGGCCGCGTCGAGGATGCGGTGCGCGCGCTCCAGGCGCTCATGCGGGCTGAGGCGCGTCTCCTGCTGCTGATGTGCCACTGCTCGTCCTGGGTAGAACTGGATGACCAAAATACATATTTGGTCATCAAGATGTTAGTCATGATTATAGTGCGTCTGATTGGAAAGTCAAGTCGCCGCATTTGAGTGCGAGCTCTTAGGCGGGTTCTATCCGTCAAGTTCGTCGCGGCCATCGGCGCCTCGCGGGCGTCGCTCCCAACATGCAGATGCCCGCTGCGGTGCGCCTCGTGCCGATCGACTTCGGATGCCAGGATCTCCAGACGGCTCTGGTCAAGCACGCGACCTTCTTATTTGCGAGCGGGGCGCTACTGTCCCCGAAGCTGGCCCTTGTTGCGTGGTGGGCAGGCATGCGAGCGAGCTTCTCCCCTCGCGCTCCCCGCCAAAGGGACCAGCGCCCTGTTGGACATCTCTAAAGCCGACAGCTGCCAGCACCGAGAGTGCCATCGCTGCATGCCAGGCACGCAGGTACGGGCGATGCGTTCCCCGCCCCACGCCCGCTGCCGGCAACCTGACTCGGCATGGTTTTCGACCTGTGCCCAGCGGCGTACTTCGGGAGTTGCGTTAGCGCGACACCCATGAGGAGAGTGAGGATGTTGCTGTGAACCAGTGACCAACGGCCGCGGCGGGCTCCCTGAGGCTGCCGCGGCCAATTGAGGCGCAGGCCGCGGTGGTGGATGTGAAAGGAAGAGCTTCTATCCAGATCCACCTGAGCTTGCTCTATTCCGTCCCCGCCTTCAGGGCCTCGCTCATCGAGACCGCAGCGACCTTGTTCCGGCACAGCAGCTTCGACAGCTCGTA
>CALJIC010000183.1 GCA_937974195.1 uncultured Roseiflexaceae bacterium | reverse complement strand
CCGACCGAGGAAATGCGTAGGGGAGCGCGAGGGGGCAGAGCCCGCCTCGCATCACGCACACGCTGCAAACTGCCAGATGTTCCTGGCTCAGCCCCCGCCGAAGGGGCGCGGGGTGTCACCCCGACCGAGGGGGCCCGAGGGGCCGCAGCCCCCGCCGAAAGGGCGCGGGAGCGCAGCGGTGCTCTGCGCTCTCGCGCCCGCAATGCAGTACAATGCCCCTCCGGCAACGCACCGCAAGGAGAGATCAATGAGCGTCAGCAAGCCCATCATCGCCGTCGGCGACCTCGTCTGGGATGTGCTCGTCAAGCCGGACGGCATCCTGCTGCCGGGCGGCGATACCACCGGCCGGATCCAGCTCGCGCCCGGCGGCTCGGCCGCCAACGTGGCCGTCTGGATCGCCCGCTCCGGCGCCCCGGCCGGCTTCGTCGGCGCCGTGGGCCAGGACGTCTTCGGCGACCTGGTGGTGGAGAGCATGGCTGGGGAGGGGGTCGAGCTGCACATCCACCGCACCGCGCTGCGCGACACGGGCGTGATCCTGGCGCTGATCGACCGCGCCGGCCAGCGCAGCCACGTCACCAACCAGGGCGCCGACTTCCAGCTGCTCCCCGAGGACCTGCCGGTCGAGGCGCTGCGCGCCGCGCGCCACGTCCACATCACCGCCTGGTCGATCTTCACCGACCCGCCGCGGCAGGCGGCGATCCGCGCGGCGCAGATCGCCAAGGAGGCCGGCGCCACGGTCTCGTTCGACCCGGCCTCCTTCCAGATGATCCGCGAGCTTGGCCACGACCGGTTCCGGCGCTACACGGCCGGCCTGCCGGTGGACATCCTGTTCCCGAACCGCGACGAGGGCGAGGCGCTCACGGGCGAGCGTGACCCGCAGGCGATCGCCGCCGAGCTGCGCGAGCTCTACCCCGGCGCGATCATCGCCCTGAAGCTCGACAGCGAGGGGTGCTTCGTCGCCGCCGACGGCCACGCGCACCACTACCCGACCTCCCCCGCCAACGTCGTCGACACCACCGGCGCCGGCGACGCCTTCGACGGCGCGTTCCTCGCCCGGCTGTTCTACGGGAGGGCGGCGCAGCTTGGGCTGGAGCAGGCGCTGGCCGACGCGGCCCGCTTCGCCAACCGGATCGGCGGCTGGGTGGTGGCCCGCGATGGGGCGCGCCCCGCGCCGGACGATGAGCTGCGGGCGATCCTTCAGGAGAGCACGTAGCCCGAGCGCGCCGGCGGCCGGCGGCGAGAGAGTGGCGGCGGCCCGTCGTCAGCAGCCCTCGCGGTGGCACGCTCCCTGCAACCCTCCGGCGGGAGTTGAGCGAAGGGAGCAGAGCCATGCCGGACACGACCGTCATCAAGGTCAGCTCGCGCTACTCGCCGCATGGCGAGATGGGGCAGAAGTACCTCGCGTCGGGCAAGAGCGTCGCCATGCGCATGTGGGAGGAGGAGCAGCCGGGCGACGCGAAGCCCGAGGCCAGCCGCGACTACGAGACCGTCGGGTTCGTGATCGCCGGGCGCGCCGAGCTGCGCCTCGCGGGCCAGACGGTGCTGCTCGAGCCGGGCGACTCGTGGGTGGTGCCGAGGGGCGCGAGTCACACCTACCGCATCCTCGAGCCCTTCACCGCCGTCGAGGCCACCTACCCGCCGGCGTTCGCCCACGGGCGGGACAAGGGCTAGCGGCCGGTGCTATAATCGCTGCGTGACCCTCATCCTCGCCGACGAAACGAGCTTCAACCGCCTGGCGCTGAAGGCGCGCACCCCGGCCGTGGCGTTCTTCCGCGCCGCGTCCTGCGAGGTGTGCCAGGCGGCGGGCCCGGAGCTGGAGCGCGCCGCCGCGGACTTCGCCGGCCGGGTGCGCTGCGTCGCTGTGGACGCGGACGAGAGCCGGCTGCTGGCCGAGCAGTTCAGCGTCTGGGCGCTGCCGACGTACCTCGCGCTGCGCGGCGGCGACGAGATCGCCCGCGCGTGCGGGTTCCTGCCCGCCGGGCTGCTGCGGCTGTTCTTCGAGCGGGTGCTGGAGGGCGGCGGGCCTAGCTCGGCCGTCTGGCAGCCGAGCGAGCAGCAGCTCGAGGACGCGGTCCTCGTGCCCATGCTGAGCAGCTGGGGCTGGGCCTGCCAGCGCCAGGAGCGCTGCTCGGTGAGCGGGAGCGGCCGCGCGACGCGCGGCTTCATCGACCTGCTGGTCTTCGCCCCGGGCTGCGAGCGGCCCCTGACGCTGTTCGAGAACAAGCGGCGCATCGCCGGCGACGAGGAGCTGCGGCGCGCCGCGGGCCAGGCCGAGCGCTACGCCCGCGCGCTCGGCCTGCGCTCGTTCGTCGTCGCCGAGCCGGCCGCGCTGTGGGTGTACACGCTGAGCGCCCGGGGCGCGGCGCTCGTGCAGCGCTTCGACGCCTTCAGGCTGGCGGGCAGCGATGCCGCGCTGCGCGAGCTGCTGGTCGCGCTTGCGTGAGCCGCGGCGCGCAGCCCCGGCTAGCCCCGGAGCGCGCTGATGATCGCGTCCACGTCGTAGACGCAGCCGCCCCACGTGCCGCCGCCGAGCTGCTGGAGCGCCGCCCACAGCCGCGTGTCGTCCGGGAGCGCGGGGTGCGGCGCCAGGTCGGGGCGCGGCGGCCGGGAGGCCAGCACCCGCGCGCCCTCCTCCGGGCCGAACTCCACATCGCCCTCGCCCACCAGGTCCACGCTGCCCATGAGGTTGACCCGGTCCACCACAATGCGGATCAGGTCGCCGTCGCGCACCTTGCCGATCGGGCCGCCGGCCAGCGCCTCCGGCCCGACGTGCCCGATGCACGCGCCGGTGCTCACGCCCGAGAAGCGCGCGTCGGTGATCACCGCGACCTCGCGGCCCCAGCTCAGGTGCTTGAGCGCCGACGTCACCTGGTAGATCTCCTCCATCCCGGTGCCCATCGGCCCGCCGCAGATCAGCACGATGATCTCGCCGGGCCGCACCCGATCCGGCCCGTTGCTCTTGATCGCCCGCACCGCGTCGCGCTCGCGGGTGAAGACCCGCGCGCGGCCCAGCTTGCGGTACACCCCGTCCGGGTCCACCACGCGCGGGTCGATCGACGTGCTCTTGATCACCGACCCGTCCGGCGCCAGGTTGCCGCGCGGGAAGGTGACGGTGCTGGTGAGGCCCCTGGCGCGCGCCCGCTCCGGGCTCATGATCACGTCGTCGGGGTCTACCCCGTCGCGGCTGGCGAGCAGGTCGCGCAGGCGCGCGCGCCGCTCGGAGCGCTCCCACCAGTCCAGCACGGCGCCGAGCGGCTGGCCGGTGGCGGTAATCGCCTCCTCGTGGAGCACGCCGAGCCGCCGCAGGTGCAGCATCACCTCCGGCACGCCGCCGGCGAGGAACAGCTGCACCGTCGGGTGGTTGCGCGGGCCGTTGGGCAGGACGTCCACCAGCCGCGGCACGCTGCGGTTGACCGCGATCCAGTCGTCGACGGTCGGGCGCGGCAGCCCGGCGGCGTGCGCGATGGCCGGGATGTGCAGCAGCAGGTTGGTCGAGCCGCCCATCGCGGCGTGCACGACCATGGCGTTGCGGATGGCCTGCGGGGTGAGGATGTCCCGCACGGTGATGCCGCGCTCGAGCAGATGCAGGGCCGCGCGCGCCGAGGCGCGCGCTGTCTCGAGCCAGATCGGCTGGCCCGACGGTGCGAGCGCCGCGTGGGGGAGGGTGAGCCCGAGCGCCTCAGCCACCGCCTGCGCCGTCGCCGCCGTTCCGAAGAACTGACACCCGCCGCCCGGCGAGGCGCAGGCCCGGCAGCCGAGCGCCGCCGCCTCCTCGATGGTGATCTCGCCGTGGGCGAAGCGCGCTCCGATCGTCTGGATCGTGCCGGCGTCCTCGCCCTGCTCCGGCGGCAGCGTCACGCCGCCCGGCACCAGCACCACCGGAAGGTCGGGCGCGCCGGCCAGCGCCATCAGCATCGCCGGCAGCCCCTTGTCGCAGGTCGCCACGCCGATCACAGCCCGCCGGGTCGGCAGCGAGCGGATCAGGCGCCGGAACACCATCGCCGCGTCGTTGCGGTACGGCAGGCTGTCGAGCATCCCATCGGTGCCCTGGCTGCGCCCGTCGCACGGGTCGGAGACGTAGCCGGCGAACGGAAGCGCGCCGCGCTGCCGCAGCTCCTCCGCGGCCGCCTTCATCAGCAGCCCGATCTCCCAGTGCCCGGTGTGGTAGCCGAGCGCGATCGGCGTCCCCTCCGGCGCGCGGATGCCGCCCTGCGTGCTGAGCAGCAGCACCTGCGCGCCGAGCAGCTCCGACGGGCTCCAGCCCATCCCGACGTTCTGGCTCAGCGCAAACAGGTCGCCGCTCGGCGAGTTGAGCAGCATCTCCTCGGTGAGCGGCAGCGTCCCCTGCGGCCCGGGTGCCCGCGAGCGCACGTCGTAGAGCGCGTCGGCCGAGCCCAGGAGGGCGTCCAGATCGGCAGTGGCAGACATGGTCAAGCTCCTTGGTATTCGCCGGCGAGAGAGCAGTTCGTCGGGCTTAGTACTATAGCACGCCGCGGCCACTCCTCCGGCGAAAGGCCGCCGGCAGGCCGCTCGCACGCCTGCCCAGCGGCGAAGCTGGGGGAGGGCTTCCGCACGCCGTATCTGTAATGCTCCTGGTTGCACTGTGGTAATAGGGCTGTGGCATTTTCACTCACATTAAACCTCTTTATCGGTCGGCACGCCACGGGGACAGCTCTATGACGACCCAGCATCCGCAGACGCCCAGCAGCACCGGCTTGCTCGCCGCGGTGGCTATCGCTCCTGTACGCCGGCTCGGCAGCGCGTGGGAGTGGCTACGCTTCAGCGATCCGACGGCCGCACGGGAACGAACGCGCAACCACGCCCTGGCAGTGGCCGTTCTCCTCTCGCTGCTGCTGGCCACCCAGACCTTCCTCGGCACGACTGAGCCCGCAGTCCAGGCGCTGCTGCTCAGCCTGATTGGCGTCACCGCGCTGGCCCTCTGGCTGCAGAGTCCCCGCGCTGTCCTCCTGGCGTCGGCGGCGGTGATCGGCATCACGCTGCTTGCAGGGCAGGCCGAGCAGCTGCTCGCGCTCGACCAGTCTCCCGGCCTGTACGACCCGCTCATCCCGGTGGTGCTCGCCGCCCTGTTCGTGAGCCCGCGGGCGGGCGTCTGGGCCTGCGGGCTTCAGATCGGCGTGCGGGCGGCCGGCGCGTTCGCAAGCGGCGCACCGCTCGCCGCAGTCGGCCACTTCCTGCTCTTCGGAAGCGCATCCCTCTGGACGACCACCGCGCTGCTGGCGGTGGGCGCCGCGCTGTTCAACCAGACGCTGCAGCGCTCGCTGGGGAGGAACGCCGAGCTGGAGCGCCAGGTGCAGGAGCACAGCGTCGCCCTGGCCTCTGCGCAGACCCAGCTGCTGGCGGTGCGAGAGCAGATCGCGCGGGCGGCGGAGCAGCGAGTCCGCGATCTCGCCGAGACGCTCCACGCGGTGCGCAATCACCTCAGCTCGATTCGCGGCACGGCGGAGCTGCTGGCGCTGGACCTGACAGAGGCCGGCCTGTGCGACACGTCGCAGCACATGCAGCAGGCGATCAACGCCTCGCTGCAGGCGCAGCACGAGCTGCTCGAGACGCTGCTGGAGGCGGCCATGCTGGAGGCCGGGACGCTCGAGCTCCGGCCCAAGCCCACCGACCTGGCGCAGCTGGTGTCGCGCGCCGCCGAGCACGTGCGGAAGCGCTACGAGCACCACCGCTGCGCCCTGGCCATCAGCGTGGCGGATGGCCTGCCGGCGGTGCGGTGCGATGAGCGGCGGATCGGACGCGTCGTGCAGTACCTGCTCGAGAACGCGTTCAAGTACACTGCGCCGTACCGCCGCGGGAACGGCGTGGTTCAGGTCACGCTCGAGCGCGACGAGCACCAGGTCGTGCTGCGCGTTGCGGATAACGGGCCGGGGATCCCGCGCGATCGGCTGGCGCGTCTGGAGCAGCGCCTGGACGGCCGCGCAGAGGGCGAGGACGCCGTCGCGGGGCTGCGCGTCGGCCTGTTCGCGAGCAGCCGGATCGTCGCCCTCCACGGCGGCTCGCTGCGGCTCACATCAGAGGGGGAGGGGAGCGGCGTCGTCGCCGAGGTCCGGCTGCCGATCGAGATACCGGAGACAGCGTGAGCGGCCGGCGCCTCAGGCGCGCTCGCCGTAGGCCCGTGCCCGGCGCACCGGCAGCAGCTCGCTGAGCAGCGCCTCGACCGCCGTGATCGCAAAGGGCTTCACCAGGAAGTGCGAGGCGCCCGCGTCGAGGCTCTGCTCCTCGCAGTACGGGTCGACCGACAGCACAACGATCGGCACGTCGAGGTCTTCCTGCCGGAGCGTGCGGACGAGGCTCAGGCCGCTGAGCTCGGGCAGGTTGTAGTCGGCGAAGATCACATCGGCACCGCCACGGCGGTAGGCCTGGAGGGCAGCCTGACCGCTGGTGACAATCTCGACATTGGCGGTGCGATGGGTCGCAGTAATGAGCCTCCGCAGAACGGCGCTGACCGGGGGGTAGGCAGTGGCGATGATCACGCGGTATGGCTCTAGTATCATTGATGCACCTCGCGGCAGCAGTGAAGACGGTGGTGGAAGTGCCTTATAGGGAAATCGCTCGCCGGGGCTCATAGGTTACGCGTCGCCGGTGAAATCCTCCAACTGTGGGCTGATGCCGCATGTGCCGCGCCCTGGATTGTTCGCCGGGCGCGGCATTTTCTCGCCCTGCGCCCGCCCGCCGGTAGGGCGAAGCCACCTCAGAATCCCCCTCGTTCCGCCGCGCTGCGGAAGACAAGCGTCTGTGAAGGACGCGCCCGCCACACTCCCCCGCAGAAGCGCCGATGCCGGTGACCGCGGGACGCGTGCCGCCTCCTACAGCCAGTCGGAGCCGGCGGCGCGCAGCTCGGGCAGTAACACATCTGTTATCCGCGCAGCGCCGGCTGTTGAGGCGGCTGTCACCTGCCGGTGCGATGATACCGACAGCCGACGGTGCTAGCGGCGCCAACCACAGGAGCACTGCTATGACGACACCAGCCCACCACGAGGCGATCGGCCCGCTACCACCGGCGGCTGCGCGCGAGGTGTCCCCCGAACGGCCGGTTGGAGTCCGCCGGCCGGCCTGGCTCTCGCACGGCGCCGGCCAGGCGTGGCGCATCCGGCTGAGCGCCGCCGCAGCGATCGTGCTCACGGGGGTTGGGTTTAGCGCGCTGCTGGTGGCGGCCCTCCCGGCGGCGCTGCTGGTCATCTGGGGCGCGGCTCTGGTCGCCAGCTGCCTCGCGATGGACGCCTCACGAGCGTAGCGCACTTGTCGGAGGGACAGCGCAGCGCGCCACGCCCCGGAGCTTTGCTCCGGGGCGCCTCTGTGTGAAGGCGAAGGCGGCGGATCATCGCCGCTACGTGCGCCCCGGCCCGGCCTTCGCCACCTCAGCCCAGCAGGAGCAGCGCCCCGGCTCATCGCCGGGGCGCCTTCGTTCGGGAAGAGCGGCGCCGCGCCCGCCCAGGCGGCGGCCAAACACGCGGGCGCACATCGTGGTACAATAGCGTTGTGATGCGATAATTCCGCGCGCCGAGGCGCGCGTTCGAGGAGAACGATGGGATTCTTCAGGCGCATGTTCGGGCGCGGCCAGGACGCGCCGCGCACCGAGGAAGAGGCGCAGCAGGAAGAGAAGAAGATCGACCAGGCGACCTCCAAGGCCCGCCAGGGGTTCTTCGGGCAGATCTCGAGCCTGTTCGCCACCGATGACCCGCTGACCGATGAGCTGTGGGACGACCTGGAGGCGCTGCTGATCCAGGCCGACGTCGGCGTCGAGACGACCATGTACCTGGTGAACCGTACCAAGGACCGCTGCGTGCGCTACGGCGTGAAGCGCGCCCGCGAGGCGCGCGACATGCTCAAGGCCGAGATGGTGCGCGTGCTGCAGGAGCAGGCCGGGCGGCCGCAGTCCCAGGCCCGGCCGTATGTCATCCTGGTCGTCGGGGTCAACGGCGCCGGCAAGACGACGCTGATCGCCAAGCTGGCCCACCGCCTCAAGAATCAGTTCGGCAAGCGGGTGCTGCTCGCCGCCGGCGACACCTTCCGGGCGGCCGCCACCGAGCAGCTCGAGATTTGGGCCGAGCGGGTGGGCGTCCCGGTCGTCACGCGCGGCCAGGGGGCCGACGCGGGCGCCGTGGTGTACGACGCCGTCGAGGCGGCGCTGGCCCAGGACGTGGACGTGCTGATCGTCGACACCGCCGGGCGGCTGCACGCCAAGGCCAACCTGATGCGCGAGCTCGAGAAGCTCCGCAACATCATCCGCCGCCGCATCCCCGAGGCGCCGCACGAGGTGCTGCTGGTGATCGATGCGACCACCGGCCAGAACGGCGTGCTGCAGGCGAAGTCGTTCGCCGAGGCGGTGGACGTGACCGACGTCGCCGTCACCAAGCTGGACAGCACGGCCAAGGGCGGGATCGCCTTCGCTATCGCGCAGGACATCGAGCGGCCGATCCGCTACATCGGCACCGGCGAGAAGCCGGGCGACCTGGCGCTGTTCGACGCGCAGGCGTTCGTGGATGCGCTGTTCGCTCAGTAGGCGGGAGCTGCGACCCTGCGGCCCTCCGCACCCCCGGCCCGCGCGGGCGCCGGGAAGCAGCGAACCTGGAGCGCGCCACACCGCCCGCCGACGTTATGTGAAGCTGAACCGTATCACGACTCACGTCAAGAAACTGGAAGACACCTATGACACTCGAGACGGTCACTTGCCCGGTCTGCAAGCAGAGGCTCGCGGTCTTCAGCTACGTGACAACCGGCGCCGAGGTGGTCTGCGCGAACCCGAACTGCCTCACCGCGCTGCGGGTCGAGAGCCATCGCCCGCTGCGCGTGGCGGTGGTGCCCCGGGAGCAGACCTACGACGCCGACAGCCGCCCCGAGTCGTATGGGTAGCCGGGGTCTAGAGACGGGTCTCATGGAGCGAAGAGCCCTCGGCTGGGGCGCGGGGCCCGAGGCGCGACCGGCGCTCAGGCTGCTGCTCGGCCTGGCCCTCTGCGCGTGCTTTGTGGCACTCGCCAGCGGGTGCATGCTCGTGTCCGGCGAGCGCGTGAACGAGGACATCAGCCCCGAGGCCGGCAACCGCAGCGCGTCGTTCGTGAGCGCCGAGGGCGAGGCGCTGCACGAGCTGCGCACCGGCGCGCCGGACGCCGAGCTGCGGGTGATCGTGATCCTGGAGGCGGAGCAGGGCGAGCTGCGGCTCGACCTGCTGGACGACGGCGAGGTGACGCTGAGCGCCCGCAGCCGGCCGGACGAGCAGGTGACACGCTCCGGCACAGCCGCGACGGACAGCGAGGGGGTGCTGCGCTACCGCGTGGCGGCGCGCGGCGCCCGCAACGGCGGCTACCAGATCCTGTACCAGCGCCAGTGACCTGCAACCTGTGAGCTGACCAGCACTATGCCCCGCACAGCAAAAGAGGTGCTCGCGCTCGTCGAGCAGCAGCGCGTCGAGTTCATCAGCCTCCAGTTCACCGATATCGTCGGCATGGTCAAGAACGTGACCATCCCGGCCAGCGAGTTCCCGGACTGCCTCGACCACGGCGTCTGGTTCGACGGCTCGGCGATCGAGGGGTTCGGGCCGGAGCGGCGCGAGACCGACATGTACCTCGTGCCGGACCTGGACACCTACGCGGTGATCCCGTGGGACGAGGCCGCCGGCTTCCCCACCGCGCGCGTGATCTGCGATGTGTTCACGCCGGACGGCAAGCCGTTCGCCGGCGACCCGCGCTACGTGCTCAAGCGGGCGCTCGAGGAGGCGGCCCAGCTCGGCTTCACCTACCAGGTCGGGCCGGAGATGGAGTTCTTCCTGTTCCGCACCGATGCCGACGGGCGCCCGGTGCTCACCCCGCACGATGTCGCCGGGTACTTCGACGCGACCACCGACGCCGCCACCCACGTCCGCCGGCGCATGGTCCGCGCGCTGGCGGCCTTCGGGATCCAGGTGGAGCAGACCCACCACGAGGGGGCGCCCGGTCAGCACGAGATCGACCTGCGCTACGGGCCGGCGCTGCGCACCGCGGACCACACCGTGACCACGCGGACGACGCTCAAGGCCGTGGCGCAGTCGCTCGGCCTGTATGCGAGCTTCATGCCGAAGCCGATCGTCGGGGTGAACGGCAACGGCATGCACGTGCACCAGAGCCTGGCGGACGCCAAGACCGGCCGCAACGCGTTCTACGACGCGAACGACCCGTACAGCCTCTCGAAGACGGGCCGGCACTTCATCGCCGGGCTGCTGGCGCACGCGCGCGGCATGAGCGCCGTGCTCGCGCCGCTGGTGAACTCCTACAAGCGGCTGGTGCAGGGCTTCGAGGCGCCGGTGTACCTGATGTGGGGCCGCACGAACCGCGCCGCGCTGGTGCGCGTGCCGCGCGTGAACCCCGCCCGACCGCAGAAGACGCGCGTCGAGCTGCGCTGCCCCGACCCGTCGTGCAACCCGTACCTGGCGCTCGCGGTGATGCTGCACGCCGGGCTAGACGGGATCCGGCGCGAGCTCCCGCTGCCCAACCCGGTCGAGGAGGACCTGTTCGAGGTGGACCCGCGCGCCCGGCAGTTCGAGGTGCTGCCCGGCTCGCTGAGCGAGGCGCTCGAGGAGCTGCAGCGGGACGAGGTCGTCCGCGCAGCGCTCGGGCCGCACGTGTTCGAGCGCTTCGTTGAGGCGAAGACGCGCGAGTGGGAGGAGTACCGGGTGTTCGTCTCGGAGTGGGAGCTGCAGCGCTACCTGCCCGTATTCTGAGCACAGGAGCAACGCCGCCGTGGCAGAGCACGCACAACCGGCCCGCGCGCAGAGCGGCATGCGCCCCGAGACGAGCGCCTGGATCACGCTGCTGGTCTTCTTCGGGCTGTTCTGCGCGCTGGTGGCGTTCGCCGTCTGGTGGAGCTGGAGCTACTACACGTCGGCGATGGTGCCGCAGGGCGGAACGCTGCTGCGCGGCCACGTCAACGCCGGCGTCACGCTCCAGGCGCGGGGCGAGCTGACGGCCAACAGCCTCGAGCGCCTCCCACCTGAGCGTGACCCGTGCCCCGGCCACCAGGACGTCTGCCAGTACATCGAGGAGGGGTATCAGGTCACGACCAAGCCCGAGGCCGGGTACGGGCCGGTGGCCTCGGTCGTGCTGCCGGACCAGACGCACATCCAGCTGTGGGCGCACCCGACGGGCGCCGCCTTCTCGATCGAGAAGTACCGCGTCACCCGCTGGACCGACCTGCGGCAGGAGGTGGTGCTGCGGCACAGCGCCGGCTATGTGCGCTACGACATCGCCAACAACCAGCCCTACCGCGATGTCTACTACACGGTCGTGACCGACGACGGCGTCCGCATCCGGCTGGCCCCCGGCGGCAGCTACAGCATCAACGTCCCGCAGCCGGACCCGAATCGCCTCCCGCCGACCACCGCCTCCGGCGCCCCGCTGCAGGTCGAGGTGGCGGCCCGCCGCGGGAGCGCGATCGTCGAGCACGGCGACCAGCAGGTGCTGCTCAGCGAGGATGAGCTGGTGCAGGTCTCGGCCGAGGGCATGCTGGAGGGGCCGCTGCCGGCGCGCTGGGAGCTGATCGCCGACGGCGACTTCGAGCTGTACGACGACTTCGGCCACTACCTGCCGGGGTCGGGCTCGCTGACCTGGGAGCAGTTCTGGAGCCAGCTCTCGCCGAACATGACCGACGCGGAGCGCAACGGGCGCTTCCAGGTGGTGAAGACATGCCGGCCTGAGACCCCCGACCTCTGCTCGCCGTCGGAGCAGATCCTCGTCGGCCAGATCCGCCGCGACGGCAACCAGCAGCGGGCGTTCGCCAACGGCATCCAACAGCAGCTCGATGTGGACGTCTCGGAGTTCACCTCGCTGCGCTTCAGCGCCTGGGTGCGCGTGCTCGACCAGTCCATCCCGGAGGCGGGCGTGGCGGGCTCGGAGTGCCCGATCCTGATCACCCTGGTCTACAAGCCGACCAGCCCGACCGACCGGGAGCAGCCGCGGCGCTTCTGCGTCTACACCGACGACGACTTCGCGCCAGCCCGGGCGGCCGGCGACATCTGGTACCGGCCGGTGCCGAAGTTCCACTGGTACCACCTGAACGTCGAGCTGCGCGACGACGAGCTGCTGCGCGAGGCCCGCTACCTCCAGATGATCTACATCGAGGCCCGCGGCCACGACTATCTGTCCGAGATCACGGCGATCTCGCTCGTCGGAAGGCAGTAGGCGCGCGGCACGAGCCTCGCCGGAGCTGTGTCTATGCTCTACAGCGGCGTCGACATCATCGAGGTGGCGCGGATCGAGCGCGCGGTGCAGCGCTGGGGCGACCGCTTCCTGAATCGGATCTACACGCCCGCAGAGATCCGGGCCTATGCGCGGCGCACCACCTCGCTGGCGGCGCGCTGGGCGGCCAAGGAGGCCACCGGCAAGCTGCTGGGCGTCGGGCTGCGCGGGCTCGGCGGGGCGGACAGCGGCTCGCTGCCCTGGACCGACATCGAGGTGCTGGCGGACAAGAGCGGGCGCCCGTCGCTGACGCTGCGCGGCGCGGCGCTGGCCCGGGCGCAGGAGCTCGGCCTGCGGGAGCTGTCGGTGAGCCTCTCGCACACCGACCAGCACGCGATCGCGCTCGTGGTGGCGCTCGCCGCGCCGTGAGGCCCGCCGCTCAGGGCGAAGCCACCTGTGTCTCCACCAGGCGCGTGGCCGCCAGCACCCCCAGCGCAGCCACCGCGCCGCCCACCGCGAACGTCACGCTGTAGCCGAGCTGCGCCACCATCCACCCGCCCAGCACCGGGAGCAGCGCGCCAACGCCGAGGATGGTGTTGGCGAGGCCGATGTAGGTCGGCCGCTCCTCCTCGGGCACGATCTCCAGCAGGTAGGTCATCCCCGCGATCGCGCTGCCGTCGGCGGCCGAGCCGACCAGCAGGAACACCACGCCGAGCGCGGCGGTGAGCGCCAGCTCGCCCAGGCCGGCGGCGCGCACCGCGGCCGGGCCGGCGAGCATCAGCAGCGGCGCGAGCGCGATCAGCGCGCCGGTGAGCAGGATGAGGCGCCGGTTGCCGCTGCGGTCGCTGACGCGCCCCCAGAACAGGTTGGAGAGCGCGGCCGCGAGCGCCCAGGCCGAGACGAACGCGCCGGCCACCGCCGCGGGCAGCCCGAGCTGCTCGGTGGCGTAGACGATGTAGAACGGCTCGGCGATCTGGCCGGTGCGGATGAGCAGCCGCGAGGCGATGAACCAGCGGTAGTTGCGGTTGGCGCGCAGCAGCTGCGGCGCGCGGCGCAGCCCTTCGACCAGGCGCAGGCGCTGGCCCAGGCGCAGCTGCGGCGGCTCCTGCACCAGCGCGAAGCTGGCGATGCCGGCGGCGAAGCAGACCAGGCTCAGCAGCATCAGCGCGCCGAAGTTGGCCGGGAAGGGCAGCGGCCCGCGCTCGCCCAGCAGCCAGCGGACGAGCGTGCCGCCGACCGCGAACGCCAGCAGGCCGGCGACGAACTGGCGGATGCCGAAGAAGCTGCCGCGGCGCCTGGGAGGGATGATGCGCGCGACGATATCCTGAAACGCCAGCGTCGTGACGCCGCCGCAGAAGTTGAACACGGTGAAGGCGGCCACGATCAGCGCCAGCGCGACGGCAGGGGGCAGCACGCCCGCGGCGAAGATCGCCGCCGCGAGCCCGGCCCAGGTGAGCACGCGGATGGCGCCGAACAGCCGGTAGACCGGCAGCTTGTACGGCTGGTCCTGCAGGCGGCCGCTCACCAGCAGCTGCGGCAGCAGGTAGCCGGCGGTCTGGATGGCCGGAAGCGCGCCGACCAGGAAGAGCGAGCCGCCGAGCTGGCGGATGAGGAGCGAAAGCACCAGCCCAGGGCTGCCCACCGACTCGCCGAGGCCGAAGAGCACGCCGTTGATCACGCCGAGGCGGTAGTTGCGGCGCGCGACGGCCGGGGAGAGGGCGGGCTGGAGCGGGGAGGCGTCCGGCTCGGCGCCCTCGCGCTGCGACGTCGTGGTGTGTTGCGGCGAGGACGCCGAGTCCGGAGCGGTCATTGAGCTGTCTGGCGGCTAGCGCGCCTCGGTGACGCCGGCGCCGCTGCTGGGCGCCTCGCTCGGCGCGAGGAAGGCGCGGAACTGGTCGGTGAGGGCGGGCGGCACCTTGCCGACGACGAACGTCCCGTCGGCCTCGTAGCGCTCCTCGTCCACGACGCCGCGCTGGTGCCAGAGCGCCAGCAGGTCGTTACGGCGATAGGGGATGAAGGCCGAGATGCGGTCCATATCGAGCGCCAGGATGGCCTCGATGCGCTGGAGCAGCTGCTCGATGCCCCAGCCGCGCGCGGCCGACACCGCGATGTAGTCCGCCGGGAGCCCGAGGTCCGCCGCCATGCGCCCGATCTCCGACTCGTCCACGCCCTCGAGCAGGTCCACCTTGTTCAGCACCGTGAGTATCGGCCGGTCATCGGCCCGCAGCTCGTGGAGGGTGTCGAGCACCGTCTGGGTCTGCTGCTCGGCGTTGGGGTGCGTGATGTCCAGCACGTGCAGCAGCAGGTCGGCCTCGCGGATCTCCTCGAGCGTGGCGCGGAACGCCGCGACGAGCTGGGTCGGCAGCTTCTGGATGAAGCCGACGGTGTCGGTGAGGAGCATCTGCTGGCCGCCGGGCAGATCGACCTGGCGCGTGGTCGGGTCGAGCGTGGCGAACAGCCGGTCCTCGGCGCGCACATCGGCGCCGGACAGGGCGTTCAGCAGCGTGGACTTGCCGGCGTTGGTGTAGCCGACGAGCGCGACCACCGGGACGCCGGACTTGCGGCGGCGCTCGCGGTGCACCTCGCGCTGGCGGTGCAGCTCCTCGATCTGGCTCTCGAGCCAGGCGATGCGCCGCCCGACGATCCGCCGGTCCACCTCGAGCTGGGTCTCGCCGGGGCCGCGCAGGCCGACCACGCCGCCCGACGAGGTGCCGCCGCCGGTGCCGGCCTGGCGCTCCAGGTGGGTCCAGGCGCGGCGCAGCCGCGGCAGCAGGTACTTGTACTGCGCCAGCTCCACCTGGATGCGGCCCTCGTGGGTGCGGGCGTGCTTGGCGAAGATATCCAGGATCAGCGTGGTGCGGTCGATCACCCGCGTCTGCAGCACCTCCTCGACGTTGCGCGTCTGCGCGGGGGTGAGCTCGTCGTCGAAGACGACCACGTCGTACTTGAGCTCATCCTTGAGCGCAGCGATCTCCTCAACCTTGCCCGGGCCGATGAAGTGCTTGGGGTAGGGCTGCTTGATGCGCTGGTAGGTGCTGCCGACGACCTCGAGGCCGGCGGTGTCGGCGAGCAGCGCCAGCTCGCGGAGCGAGTCCTCGGCGCGCCAGGGGCTGCGGCCGCCGGTGAGCTCGGCGCCGACCAGGAACGCGCGCTCGAGCGGCGGCTTCGTCTCGTACAGGCGCTTGCCGTCTGCGGTGGTGGTGACGGTGTACTCTGCCAGATGGGGCTCCTTCCAGTAAACCATAACACGCCTCGACAGACGTCGGGGCGTGTCTCGCGTTTTTTTGCTAGCGGTTATGAAGGCCCCGGCGCCGCTGTCGATGCACAGATATTGTAGCACGGGCCAGGGCCAGGGGCAAGCTGTAGTGCGGGGCCTACGCGCCCCCGGCGCCGGCCGCGCGCTGCCGCCCGGCCTCGTAGAGCAGGATGCTCCCGGCCACTGCGACGTTGAGCGAGGAGGCGGCGCCGGTGATCGGGATGCGCACCGTGACATCGGCGAGGGCGCGGTAGGCGGCGCTCAGCCCCCAGGTCTCGTTGCCGAGCAGCAGCACCGTCGGGCGCGTGAAGTCGTGCTCGGCGGCCGTGCGCTCGCCCTTCTCGTCGGTGGCGACGATCTGCAGGCGCGGGTGGTCGGCGCGCAGGCGCTCGAGCCAGGGCGCGAGCGCGGTGTGCGAGGGCAGGCGCACGGCGGGCAGCGCGAAGAGCGAGCCGGTGGAGGCGCGGATCGTCTCCGGGTCGTACAGGTCGCAGGCGTGCCCGGTGATCACCAGGCCGTCCGCGCCGAGCGCGTCGCAGCTGCGGATCAGCGTGCCGAGGTTGCCGGGGCTGCCCGGCCGGTCGAAGACGACGACCAGCGGGTTCTGGCGGGCGGGGATGCGCTCGAGCCGGTCCTCGGGCATGGCGACGACCGCCAGCAGCTCGGAGGTCTCCTCCTTGAGGCTCAGCTGGGCGAGCAGGCGCAGCGGCAGCTCGACGTGCAGGCGCGCGTTGGAGCGGGCGAGGATGCCGGCGGCCCAGTCCGAGAGCGGGCGCTCGCGCGAGTAGACGAAGGCGTTCACCTGCCAGCCGTGGCGCAGGGCGAGGTTGATCGGCCGCACGCCCTCGACGAAGAACTCGCGGTGGCGCTGGCGCTTGTTGCGGTTGCGGCGCAGCGTCTCGATGTGCTGGTAGTCGGCGTTCTCGGTGTGGATGCGGAGGAGCCTCGGAGCCATGCGGAGTCCCTCTTCAGCCGCGACAGACTACAGCCCTTTGTCGGAGAGCAGGTGCTCGGCGTGGATGCGGCGGCGGGTGCCGGTCTCGGCGCGCAGGATGAGCGACTCGGTCTCGGCGCGGCCGGCGGCGTAGCGCGCGCCCTCCAGCAGCGGCCCGTCGGTGATCCCGGTCGCGGCGAAGAAGATCTGGTTGCCGGCCACCAGCGCGTCCTCGCTGAGCACCCGGCGGGTATCGAGGCCCGCGGCGGCCACCGCGGCGCGCTCCGCATCGCTCTGCGGCGCGAGCCGGGCCAGCATGGCCCCGCCCAGCGCCTTGACCGCGCACGCGGCGATCAGCCCCTCCGCGGCGCCGCCGATGCCCATCATGAGATCGACGCGCGCCGTGCGCGACGCGGCCATGATCGCCCCGGCGATGTCGCCGTCCGAGCTGAGCATCACCCGCGCGCCGGCGGCGCGGATCTCCTCGATCAGCGCGCCGTGGCGCTCGCGCTCCAGCACGAACACCACCAGGTCGCGCACCTGCTTGCCCTTGGCGCGCGCCACCAGCGCCAGGGTCCAGGCCGCCGGCGCGCCCATGCACTCCGGCACCAGGTGCGGCGCGATGTCGCGGTCCACGACGATCTTCTCCATGTACACCGCCGGCGCGGGCGACCACATCGAGCCGCGCGGGGCCACGGCGGCGACGGCGATCGCCCCGGGGCGGCCCTGGGCGAGCAGGTTGCGCCCGTCGATCGGGTCGGCCACCACGTCCATCAGCGGGCCGTTCCCGCTCCCGACCTGCTGGCCGGTGCGGAACAGCACGTCGTCCCGCCGGCCCTCCTCGCCGAGCACCAGCCGGCCGTCCAGGTTGAGCGTCTGGAGGGCGCGGAGCATGGCCGCGCCGGCCTCGCGGTCGGCCTCGGCGCGCTTGCCGAGCCCCATCCAGCGGCCCGCGGCGAGGGCGGCCGCCTCGGTGGCGCGCACCAGGTCGAGGCCCAGGTTGCGGGGGGGAAGCGTGGTCATCTGCAAGCTCCTCTTATCCACGGAGGGCACGGAGAGCACGGAGTACCACTCGACAATTGCCCATTAAATCCTCACCACCAATCCACGGAGAGCACGGAGCACCGTTGCCCGTCAAAACCTCTTCGCCGAACCACGGAGGGCACGGAGCAGAGCACCTCCGCAGATCAATCGACTGCCTCGAGCAGGTTGGCCGCCTCCCAGCCCAGCATCCCACCGCGGACGATCGCAATGTCCTCATAGCCCTGGGCGCGCAGGGCGGCGGCGGCGCGGGCGCTGCGGCGGCCGCTTCGGCACACCAGCACGATCGACCGGTCGCGCGGCAGGTCCTCAGGCGGCTGCGCCAGCAGCTTGGGCAGCGGGATGAGCCGGGCCTGCGGGATGTGCCCCGCGGCGTACTCGCGCGGCTCGCGCACGTCCACCACCAGCGGCGGCGCCGGCTCGCGCAGGCGCTCCCACAGCCAGCGCGGCGCGATCTCGCGCACCTCGGCCGGGTTCACCGGCGTGAGCGGGATGCTGACGGCGTAGTCCGGCCGGGGCAGGTTCTGGCACTCGCGGAACACCCGCACGCCGCTCTCGTAGATGCAGATCGCCGGGTCGAGCACCTTGTAGAACAGGTACTCGATGGCGTTGTCCTCGTCGAGCAGGTGGTCGGCGCCGAGCCGCTGGATGAAGCCGCTGTCCTGCATCACCCGCAGCACCGGCTCGTTCACCCGCGTGAGGAACAGGTCCCCGCCGGCCTCGCGGTAGAAGCGCAGCACGCTCTCGAGCATACGGATCCCGCTGATGTCGATCAGCTCCACGCGCTGGAGCCGCAGCAGCAGGAAGCGCTGTGTCGGGTGGGCCGCGCGGTGGTTGCGGATGGCGTCCTCGACGTGCCCGACCGCGCCGAAGTACAGGTCGCCGTGGACGTCGAGCACGCCGAGCTGCGGGCACTGCGGCTTCTGCGGCTGGTACTCCAGGTGCCGGAACTCGTCGTCGGGGACGACGGCGCGCACCTGGGGCGTGCTGGTCTTCATGATATAGTACGCGAACGACATCAGGATGCCGGCCAGCACGGCGAAGGGCAGCGGCAGGAACAGCGTGGCCAGCAGCGTCACGATCATGATCGCCGCGTCGCCGCGGGCGCCGCGCCAGATCCGCAGCATCTGCCGCCGGTCGATCATGCCCCAGGCGGCGAGCACGAGCATGCCGGCCAGGGCCGCGCGCGGCAGGAAGGCGACCAGCGGCCCGAGGAACAGCATCGCCGCGAGGACGACCACCCCGGAGAAGGCGGCCGCCAGCGGCGTGCGCGCGCCGGACTCGTAGTTGAGCGCGCTGCGGTTGAAGGAGCCCGAGCACGGGTAGCCGGAGAACAGCCCGGCGGCGATGTTGGCCATCCCCTGGCCGACGAACTCCTGGTTGGTGTTGAGGCGCTGGCCCGACTGGACGGCGATCGAGCGGGCGATCGAGGTCGCCTCCACCAGCCCGATCGCCGCCACCGCCAGCGCGCCGGTGGCCAGATCCCCGGCCAGGCCCAGGTCGAACAGCGGCAGGCTGGCGAGCGGCGGCAGCCCGCCCGGCAGCGACCCGAGCGTCTGGACGTCGAGGACCTGCGGCCCGGCCAGCGCGACGAGCGCCGAGGCGACGGCGATGGCGATCAGCGAGCCCGGCAGGCGCGGGCTGACGTAGCGCAGCGCGATAATCAGCACCATGGTCAGCACGCCGAGGGCCAGGCTGGGCAGGTGCGCCCGCGGCAGGTTCGACGCGACGTTGACCAGCGTCTCGACGATCCCGGGCGAGCTGAGGGCGCCGAGCCGCAGCAGGTGGCGCAGCTCGCCGACGAAGATCAGCACGCCGGCGCCGGCCGTGAAGCCGACGATCACCGAGTCGGAGACGTAGTTGACGAGGATGCCGAGCCGCGCGAGCCCGAGGGCGACCCGCGCCGCCCCGGAGAGCACGGCGAGCACGCCGGCGGCCGCGGCGTACTCGGCGGACCCGGGGATGACGATCGGCGCCAGCGTGGAGAGCACCAGGATCGACGCGGTGTTGGTCGGGCCGGTGTGCAGGTGGTTCGACGCGCCCCACAGCGCGCCGGCGATCGCCCCGGCCACCGCGGCGTAGAGCCCGCGCTCGGGGGGCAGGCCCGCGAGCAGCGAGAAGACCAGCGCCTGCGGCAGCAGCACCACGGCCACGGTCAGGCCGCTCACGAGATCTGGGATCAGGTTCTCCCGGCGGTAACCACGGATGATGATGTAGGGGCGCAGCAGCAGGATGGGAGTGCGCTTCAGTGCGGCCAGCATCGGCCTGGGCTCCTTGGACGGGCTGGTGAGGGCGGCCTTCATTATACTCCGCCCGCCGCCCGGAGGGGCGCGGCCGTTGTGCATTCCGGCAAGCTGGAGTATCATCACTCCCTAGCTTCAGGTGGGGTGCGAGGAGGCGCCGCTTCTCCAGGCCCTCCGCACCTCCCGCGGCAGGCGCCGCAGCACCACACCGCGTACATTGTGCCTGCAAAAGAGAGAGAAGGTGAATCTATGAGCGCAACGAACCGGCTACCGAACTACATCGCCGGCGCCTGGAAGACCGCCAGCGCCGAGAGCTACCTCCCGGTGCGCAACCCGGCCACCGCAGAGGTGCTGGCCGAGGTGCCGCTCTCCCCGGCGGACGACGTGCAGGCGGCGGCGGAGGCGGCCGCGCAGGCCTTCCCCGGCTGGCGGCGCACGCCGGCGACCGACCGGGTGCAGTACCTCTTCAAGCTCAAGCAGCTGCTGGAGGAGAACCTGGATGAGCTGGCGCGCTGCATCACGAACGAGTGCGGCAAGACCTACGCCGAGAGCGTGGGCGAGCTGCGGCGCGGGATCGAGAACGTCGAGGTGGCCTGCGGCATCCCCAGCCTGATGCAGGGCTACAACAACGAGGACATCGCGCGCGGGATCGACGAGCACATGTTCCGCCAGCCGCTGGGGGTGGTGGCGGCGATCACGCCGTTCAACTTCCCGGCGATGATCCCGCTCTGGTTCCTGCCCTACGCGATCGCCACCGGCAACTGCTTCATCCTCAAGCCGAGCGAGAAGGTGCCGCTCTCCAGCCAGATGCTGTTCGGCCTGCTGGACCAGCTCGGCCTGCCGCCCGGCGTCGTGCAGCTGGTCAACGGCGGGCGCGAGACGGTGGACGCCGTGCTGGACCACCCGACGATCCGGGCGATCAGCTTCGTCGGCTCGACGCCGGTGGCGCGCTACGTGTACGCCCGGGCGACGGGCAACGGCAAGCGGGCGCAGTGCCAGGGCGGCGCCAAGAACCCGGTGGTGATCATGCCCGACGCGGACATGGAGACGACCACGCGGGTCATGGCGGACTCGGCGTTCGGCTGCGCCGGGCAGCGCTGCCTGGCGGCCTCGGTGGCGATCACCGTCGGCGAGGCGCGCGGCGATCTCGGCGAGCGCATCGCCGACGCCGCCGAGCGCCGGCGCGTCGGCTACGGGCTCGACGAGGGCGTGGAGATGGGCCCGGTGATCTCGGCCGAGAGCCGGGAGCGCATCCTCAAGCTGATCGACCTGGGCCGCTCCGAGGGCGCGAGCATCATGGTGGACGGCCGCGAGAAGAAGGTGGACGGCTACGAGGACGGCTCGTTCCTGTTCCCGACGATTCTGGACAACGTGCCGCCGGATGGGGAGCTGGCGCGCACGGAGATCTTCGGCCCGGTGCTGAGCCTGAGCCACGCCGACTCGCTCGACGAGGCGATCGAGCTGCTCAACCGCAACCGCTACGGCAACCAGGCGAGCATCTTCACCAGCAGCGGCGCCGCGGCGCGGAAGTTCCGCTACGAGGTGAACGCCGGCAACATCGGCGTGAACGTCGGCGTCGCCGCGCCGATGGCGTTCTTCCCGTTCAGCGGCTGGCGCGAGAGCTTCTTCGGCGACCTGCACGCGCAGGGCCGGCACGGCGTGGAGTTCTACACCGAGACGAAGGTGGTGGTGGAGCGCTGGCCGCGGGAGTGGAGCCGCAAGTTCTAGGGCACGGCCGACGCGTCAGCCGCGCAAGCGCTCCGCGGAAGAAGAGGCCTCCGGTGAGGCAGCGCCCGAGAGATGCTTCGCCGCCGTGCGGCTCAGCATGACGATGCACGCCCCTTGAATTGTGCGCTTGTCATGCTGACAGGAGTTACGCGGTACGGTGTGCTTGAGGGCGAGAGGGGTACCGACCCCTCTCGCGCTCTCCCCCGCCGGAAGG
>CALJIC010000182.1 GCA_937974195.1 uncultured Roseiflexaceae bacterium | reverse complement strand
CGGTTCACCCCCACGTGCGTGGGGACGACACTAGCCTCTACCGCATTCTACTGCGATCGGGCCATCCGAACAAGCCCTGAAGTCATGTTCCGCATCAGGAAGGGATACGTACCAGGAAGAGCCCTTCTATCTGGACCAGCCTGCGGTTCGTCGCGCCGCAGCTACGCAGCGCGAATCCCTGCTCATTGTTGGTCTGGTAAACCAGAAACCCCGCTCCCTCGCGCATCTGGTCGCAGACCTGCTCCCACAGCAGGTCGCGCACCATGGCAGTGAGGCGGCCGACAAACACTCCGGCGTGAATCTCCAGCATCCAGCGCGTCAGCTCACCGCGCAGACTCACCGGCACCCGCTCCAAGACGATCACGGTCATGGCCCCTCCTCGTCGGCGTAGTTGACGCCGCCCTCAACTTGGCCAACGTCAGGGTCCCAGAGGCCGCCCGGCCGGGCATCGTAGCGATCGAGCAGTTCGGCCTCCCGCCGGTCCAGGTCGTCGACGGAAAACAGCTTCCCCAGATCGTCTACGATCCGCTCTAACATGCGCTGCTCGCGGATCTGGTCGCGGCACATGTGGCGCACGCGGCTCTCCAGTCTGCTCTCGCCCGCCGCCGTACAGCGAAAGGCTGCCGGGATGGTGATCTCGGCCTTGTAGAGATCGGCCACGTCATAGACGAACGAAAGCATCTTCCCGGTGTGGATGAAGCCCAAGGCCGGCGAGTAGCCGGCGGCGACGATCGCAGCGTGAACGACGCCATACAGGCAGCTGTTGGCGGCCGAGAGCGCGCGGTTGATCGGCTCCGCCCGCCTCCAGTCATTCTGCTTGTAGAAGCGCCCATCCCACTTGACCCCAGTCTCGCGGCTCCACTTGGCGTACGTGTCGCGCACTCGTACCCCCTCTTTGCCGCGGATCTGCTTCAGCGTCAGCCCGGGGTCAAGGCGCTCGGGGAAGCGCAGCTCGTACAGGCGGCGGATCACCCGCAGCCGCAGCTCCGGGTCGGCGTGCATCGCCGCCTGACGCAGCAGGTTGGCCGAGGACCTGGTCTCCCCCATGCCTACGGCGTAGAAGCGCACCGCCTGCTCGCCGGTCCAGACGACCATGCAGCCGTTATCGGCCAGCGTTTTGATCGCGCTGTGTGTGATCTTGGTCCCTGGGCCGAGCATCAGCAGCGAGAGCGCCGCGCAGGGCACCGGTGTCTTGCCCTCTTTGTCGAACACAGCGATCGCTTTGTCATCCTGCTCGATCACGCTATGCTCGACATACAGATACGACCAGGAGTCGCGCACCTTGGGAAGAATGTGGAGATCTTTCGGCATGCTCTACTCCTCGGATATCGTGCGGCCAAGCCGCCATCTGGTGTCGCCAGACGCGCGTCACATCGCACGTCTGGCGACACAACGCAATGGAGTGCACTACGTTGTTAAGGTGCAGGGCCGACGTGTTAGCGCAGCGCAGCTACCGAGAGCAGTCCGAAGCCAAAGGCTTTCCCGCTCCCGATCCCGTGCTCGAGCGCGCGCAGGAAGGCGGCGCGATCGGTGACCTCGAGCAGGCCGCTGAAGAGCACCGCGCCGAAGCGCATCGTCATGGCGCCGCCGCCCTCACGAGCCGGACGGCGTCCGCGCTCGTCGGGCTGCGCCGCGGCTTGCGCGGCCGGGATGCGCTCATCGATCCCGGTGGTGAGCAGCCGGAAGCCGTGCTGCTCGCCCTTGCGGGCCAGCCACGCCAGCCGCTCCTCCTCGCGCAGGAGGGCCACCCGCTTGCCGAGCAGGGCATTCTCACGCCCGGGTGTGCGATCGCTGATGCGCTTGGTCGGGTTGGCGCGCAGCCGGAAGACCAGGCGCATGCCCTCCTGGATCCGGGCATACTCATCGCTCACCGGGCGCACAGCCGGGTTCCCGCGCTCGTCGGGGGCGGGGCCGAGATACCCCGGCCGCAGGTGCGACCAGTCGGGGAGGTGGTTCGACTGGACCAGCAGGCGCGCCAGCGCCGGGGCGCCGCTCACCGGCTCGATCCGGTAGAGCAGCCCGAAGTGTTCGCGGGCCGGGCGGCCTGCCGGAGCTGCCGGAAAGGCGCCGAGCACCGTCCGGTGCAGCTGATAGACATCGCCGAGATCACGCCGCGCCTGGGGGTGGCGTGTGTCGAGGATGAGCCGCGAAAGGTATAGCATCTCAGCCCTCCAGCGTGTCGATGACGGGCGGGACGTCGGGCGCCGGCGCTGCCGGTTCCGGCGCCGGCAGCGTCCACCACTCCTCGCGTACGTAGCGCGGGCGGAAGACACGTCGCGCAGGTGTGCCGATATTGTCGTTCTGCCGGTTGCCCTCACCCGGCTCTACCTCGAGCAGCAGGCGCAGCTGGGCCGGCCGCTGCCCGGCACGCTCCCAGCCTGCCAGCACCCGCGGAGAGAACGGCCCAGCCTCCAGCGCTGCCCGCAGGCTGGGGTAGTCGCCCGTGCCCGCGAAGATCGGCGCCGACGGTACACACGACTTTCGCCCGAGAAAGCACGGCCAGGCAGGCGCCTGAAGCGCAGCAGCCAGGCGTTCGATCAGCGCCGGATTGTCGCCCTGCAGCGCCGCCAGGAACGAGGCGTCGGCCAGGTAGTAGCGCTCGGAGACGTCCGTCTCAGGCTCGCCGGTGCTCTGGTTGATCTTGACGTAGATCCTCGACTTCGACACCTTGGCCGAGAGCACGCCGCCGACGTACGGCTGGTCGTGGAACCGTGTGCCGCCGGAATGCACAGCGTCGCCATAGCGCCCGCCGCCAGTAGTGTGATAGTCGCGCAGCAGCGTGCCCGGCCGGTCGACACGCACGCCCAGGCGCAGCTGATCGCTCAGCTCCCGCAGCATCGGGTCCTCACGGGAAAGCCCGAGGGCACAGCCGAGCAGGCCCAGCAGCCCGGACTTGCTCGGCGCGTCGGCGGTGTCGCGCTCGCCCCAGCGCGCCCGCAGGCCCCACGCCTGAAGCGGGCCCTCGAGACGCAGAAATAGGGTGTGCATCTGCCCCTCCTACGCGCCCACAGGCACCCACTTCAGCAGATCATCCAGATTGGCGAACTGGTGCGCTCCATCGAGCGCGAAGGGCACAGTGCTAAGAAATGCCCGCTCGGCGTGCAGCCCGTACATGCTGTTGATCTGCGGGATGTAGCTCTGGAGCGCCTCGGCCGAGGCTTCCATCAGAGACTGGCGCGCGCTGGCGCGCACCGGCTTGACGAAGGCGTTGGCGTAGCTCAGGGCGATCCGCTGCGGCCGCACCTCGACTAGCACCAGGTCAGGCAGGTTGTGCGCGGCGAAGCTGTTCTGCTTGCCGCTGGGAATGGCGAACAGCGCGGCCTTGATCAGGGCGCGGACCGTCAGCGCGGCCACGGCGCTGTCGTTCTGAAGGTTCTTCACCAGCGCGTTCCAGTCGATCGAGAAATACTTGTAGTAGGTCGCGCTGTTGAAGGTCGTCTCGCCGATGAATCCGGCGCCGGCCTCGCCAGAGATATCGTCCACCGCGGTGTAGAAATCGAACTCCTGCTCGACGGCATGGGTGCTGATGGCGTGGGCCACCTGCACCGCCGCCTCGACGTTCTTGAACGGGCTGGAGGTGGTCATGCGCCCGAACATGGCGATGTCAGCGGCGTGCGGCTCGTACTCGCCGATCGCGCTCACCAGCTTGTCGCCGCTCAGGGCGTCGAGAGCCTTGACGCCTTGCTCCCGTGCGATCTGAACCAGCTTCGACGCCAGCTGGTCGATCTCTGCATCGGTGAGAAACATGAGCTGGGCGGTCTTCACCCGCTCATCAGCATTCGCCTCGGAGGTGGCTCTGCCCTCGCTCTTGCCGAGACGTGCCGCGGCCTGGACGACCGCGTGCTTCACCTCATCGGCCAGCTCGAGGCCAGCGATGCGGTCGCGCACCTGCTCGGGGAGCAGCTGAGTACGCCACGCCAGCAGCTCAGGAGAGTTGGCGAAGGCGCTGCGAAAGCTCTCGGACCAGCGGATGCTGCGCTTGAGCGCCTGGCTGGAGATGCGCGCCCGGCGCACCCCACCGAAGAGGGCGTCCTTCGGATCACCGTTGTCGTCGCGGTTCAGGTTCGAGGGGGCGTGGTTCTGCAGCAGGTGAAGGGCGATGAGAGTCATGGCTGTACGTCCTTTCAGCTCAGTGTGCGTACCCCGTAGTGATTCCGAACTCAGGCGTTGCTGGCCTCGTCGGCCACCGCCTGACCGACGAAGTAGTCCCTGGCCCAGCGCAGCTGGACCGGGCGGCCGTCGAGATCCCAGGCCAGCAGGTCGCTGAGGAGCTGCGCCCAGTCGATGGCGACATCGTCAGCGGCCGCCAGGCGCACGGCCTGGCGCAGGCGGAAGGGCAGCTGCTCGCGCTCGCTGTCGATCAGCGCCTGGAAGCGCCGGTCCAGGCTGTTGGCGCGCTCGGCGCCGCCCCGTATCTGGCGCACCTGCCGTAGCGTCGCGCCCAGGCTTCCGGCGCCTGCCCGGTGCGGCGCGAGCGGAAACAGGCTTGCCACGAGGAAGTAGTCGTCGTACTGGCGCTCGTGGACATCGTAGGGCAGCGCCTGGAAGAAGACCCGGTGGACATCGCGCGCCTCGCCTAGGGCGCGCCCGGCGTTGCGCTTGAGGCGTGCCCGGCCGCTGGCGTCGAGGCGCTCCAGCGCTGCGACGAAGGCGGCGATCTGCCGCTGACGCGGCGTGGGCTCACTGTTGCTCACCTAGCCACTCCTTTCGTTTCACTGCGAGCTGATAGCGGCACACCTCCTGTGCCAGCACCCGCGTGCGCAACGCGTCAGCTCGGTCGCCTATCTGCTCGGTCGCCTGATCGAAGGCGCGCTGCGCCACCCTCACCAGCGTCGTGACCCAGCGGCGCGCCGTTTGCTCGCGGCCCGACTCATCGACAAGGTCGTTTAAAAAGGCGCGGAACAGCGGCGCCAGCAGCTGCCAGTAGCTGGCTGTCATGCGCGCTCGCAGGCTCTTGAAGCGCACGACCCGCTGATCGACCCGGTCGGCCAGGCTGCGCTCCGGGCGCAGCTGGCGGTCGAAGGTGAAGGTGATCAGGCGCTCGATCTCGCCCGCCCGCTCGATCGCCTCATCGACCAGATAGGCCGCCTCATCGTCGGTGAGCAGCGCGGGCACGGCCTCGAGCGCCTCGTCGATCCACTCGAAGAACTTCGCCTTGCCGTCGGTGCGGACGCCGATGCAGCGGAAGCGCAGATTCTGCCGCTCGGCGATCACCCCCTGCTCGACCAACTTCGCGATCTGCTGAACCACTCGTGGCCGGAACTGCCCATCGCGCTCGACCAACAGCAGCCCGCTGTACTCGCGCCAGAGCGCCTTGCCTTCTTCGGGGCGCACCGGCCGCGGCTCAGCATTGTCACCCTTGCCACGCAGGCGAAATGCGGCGAAGGGGTCCTCCCAGATCCCGCTGCCCTCGCTGAGCCAGTGACCCATCTCGAACAACATGTCGCTCACGACGATCGCGGTTGGTGCGCCGCACGAGGTGCAGTTCTCAGTGGCGCGATGAGGGTAGAGCCGCATGCGACGGGCGGGAAAGGTCAGGCTCTCGAGGTAGCCCACGGCGCTCACTTGGCTGTTCTTGCCGATGGCCGTCGCGCCGTTCCAGATCGCCAGGTCGCTTCTGCCAGGGTCGGCGCTCCGCGGCTGGAAGGGCTGGCTGATCAACGAGAGCGCCAGCGACTCGAACAGGCTGTCGCCTGCCGGCAGCACGTACACCGGCGGCACCCCGTTGATCGATGGTCGGATGCCGGCTCCGCCCGACGAGGCAAACGCGGGGATCGTGATCAGTCCACGCGCGCAGCACGCCGGACACAACCGGTGGTCTTCATCGGTGACGTGGTGAAAGTGCGCCCGATTCGTCTCCGTCGGCACTTCCACGAACAGCGCTGCGACTGGCTTGGGGCTGGACCAGTCATGCTTCTGCCCTTTTCCTGGCTTTTTCCAGCCATCGAGCGGCACATCGCCGGTCTGGAGGAACGGCGCCGTCGGATGGAACAGATCGAAGCGATCAGCGTACTGCGTGGCGAAGGCTTCGAGCCGAGTTGGGTCGAATCGCCCGCTGCGCAGGACAGCGGCGACATCGCCGAGCTCCTGTGGCTTGTAGATCGCCTGCAGGATGGCGGCAAGCAGGCGGTGCGTGCCTCCCACCACGAGTGGCGAGGGGTCGCTCAGGCCTACCAGCGTGTGCGCCCGCATCAGGCAGTCGCCAATACTCAGCTCGGCGTCTCTGCCGTCCTGACAGGTGACGCGGATCCAGGGCTCGGTCCATAGGTTGAAACTGACAGGTGGATCGGTCATAGGTCCTCCTCAATGATCCAGCCGGCGTGCGGATCGGCTTTCTCGATCACCAGGCCGAGGTCGGGGTCAAGCCGCAGCTGGCGGTCTGCGATGGTTGCGCGGCGGCTCTGCGGGTCGAGCAGCAGCGGATGGAGCGAGCGCACGAGTCGCGGGAGCTCGCGCTCGGGCCAGGGCCAGCGCAGCTCGCGGGGGCGCCGCTCATCGCGGTAGGCAGCGATCACCCGCCGGTCGCTGAGCGGCACCGCGTGTGCGAGCAGATCCTTCTGCTGCTCCGGGTCCGGCACAACGTCGGACGAGAGCCGGAAGGTACCGGCCGGATCGAGCGCGAGCTCGCCATCCAGGCGGTAGAGCGGCACGAGCGTAATCCGGTCGCCGAGGCGCGTCTTCGCCAGCTGCAGGCTGGCCGCCTCGCCACTCTCGTCGTCGATATAGGCGTAGCCGCCGTAATAGGTGATAGGATCGCTGCTAGTCGGGTCGGGCGTAAGCGGCCTGCGTCCCTTGCCCTGCTGCTCGTCGAGCTCGCGCCGGTAGCGCTCCCTGGCGCCGTCGATCTCGGCCGCGTACTCGCTACCTACTAGCTCGTCCGCCTCCCCATAGACCGCCTCGATCAGCGGACGGTAGTCGTGCGGGAGTACGATCTCGCATTCCACCCCTTGCATCCTGGCGCGCAGCACCGCCAGCGAGCGCCAGAGAATGTACGGAGCGTAGATCGGCGCCCAGCGGTCCCAGTTGGGCTTGCCAACGGCATCGTACGGCAGCGTCACCTCCAGGACCGGCACGGCGTGCGCTGATGGGCGCTTACCCGCGCGGTTATGCCGGTGGAGCCGCCCAGCGCGCTGGAGCAGCAAGTCGATCGGCGCGAAGTCGCTCACCATGACGTCGACGTCGTAATCGAGCGACTGCTCGAGCACCTGGGTGCCGACGATGATCACGCGGTCGCCGGCGCCACGCGACGTGCTCTTCCCGACAAGCTCCTCGATCCGCTCCTCGCGCTGCTGGCGCTGGTGGAGCGGGAAGCGCGCGTGGAGCAGCACATGGCTCGCATCGGGAAGCGCTTGGCGGAGGGCAGCGTAGATCGCTTGAGCATCATCGACGCGGTTGCACAGCCGGGCAACAGCCCCTCCGTCGCGCACCAGATCGAGGAGATAGCGCGCCTCCTCCTCCGGGGTGCGCTGCTGCGCAAGCCGCAGGGTGAAGCGCTGCTCGCCGCGGAAGACCCCACACGACTCACACCGATGCCATCCTGCCCCGTAGAGCGATACGGCCGGGTAAGGCGCGTCGACAGCGACGGCAGGCTCCGCCTCGTCCCCGAGGCCGCGCAGAAACGCGGCGGCCAGCATGCGGTGCCGCGCTGCCGGAAGCGTGGCCGAGAGCAGGATCACCGAGCAGCCGAGGCGCGCCAGCCAGGTGAGCGTATGGGCCAGGATGGTGCTCATGTAGGCGTCGTAGGCGTGGACCTCGTCGATCACCACGACCTTGCCGGCCAGGCCAAACAGACGCAGCGCGTAGTGGCGCACATTCAGCCCGGCTAGCTCCACCTGATCGACTGTACCTACGCCAAATGGAGCGAGCATGGCCTTCTTCGGGCCGACAAACCACTCCAGCGCGGCATCAGCGCTCCGGCCATCAGGGTCGGCGGGGTCATTGTCATTCGCCAGCGCGGCGCGCCGGAGATCCGCCTCGAGCGCGACCGCCTGGCTGTGGGTCAGCCGCACCGCGCCTGCCTTACCGTACTGCTGCTGGTAGAAGCGGTCGAGCCGCTTGAACATCTGATTGCCGGTCGCCATCGTCGGCAGAGCGAAGAAGATCTCGTCGATCGCGCTCCCGGCGGCGAGCCGGCGAGCCAGCATGAGCGCGGCCTCCGTCTTCCCCTCGCCGGTCGGGGCCTCGATCACCGCCAGCATCGGGCCGCGCAGCTCGTCTGCCGGCAGCGTGTCGACCAACTGCTGTAGGGGGCGAGGGCAGGTGGCCTCGGGGAAGAGCGCGCCGAAGCCGGGATAGTGCGGCGCGGGTCGAGTCGCGCGCAGCGCGTGCTGTTGGAGAGCCGCCGCCGCACGCCTGCGTCCCTCGACCATGTACTGGTCAACCGTTAGCTCTGGTGAGGCGGGAAAGTCCTGCTCGTTCGATCCCATCCAATCGCACCAGATGATGAACCCGGTGAGGGCGGCGGTGGCGGTGCGAATATGGTGTGGCGTGCCCACCGCGGCCAGCATGGGAGAGCTTGGTGCCAGCCGCTCGCGCAGGAGTGTATAGGTCATGTCACGCCAGGAAGCCCAGCGCGGCTCGCCGCGCTCCGAGACGAGCAGTCGTTTACGGATGTTCGGCATCTCCGCCTCGGCGAAGCGCCCGTGATGGCCGCCCATCGCATCACGCAGCGCCCACAGAAGCGCCGGCGAGTCGAATCCCTCGCGCTGCTGGAGGAACTGATGAAGCCAGAGGGCGCTCACCTCCGCGTGGTAGAGCTCGATACCCCGCGCCTGGAAACGAACACCGGCTTCGACCAGGCGCTGGCGTTGGGGTTCGACTTGCCCTTGGAAGGCCGCCGAGATCTTGCCGATGTCGTGCAGCGCGATCAGAAACGGCAACCACGCCAGAAGGGCCTCCGGGTCGCAGCCGTGCCAGGCATGCAGCAGCGCCCGGCGCAGGCGCGGCGCACCTTCGCGCAGCAGCGCCTCGGCGACGAAGGCGACATCCAGCATGTGGAAGATCGCCGGGTGGTAGCGCTCCGCCGGCTCCCCAGGTTTCGGCGTCTTCCCCCAAAAGGCTAGCAGCTCGCGTTCGGTCACGGTCATACCCTCTCGCTATGGCACTAACCCATACATCTGCGCCATCTCGCGCACCTCGGCGACGATCTCCTCGCGCAGCTCCGGCGGGCCGATGACCGTCACGGCGCTGCCCCACTGACGCACCCAGGGCTTGAGCTCCAGCGTGCTGCCGACGCGCACCGTGAACAGGCACGAGCCGTCCGGCAGGTCCTCGATCCGCTGGCTGTGGTGCCAGACGCTCTCCTTGACCCGCCGCACGACCGAGGGCGCGAAGCGCAGCGTCACCTCGATCTCCCCCGCGTCGCGCCAGATCACGCCCCACGCCGAGGCCAGCAGCCGCTGCGGGTCGAACCCCTCCGGCAGCACGTACCGCTCGTCGGTGAGCGCCGCCTCGTGGATGCGCTCGACCTTGAGGGTGCGCAGCGAGCCGCGCAGCTCATCGAAGCCGATCGCGTAGCAGGCGTAGCCGATCCCGGATGGCTCGATGAAGTACGGCGCAAACAGCCGCTCGGTCGTCTCGTCTTTGGTATATGAACGGTAGCGCAGGCGCACCTTGCGCCGCTCCGCCCAGCCCTGGGTGAGCACCTCCAGCGCCTCCACGTACTCGCGCCGGATCCGCCGCAGCTGCACGGCGGCCGCCGCCTGCGCGATGTGCTGCGCGATCAGCGGCGACTTGGCGAGCAGGGCGTCCGCCAGCTTCTCCAGCGCCCGGACCACGTGCGGGTTGTGCTCGTCGCTGTGGCGCGAGAGGAGCCGCGCCGCCAGGTACAGCGCCAGCACCTCGTCGTTCGTCAGCTTGACCTGGTGCAGCGACCGGCGGTGGTCCAGGATGTAGCGCCGCCCCTGTTTGATCAGCCCGGTCCCACGGGCGTCGAGCAGCCTCAGGTCGCGCTGGATCGTGTCGGGGTCTACGCCGAACTCACGCGCCAGCTCGCCGGTCGTGCAGCCGTCCGGCGAGCGAGCGAGCTTGCGCTCGATGGCGTCCAGGCGCTCGTAGCGCGTCTCCGTGCGCGTCATGTCGCCTACCTCCACTCTTGTCTCCAAGCCTAGCATGCGAACACCGCAGATCGTGCGGTTTTTCAGCGGGGTTCGGTCTGAATCTAGCAAAACGGTGTGACAGATACGGTCGCTGCGATGGGGCCGCTCGCCGGTGAGTGGACTTTAGGGAGTACCGATCTCACGCGGCGTGGGGATACGCCGCGCCGGCCGAACAGCGCCCGCTAGCCCGGAGGGGGCGTGCGGGCCTGCGGCGACGATCTGGGCAGCTGCTCACACAATGCGAGCCGTCGCACGAACATTGCAGGCCGGTGTTCCTTTATTGCAGCTCAGTGTTCCTTCATTGCAGCTCGGTGTTCCTTTATTGCAGCTCGGTGTTCCTTTATTGCAGCTCGGTGTTCCTTCATTGCAGGCCGGTGTTCCTTTGTTGCAGGCCGGTGTTCCTTTATTGCAGCTCGGTGTTCCTTTATTGCAGCTCGGTGTTCCTTTATTGCAGCTCGGT
>CALJIC010000181.1 GCA_937974195.1 uncultured Roseiflexaceae bacterium | reverse complement strand
GGCGGAATGCGCGACGGGCGTTCGTGTGGGGAGGCATGACAACGGGCGGTTGTCGAAGGACTCGTTCGCTTTGGGGTGCAGGGGCAAGGCCCCTGCCGCGGGGGAGCTGGGGGCCGAGCAGGCCCCCGGCCCGGGGCGCGGGGCGGAGCGCCCGCATGAGCAACCATCTGCCAGCACGGCAACACTGGGGTCCGGGATCGACGCCGCCTCGTGGCGGCCAGGCGAAGGGGCAGGCCAGAGAGCGCCCGCACATAGGACGACAAGGAGCCACAATGCAGCTTCCGCACGATTACACCGAGCGCGTCTACGCCGGCGTGCTCGGCAAGATCATCGGCGTCTACCTCGGCCGGCCGTTCGAGGGCTGGACCTACGAGCGGATCATGGCCGAGCTGGGCGAGATCTGGTACTACGTCCACGAGCGGCGCGGCGTGCCGCTGATCGTCACCGACGACGATATCTCCGGCACCTTCACCTTCCTGCGCGCCCTGCCGGACCACGGCAACAGCCTGGACCTCAGCCCGGCCCAGATCGGCCAGACCTGGCTGAACTACATCATCGAGCGGCGCACCATCCTGTGGTGGGGCGGCATGGGCAACTCGACCGAGCACACCGCCTACCTGCGCCTCAAGCGCGGCATCCCCGCGCCCGAGAGCGGCTCGATCGCCCGCAACGGCAAGGTGGTGGCCGAGCAGATCGGCTCCCAGATCTTCATCGACGGCTGGGCCATGGTCGCGCCCGGCGACCCGGAGCTCGCCGCCGACCTCGCCCGCCGCGCCGCGTCGGTGAGCCACGACGGCGAGGCGATCTACGGCGCCCAGGTGCTCGCCGCGATGGAGGCGCTGGCGTTCGTCGAGCCGGACCTGCAGCGGCTGATCGACGCCGCGGTGCGCCTGATCCCGAGGGACTCGGTGATCTACTGCATGATCGACGACATCCGCGAGTGGCACGCCGAGTACCGCGACTGGCGCCACGCCCGCGAGCAGATCGCTGCCAACTACGGTTATGACAAGTACGGCGGCAACTGCCACATGGTGCCGAACCACGCGCTCATCCACCTCGCGCTGCTGTACGGCGAGGACGACTTCCAGAAGTCGCTGATGATCGCCAACACCTCCGGCTGGGACACCGACTGCAACTCGGGCAACGTCGGCTGCCTGATGGGGATCAAGAACGGCCTGGCGGGGATCGACGCCGGCCCGGACTGGCGCGGCCCGGTGGCCGACCGCCTGTACCTGCCGACGGCCGACGGCGGGCGGGCGATCACCGACGCGGTGCGCGAGACGTACCACGTGGTCAATATCGGCCGGGCGCTCGCCGGCGAGCCGCCGCTGGCGCCCAAGGGCGGCGCCCGCTACCACTTCGAGCTGCCGGGCAGCGTCCAGGGCTGGACCGCCGACCAGAGCGTCGACTCGAAGGGGACGCTGATGCTCGCGAACGTCGCCGGGCACAGCGCCCGCGGCTCGCGCAGCCTGGCCCTGCAGTGCCGCGGCCTGGCGCCCGGCCGGGTCGCGCGCGCCTCGACGCCGACGTTCGTCCCGCCCGAGGCGCGCGATATGCACGGCTACGGCCTGCTGGCCTCGCCGACGCTCTACCCCGGCCAGACGATCCGCGCCCGCGTCGAGGCCGACCCCGCGAACCCCGGCCCGCTCGCCGTGGGCCTCTACATCCAGTCGTACGGCGCCGAGGACGCCCTGAGCCGCACGGATGGCCCGGAGGTGCGGCTCGAGCCCGGCGACGAGCACACCTTCAGCTGGCGCGTGCCGGACATGGGCGGCCAGCCGATCGCCGCCGTCGGGCTGCAGGTCCGCCACGTCGACGACGAGCGAGTGCACCAGGGGACCGTCTACCTGGACGAGCTGACCTGGGACGGCCCGCCGGACGTCGCGCTCATCAGGCCCGCGGGCGGCGGGACCATGTGGCGGCACGCCTGGGTCAACGGCGTCGACCAGTACGACCGCGCGTGGCCCGAGACCTACCGCCTGGTCCAGAACGAGGGCACCGGGCTGCTCATCCAGGGCACGCGCGAGTGGACCGACTACCGCTTCGCGGCGACGGTGACGCCGCACATGGCCGAGTCGTGCGGCATCGCCGGGCGCGTGCAGGGCATGCGCCGCTATGTCGCGCTGACGCTGGGGCGTAACAGCGACGGGCGCAAGGAGCTGCGGCTCACGGCGCACATCGACGGCGAGGTGACGGGCAGCGCGATGCCGTTCGAATGGGAGCTGGGCCGATCCTACGAGCTGCGGCTCGAGCTCGCCGGGCAGCGGGCGCGCGGCTGGGTCGGCGGCCAGGGGCCGCTGGAGCTGCCCGATCTGCCCGCCCGTCTCGACGGCGGGGGCGTGGCGCTGGTGTGCGAGGAGGGCCGGGCCGCGTTCGATGATGTCTCCGTTCGTCCCCTTCAGTAGCGGCGGATGGCGTGCTGCTGCGGCGTAGCTGCGGCAGCACGCCTCGGCCTCCCATCCCCACCAGGGGCGCCGAAAATACACCGCGAGAAGGTTGACATTCCGCCTCCGGTCGAGTACCATGCACGCCGTACACATTTGAAGGTGTGCGTGATTAGGTCTGTGGAACTGCCCATATCTGCCCCGGCCTCGCCGGGCAGGCGCCGCCATCAGTAGCTACGCCCCGTAGCTTTCCGGACAGCGCAGTCCTCAGCTGTTCGCCGTCGATCCCTGGAACCAGACAGTCTAGCGCGCCGCTGCGTATGCTCGACGCGACTGTCGGGCGGCAACGACGGCTTTTCACCACGACATTGCTATTTTCGGCTGAGATGAACGCCTCCGCCAGCGCGCAGCAGCGCCGGAGGCAGTCTCGGAATGCCTGGGAGGGCACTATGACTGGAACACAAGACCTGGCGCGCTGCGCCGAGGAACATACGCAGATCGCCGAGCAGGAGCACTTCAGCTACGTGCGCCTGGGGCCGCCGGCGCGCGGGAGCCCGCCCGAGCGGCGGGGGCTGCTCGCGCGCCTGAACGACGTGCTTCTCGCGTGGGGACGCTGGCTCGACGGGCGCGGGGAATCCACCGCTGACAGCGAGTGATCGATGTGCGCTACGCGGTCGGCCTGATAGGTCAGCCGCGTAACATTTTTGACACGATGTGCGCCGGGGTGGTGATGCGATGCCTGTCGCGGATCTTCCACGTTTTCTGCCGCTTTTGCGAGCCGGAAGGTGTGGTGTGGATGCGAGGCGGGGCGCTGCCTCCCTCGCGCTCCCCCCGCTGGGAGGGCTCGCTGCCCTCCCAGGCCCACCCGCAAGAGAGGCCGCCTCATCCTGTCTGTCCGTTGTCATGCCTCGGCACACCGGCGCCGGCTGCTGCCAGCAAACCTAATCCACCTCTGGCCGCGTTTGGGGTGCAGAACGAAGCCCTGCTCGCCGTATGCCATCCGCCCGTTGTCATGCCTCGGCGCTGGCATGCGGGATGCCGGGGGCAACGTCTTCTAAAACTACCGTAACGTCTTCCAAAACTTCCGTGGAGAATGCCGCTCGCGCCGTGTTGGGGCGCCCGCGGCTCGTGCTACAATGATGCAGGAAAGTGCTTTAACAAAAGGCGGACCGATGACGCTCCAGCGCTACTTCGCCGGTGATGCGGTCTGGGAATCAGACGGCGACTCTGCTGCGCCGGTGTACCTCGCCGGCCCGTACATGTACTACATCACAACCGTCGGTGGGCAGGTATGCGCCTTTGGCGCTGAGCACCTGCACGGCAAGATGGGCGGCGCCTGGGCCCACCCGCTCCGCCTGCTGCACGGCTGGTCTCTGGCGCTCGAGATGGGCGCGGAGACAACCCCCCTCGAAGATGCCCCGCACTGCGACCTCTTCGCCTCACACGTCACGCGCCGCTTCGCCTGTGGCCCGCTCGCAGTCACGTGGACGGAGTTCGTCGCGGAGGACGCCGCGGCGCTAGTGGCGCTGGTGGAGGTGACGAACGGCGGCGCCGACCTCTGGGATGGCGCGCTGGTCGTCAGCGCCGAGATCGACCTGCGCGGCTGCTGGTTCGGCGGCTGGGAGAACGCGGTGCCGCAGTTCGAGCTGGGCGAGGTGCTGCTCGCCACCGCCCCCAACGGCCCCTACCTCGGCCGGGGCCTGGCGCTCGGGTCCTCACCCGCCGCCGTGTGGCGCATCGAGGGCGCGCACGCCACTGCGCGGCTGCCGATCAGCCTCGCGCCGGGTGAGACGCGCACGCTGGCGGTGTGCGCCGCGGCCGACCACACGGCCCCGCCGGCCGCCGCGGAGCTGGCCCGCCGCAGCGTCGAGTTCGCGCACGAGCTCCTGGCCGCCAAGATCGCCAGCTACGAGCAGCTCGACAGCGAGGTGACGCTGCGGACGCCCGATCCGGCGCTGGACCAGAGCTGGCTCGTCGCCCGCCGCAACACGCGGGCGCTCGCGGCCAGCTACCCGGACCTGCCGCCGTATCTGCTCGCCGGGCTGCCGGAGTACCCGCAGCTCTTCGGCTGCGACAATGAGTACAACGCCCCCGGCGCGCTGGCGGGCGGCTTCGCGCCGCTCGTCCGCAGCACGCTCGCGGGGCTCGCGGCCTACGGCCGGCGCGCCTGCGGGCGAATCCCGCACGAGGTCACCACCAACGGGCGCGTCTTCAACCCGGGGAACATCCAGGAGACGCCGCAGTTCGCCGTCGCCTGCTGGGACTACCTGCGCTGGAGCGGCGACACCGCGTTTCTGGAGCAGGTCTACCCGGTGTGCGTCGAGGGGCTCGAGCACTTCGGCTGGACGCTGGCGGGCGGGCCCTACCCCGTCGGGGATGGCGTGGTCGAGCGGCTGGGCATGGGCGCCTGCAAGCTCGACAGCGTCTGCTACCTGTACCAGGGGCTCGCGGCGCTGCGCGAGATGGCGCTGGCGCTCGGGCGCATCGATGAGGCCGAGCAGTTCGCCGGGCACGCCGAGCGCCTCGCCGCGCGCTTCGAGCGTGACTGGTGGCTGGCCGCCGAGGACCTGTACGCCGACTCGCTGCACCTCGACGGCCGGCCGCAGCTCGACGGCCACTGGACGGTGGTGATCCCGCTGCAGACCGGCCTGGCGAGCGAGGAGCGCGCCCGGCGCTCGCTGGCGCGCATCGAGGCCGAGTGGGTCAACGAGTGGGGCCTGGTCCACACCCGCGGCGTCGACGACCGGGTGTGGACGCTGCCGACCGGGCTGCTGGCGCTCGCGGCCTTCCGCTACGGCCGCCCGGAGCTCGGCGTCCGGCTGCTGCGCAACATCGGCGAGACGGCCCGGCGCGGCGGGCTGGGCATGCTCAAGGAGCTCATCCCGGCCGGGCTGTGCTTCGTCCAGCTCTGGTCGGCCGGGCTGTACATGCAGGGGATCGTCGAGGGGCTGCTGGGCGTCAGCCCGCTCGCCCACCGGCACGAGGTCACGGTGGCGCCGCAGCTCCCGGACGGCTGGAACGAGGTGCACCTGCGCGGGCTGCCCGTCGGCGAGCACCGGCTGGACCTGCGGGCGCGGCCGGACTCGCTGGAGGTGCGCCACGTGGCCGGGAGCGTCCCGCTGACCGTTCGCTACGCCGGCCAGCAGATCGCGCTGGAGCCGTTCGAGCAGGTGACGCTGACGTCGTGAGGCTGGGCGGCGCGGGCCAGCTTACTACAGTGGATCGCGAGCTATACCGTTCTGCTGCGCAGTTCGGGTATAGTCGTGATCCACTCTTAATGTTACAATGTTTTCATCCGCGGTGTCTCACGTAGCGGTGGTACCCGCTGCGGGCGAGACCAGGGCGCCGCGCAGTCGTAGACAGGCCGTCGGTCGTGAGCGAGCTGTTCACCGCGTATAGCGCGGTTCTGGATACCTGGCTTCCAGCGGCGCTGATTCGCACGCTGCGCCAAGCAGATCCGTCGCCGGAGGCCACGGCCGAGGCGATGGAGCGTCTGTCTGCAGCCGTGGCGCGCCTCGAGCCGTTCGCGCCCTCGCTGGTGATCGACCGGCTGGCGGAGTCGCCGCCGGCCTACACGCGCACCTGCGGCGCGTATGTGTTCGGCACCGTCGTGGTCGCCGAGGTCAGCGGGCTGGCCGCACTCTCGACGCGCCTGGCCTCCACCGGGCGCCGTGGCGACGAGCTGGCCGGCGCGATCGTCAACCGGCTGCTCGCGGCGCTGATCGGCGCGGTGCACGCCAACGGCGGCGGGGTGATCAAGGCCGCCGGGGACTCCCTGACGGCCTTCTTCGACGCGCGCCGGCTCGGGGAGAGCCACGCCGCGCACGCCGCCGAGGCGGCCCTCCTGATGCAGCGCCGCATGGCGGAGCTGCGCGCGCGCGAGGGCGAGCTGATGGCGCAGCTGCAGCTGCGGGTGGCCGCCCACAGCGGCCGCGTGCTGGTGGTGGAGGTGGGCGACCAGACGCACGCCGAGCTGCTGGTCACCGGCTACACCATCAGCCGGGTGTCGCGCGCGCTGCTCGGCGCCGCGCCGGGCGAGATCATCGTCACCGACAAGCTGCTGCAGCAGCTCGAGGGCGCGGACGCGCCGCTCAAGGTGGCCGGCCAGCACGTCCTGCGCGGGCTCGCGGAGCACCCGCCCGCGCCCCCGCCGACGCTCCACACGGCGCCGCCGCCCGACCCCCCGACGCTCCTCGAGCTGGCGCAGCGCGTCGCGGCGCTGATGCCGTACGCGCCGCACGGTATCGCCGGCCGCCTCGCCGGAGCCACCCTCGGCGGCGGCGACTTCCGGCCGGCCACGATCCTGCTCGCGAACTTCTGCGCCTTCAACCGCCTGCTCGACCTGCTCGAGCTGCCGGCGCTGATCGAGAGCGACCCGACGATCGTCGGGCACGTGCTCAACACCTACTACACGCGCATCCAGGCCGTGATCCAGCGCTACGGCGGCGTGGTCAGCCGGATCGACCTGGCGCCGTACGGCGACCGCTTCCTGGCGCTGTTCGGCGCGCCGACCGCGCACGAGGACGACGCGGCGCGCGCTGTGCAGACGGCGCTCACCATCCGCGCCGAGCTCAGCGAGACCAACCAGGCCATCACCGCTCTGCTGCGCGACTGGGCGGAGGCGCACCCGGACCAGCAGCGGCTGGTGTACCTGATGAGCATGACGCTGCGCCAGCGCGTTGGCATCGCCAGCGGCCACGTCTTCGCCGGGATCGTCGGGGCGCCCGAGCGCCACGAGTACGCGGTGATCGGCCAGCCGATGCACGTGGCGGCCCGCCTGCTCGCCGGCGCGGAGGATAACGAGACGCTGCTGGCGGGCGAGACCTACCAGGCCGTGAGCCACCTGGTGGCGGTGCAGCCGCACCCCGAGGTGAAGGTCGAGGGCAGTGCCCGGTCGGTGGCGGTTTTTCGCGCCGTGCAGCCGCGCTTCGACGCGGCGCAGTCCAACCGCCAGCTCTCGCGCAGCGCGCCGCTGATCGGCCGCGCGTCCGAGCTCTCCCGCGCCATCGAGGTCGCCCAGCAGGCGCTCGGCCCGGCCGGCGGGCGGGTGCTCGCGTTCGTCGGCAGCCCCGGGGTCGGCAAGTCGCGGCTGGCGGACGAGATGCTGCGCGCCGTGCGCGGCCGGGTGCCCGCGGCGACGCTGGTGCACGAGGTGTGCCAGAGCTACGACGAGGCGGTTCCGTACGCGACGCTGGCCCGGCTGCTGCGCCGGCTGCTCTACATCCCGGCCGCGGCGGACCGCGCGGCCCAGGCGCGCGCCGTGTACGAACAGGTCGAGGATCTGGTCCCGGACTGGGCGCGCTTCGCCCCGCTGCTCGGGCCGCTGCTCGGCCTGCCGCTGGCCGACACCGACGCCACGCTCGCGCTGACCTCCGAGCAGCGCCGCGAGCGCCTGCACGAGCTGGTGCTCATGCTGTGCGTGGCGCTGGCGCGCCGCCAGCCGCTGGCGCTGGTGATGGATGACCTGCAGTGGGCCGATGCCTCGAGCCGCAGCGTGCTGCTGCGCGTCGCCGAGGAGCTCGCTGGCCACCCGATCCTGCTGCTGGTGATCTTCCGGCCCAGCCCGGAGCTGGCGGAGGCCTGGGAGAAGCTGCCGCGCGCCACGACCATCACGCTGCGCGACCTCCCGGCCCCCGAGAGCGAGGAGCTGCTGCGCGCCCTGCTGAACGGCCCGCTCCCGCCCGAGCTGCGGCCGCTGATCGAGCGCGCCCACGGCACGCCGCTGTTCGTCGAGGAGATGGTGCGCTACCTGCTGGACAGCGGCGTGCTCGAGCGCGATGCGAGCGGCGAGTGGAGCTGCGCGCGCCCGGTGGACCGCTCCGCGGTGCCAGCCCAGATCGAGCAGATCCTGGTGGCGCGGCTCGACCAGCTGGACGCCGCGACGCGCGCGGTCGTCGAGATCGCCGCGGTGATCGGCCAGCCCTTCTCCGAGCGGCTGCTCGCGGCCGTGGTGCAGGAGGGCGGCGGCGAGACCGCTGCGCTCCCGGAGATGCTCGACGCGCTGGTGCGCGCCGAGGTGCTCACGCTCGACGCGAGCGACATGGCCACGGCCTACGCCTTCCGCCACGCGCTCATCCGCGATGTGGCCTACGGCAGCATCCTGTTCGCGCGGCGCCACGAGCTGCACGCCCAGGTCGCGGCGGCGATCGAGCGCGCCTACGCCGACGAGCTGGACGAGCAGCGCGGCATCCTGGCCCAGCACTACCTGCACGCCGGCCGCAGCGACCTCGCGTTCCCGCACCTGGTGCAGGCCGCCCAACTCGCCCAGGCCCGCTACGCCGCGAGCGAGGCGCTCGCGCTGTACCGGCAGGCGCTGGCGATCGCGCCGCAGCACGACCAGGCGACCGAGCTGCTCGACGAGCAGATCGCCAGCCTCTACGAGAACCTCGGCGATATCCTGGCGCTCACCGGGGACTACGCCGCGGCGCGCGGCAACTACGAGTGGCTGCTGCGCGTGGGCGTCGCCGCGGACCCGCAGACCCGCGCGCTGCGCAAGGCCGCGCTGCAGCGCAAGGTCGGCGGGACCTATGAGCAGCAGGGCAGCCTCGACCACGCGCTGGTCTGGTGCGAGCGCGCCGCGGAGACGGTCGCGGGCATCGCGGGGTCGAGCGAGGCCGACCTGGAGCACGCCCGCATCCTGAGCGATATGGGCTGGATCAGCTACCGCCGCGGCGACATCGCCGAGGCCCAGCGCTACCTCGAGCAGGCGCTCGCGCTCGTGGAGCCGCACCAGTCGCACGCCGAGCTCGCCCGGCTCTACAATCGCCTGGGCGGGATCGCCTGGAGCCGCGGCGATGTCGAGGGCTCGCAGTATTATGTCGAGCTAAGCCTAGAGGCCTGCGAGCGCAGCAACGACGTCGCCGGGCAGGCGCATGCGCTCAACAACCTCGGCATCCTGACGGCGAGCCAGGGGCGCAGCGGCGACGCGGTGCGCTACGGGACGCAGGCCATGGCGCTCAACGAGCGCATCGGCAACCGGCGGCTGCTGGCGGTGAACTGCATCAACGTCGGCCACGCGCTGTACGACGCCGAGGACTACCTGCAGTCGATCGCCTACTTCTCGCAGGCGCTCGACCTGGCGATCCAGGTGCGCGACGTCTACAACCAGATGCGCGCCCACTTCGGGCTGGGCCTCGCGCACCTCGCGGCGCTCCAGCCGCAGCAGGCCGAGCAGGCCTTCCAGCGCGGCCAGTTCCTCGCCCTGCAGCTCCACATCCCCTCCGAGCAGCTCGAAGCCTACGCTGGGCTGGCCGAGGTCGCGCTGTTCAACGGCCAGATCGACCGGGCGCTCGAGTACTTCGCGCAGGCGAAGGAGCTGGAGATTGACCCGGAGAGCGAGGAGTACGGGCGCCTGCAGCGGCTCGAGGCGAAGCTGGCGCTGGCGCAGGGCGATCACGAGCGCGCGGTAGAGCTGCTGCAGCGCAGCGCCCATCTCTTCGCCCAGCTGCAGGACTTCCCCGAGGCGCGCCGGACGCACAACCTGCTCAGCGAGCTGCTCCCCGCCGAGCGTGAGAGGTGATTAGGTGACCGGGTGACCAGGTGACAAGGCGTTTCTATGGTGTCGCGCGAGTTTCTGGCGTCCAACGGTCACCCCGTCACCCCCTCACCCGGTCACCTGGTCACCCGGCACGGCCGCGTCACTCGCGTTCTGGCGCGTTGACACCCTGTGCGACTGCACCTATACTGGACGCGATGTCTCTCCCTCTCACTACCCGACGGCGTTCGGCCGCCTGCGCGCTCCTCGCTGCGCTCGCGGTCGCTTTGCTGATCGTCCCTGCCCCACGCGCAGCCGCGGCGGGCGAGAAGGTCGTGACCAACTGCACCGAGGCCGGGCTGCTGGCCGAGATCGGCGCGACGCCTGACGGCGGGAGCATTGTCTTCGACTGCGGCGGGCCGGCCACCATCCGCCTCAGCCGGACGATCCAGATCGCGCGGCCGCTGCGCATCGACGGCGACGGCGAGGTCACGCTGAGCGGCGGGCGGGCGGTGCGGATCTTCAACATTCTTCCGCAGGGCGCGCTCGAGCTGGCGAACCTGACGATCGCCGAGGGCGCGGGCGGCGAGTCCGGCGGCGCGATCCTCAACCAGGGCAGCCTCAGCGTCGAGAACGTGACCTTCATCGGCAACCGCGCGGCGGAGGGCGGGGCGATCTACAGCACCGGCAGCACCAGCAGCGTGGAGATCAGCGACAGCGCCTTCTACGACAACAGCGCGAGCGGCGACGGCGGCGCGATCTCGATGGCGCTCGGCAGCACGCTGACGCTCAGCGGCTCGACGCTGCGCGGCAACGTGGCCGGCGGCCGGGGCGGCGCGATCTATAACACTGGCGTGCTCACGGTGCGCGCCAGCCAGCTGATCGGCAACCGGGCCGCCTCCGGGGGCGCCGTCCACAGCACCTCCGCGGCGGCGAGCATCCTCGAGAGCGCGCTGCGCGGCAACCAGGCGCAGGCCGGCGGGGGCGGCGTGCGCAACGAGGGGACGCTGGCGCTCGGCGCGGTCGAGCTGAGCGAGAACAGCGCCGGCAGCGGCGGCGGGGTGGACAGCAGCGGCGAGCTGCGGCTCGCCAACAGCACCGTGAGCGGCAACCGCGCCTCGGGCAACGGCGGCGGCATCACCAGCCGCGGCACCCTGCTGCTCGGCAGCGTCACCGTCGCGGCGAACAGCGCCGCGGGCGACGGCGGCGGGGTGTACATCGCCGCGGGCACGGGCGTGCTCAGCGGCACGCTGCTGGCCGCGAACAGCGACGCCGGCGGCGACGCGCCGGACTGCAGCGGCCCGCTCACCTCGCAGGGCTACAATCTGATCGGGAACACCGCCGGCTGCACGATCGGCGGGGACACCACCGGGAACATCCTCGACACCGACCCGCGCATCGGACCGCTGGCCGACAACGGCGGGCCAACCAGAACCCACGCGCTGCTGCTCGATAGCCCGGCCATGAACAAGGTGCCGACCGGCACCTGCTTCCCGATCGGCCAGCGCGACCAGCGCGGGATCGGGCGGCCGGTTGGTAAGGACTGCGATATCGGCGCCTACGAGCAGGGCTTCGTCGTCAACACGCTGGC
>CALJIC010000180.1 GCA_937974195.1 uncultured Roseiflexaceae bacterium | reverse complement strand
ACCCGCAAGAGATGCCGTCGCCTCCGCACTCCCCGTTGTCATGCCTCAGCACACCGGCGCACGTCAGATGGCAGCGTGCTCGGCACTCCAACCAACAAGCTCGACTCTCTGACTGATGAATATCAGGCAGTGGCGCTCTCGGCGCTCTGGCTGATGTGGCTTCAGCCGGTGGATCTGCACAACGGGGGCATGACAACGGGCATACGGCACTGGAAGGCTTCTCTTTGGGGTGCAGGGGCGAAGCCCCTGCCGCGGGGGTGGCGGGGGCCGGCGCTGGCCCCCGCCCGCATGCCGCGCGCAGCGGCACACACGTAGAAGAGAGATAGGGGTAGGGTGCGAGCCGCCCGCCGCGCGCAGCGGCACACACGTGCAAGGAAGACGGGGAGCGGGGCAAGCGCCCCGAGCCGCCCACCGCGCGCAGCGGCCCGCAGCGGCACGCAGCTTGCAGCCATGCCCCTGCGGAGCAGCGCGCCGCAGCCGCATCTGCTATAGTATCCGAAGTCCCGACAGAATCGTCTTCCGGGCGAGCGCCGCAGCGGCCCGCCCGCCTCGTTTTGTGAGAGACACATGGAAGAACAGCTGGAGACGCCCGCCGTCACGTTCGCCGACCTCGGCCTGAGCGAGCCCACGCTGCGGGCCGTGACGGAGCTGGGCTATGAGGAGCCGACGCCGGTGCAGGCCCAGACGATCGGCCGCATGCTCGCCGGCGCCGATGTGATCGCCCAGGCCCAGACCGGCACCGGCAAGACGGCCGCCTTCGCGCTGCCGATCGTCGACCGGGTGGACACCGGGCGCCACGAGCCGCAGGCGCTGGTGCTGACCCCGACGCGCGAGCTGGCGATGCAGGTCGCCGAGGCGTTCCACTCCTACGGCAAGTACCGCGGCGTGACCACCCTGCCGATCTACGGCGGCCAGCCGATCGACCGGCAGCTCCGCGCCCTGCAGCGCGGGGTGCACGTGGTCGTCGGCACGCCCGGCCGCATCCTCGACCACATCGGGCGCGGCACGCTGCGGCTCGAGGGCGTGCGCGCGGTGGTGCTCGACGAGGCCGACGAGATGCTGGCGATGGGCTTCATCGAGGATATCGAGGCCATCCTCGCCGAGACCCCGGCCGAGCGGCAGACGGCGCTCTTCTCGGCCACCATGCCCGGGCCGATCGCCGACCTGGCGCGGCGCTACATGCGCGAGCCCGAGCGCATCACCGTGGCCGCCCGCCAGCTGACCGTGCCGCAGATCCGCCAGGTGTACTACGAGGTCGGCGGGCGCGACAAGTTCGAGGTGCTGGCGCGCGTGCTGGACTTCGAGACGCCGACGTCGGCGATCATCTTCTGCCGCACGAAGAGCGAGGTCGACTCGCTCGGCGAGCGGCTCACCGCGCGGGCCTACCCGGCCGAGACGCTGCACGGCGACCTGAGCCAGATCCAGCGCGACCGGGTGATGCAGCGCTTCCGCAGCGGCCAGGCCGAGCTGCTGGTCGCGACCGACGTCGCGGCGCGCGGCCTGGACGTCGAGCACGTCTCGCATGTGATCAACTACGACATCCCGCTCGACCCGGAGATCTACGTCCACCGCATCGGGCGCACCGGGCGCGCCGGGCGCGCCGGCTGCGCGATCACGCTGGTGAAGCCGCGCGAGCGCGGCCTGCTGCGCACGATCGAGCGCGTGACCGGCGCGCAGCTCCAGCGCCTGCGCCTGCCGACGATCGCCGACGTGATCGCCCGGCGGCGCGAGGCGTTCAAGGAGACGCTGCGCGAGACGATCGAGCAGGGCGGGCTGGAGGCCTACACGATCCTGGCCGAGGACCTGGCCGAGGAGTTCAGCCCGACCGACCTGGCCGCGGCGGCGTTCAAGCTGCTGCTCGGCGAGCCGCTGGACGCCGCCGACGATGCGCTCGCGGCGGCCGAGCCGGACGTTGACTTCCGCGATCGCCCCGGGCGCCGGCGCGACGGCCGCGATCGGCCGGGGCGCGACTTCGGCGGGCGGCGCGAGTTCGGGCCGGAGCGCGGCATGGCGCGCCTGTTCCTCGACGTCGGGCGCGAGGACGGCGTCCGCCCCGCGGACATCGTCGGCGCGATCGCGAACGAGGCGGGCATCCCGGGCCGGGCGATCGGGGCGATCGAGCTGTTCGACCGCTTCTCCTTCGTCGAGGTGCCGGAGACGCAGGCGAACAAGGTGCTGCGGGCGCTGAAGAACACGACCATCCGCGGGCGGCGGATCGCGCCGACCTTCGCCCGCCCCCGGCGGTAGGGGCGCCCTCCTACGCGCTATTCGCCCTGGACGCGGCGCCGCAGCTGCTTGATCAGGGCGCGGCGGCGCTTCTGAACCAGGCGCTCGGCCCGCGCCGCGCGGCTGGGGCGTGTCGCGATCCGCGGCGTCTCGTGGCGGCTGGCCTGCGCGAGCCTGGCCGCCAGCCGCTCGAAGGCAGCCTCGCGGTTCGCCGCCTGCGAGCGCCGCTCGGTCGCCGTCACCACGATGCCGGTCGGGCGGTGCCGCAGCCGCACGCCGGTCGCCGCCTTGTTGCGGTGCTGGCCGCCTGGCCCGCCGGCTACGAAGAATGTGATATCGGTGTCGCGCTCCAGCGCCTCGCGGTCGGTCATCGCGGGTGCTCCAGATCGAGTGCGGCGCAGGGGGCGCGCTCTGGCTGATGGCGCGCCTACCTATTTGTAGCACGGAGCGTGCTACCGGCCTTCCTCCCCCCGGTCGATCGAGGTGCGGCGCCGCGAGTCGCGCCTCGGCCCGCCCGGCCTCGATCCGCGCTGCCAGCTTCAGCATTGACATAAAATAACGCCTCCCCTCTTCGCCAGGAAGGTGCTGGCGCAGCCCTCTCGTAAGCAGTTTCGTTACAGCCTCACAACAGTTCCCCCGGTTCCGCGCGAGGCCATAGCTTATCCCAATGCGCAATTGTGGTCATAACGTGCCACCCGGTAGGGCTGGCAGTGGTTACTCTCTGGTTGACACCGTTGGTGTGTTCTTGGTGGGATTTAGGTTCGTCGCACGCCAGCGACCGTGAGAGACCAATGCGTGCGACTGTCTGGGACG
>CALJIC010000179.1 GCA_937974195.1 uncultured Roseiflexaceae bacterium | reverse complement strand
GCCCTCCGCGCCTCCCGGCCCGCCTGTGCCGAAACGAGGAGCGTGGCGAGAGTGCGGCCCTCCGCGCCTCCCGGCTTGCGAGAGCCGCGGAAAAGATGTTCCGTGAAACGTCTCGGCCCTTCTCATCCCACCGTGCCATATTGCCGCGGGGAAAAGAGCTCCGTGGGGCTTGCGGCCCGCCACACCTCCCTGCAATGGACTTGTGGAAGGCCTGCGGCCCTCCACGCCTCCCGGCTATCTGAGCGGAGGACAGGTCTGCACTCTCCACACCTCCCAGCTCATCTGAGCGGCACGAGAAGCTGTTCCGCAGTGGGCCTGTGGCCTTTCACCCCTCCCGGCCCGCCTGAGCGCCACAAGAAGCTGTTCCGTGGCGCGCCTGTGGACCTCCACATCTCCCTGTAAACGGCTCGTGCTCAGGCAACAGCACGCCCCCGTTCCCTGTCCCGAAGCGGGAGGGGAGACGGGGGCGTGCGAGCCGGCAGCTGAGCTCAGTTCTCAGCGGGCTGCTCGTCTTCAGCGGAAGCCTTCGGCTCCGCAGAGGCGGCCGGGTCGGCCAGCGGGCGCTTCGCCACCGGCGGGGCGCTAACCCCAGGCAGCCGGGTGGTCGTGGCGCCGTTCGTGTGGCGCCGGCTGATGGTGGTCGGCTCGGACACCGAGCGGGCGGCCAGGAAGCCAAACGGCTGCTTCTCGATCCGCCGCGGATCGGTGAAGGGGTGCTCGGCCTCGACGCGCGCCAGGATCTCGTTCACGTCCAGGTCGGTCAGCTCGTTGCGCAGGATCAGCGCCTCGGCGATGGCGATCACCGCCTCCTTGTTGTGCTCGATCATGCTCTTGACGAGCCGGTACTGCTCGTTGAGGATCGCCTCGACGCGCGCCTTGAGCGACGGGTCGGAGACACCCTGCATGCCGAACGTCAGGTAAGAGTAGAACGAGTTGTCCATGCCGTACGCGCCGACCATGTAGGTCGCCAGGCCGGTCGCGCTCTGCAGGTCGCTGGTGACGCCGCTCATCTGCACGCCGAGGAAGATCTCCTCAGCGGCGCGGCTGGCGAGCGAGATCTTGATCCGGTCCAGCAGCTCGTCTTTGGTGCGGGTGTGGATCTCCTCCTCGGGCTTCCAGGCCGCGAAGCCGAGCGCGGTGCCGTGGCGGACGATCGTGACCTTGGTGAGGCGCTCCTTCCGCAGCAGCTTGACCGCGGCGTAGGCGTGGCCGGCCTCGTGGTAGGCGATGCGGCGGCGCTCCTCGTAGGACATGCTGCGGATCGGCTGGCGCAGGCCCCACTCGTGCGTCTCGCGCGCCTTGGTGAAGTCCCAGTAGTTGATCGCCTGGCGCCCATCGAAGTGGGCGTGGATCACCGCCTCGTTGATGCAGAACTTGATCGCCACCGGCGAGTAGCCGATCGTGTCCGACACCATGCGGTCGATCGGCATCGGCTCGTGCTTGACCTTGCTCAGGTAGTACTCGATGATCTCCTTGCGCCCGTCGGGGTCCGGGAGGTCAACGGTGATCTTGCGGTCGAAGCGGCCGGGGCGCAGCAGCGCGGCGTCGAGCGTCTCGGCCAGGTTGGTCGCGGCCATGGTGAGCACCGGCGGCATCTCGGCGCGCTTGCGGCGCAGCCCGAAGAAGCGCAGCACCTTGCCCCACAGGCTCTGCTCGTGCGGCGGCGGGTCCATCTGGATCAGCAGCTCGTTGAGCAGGCCGCTGCCGGCGCCCATGCCCATGCCCATGCCCATCATGACGTTGGCGATCCCGCCCGCCGGCCGGTCGGGCTGCATGCCGTCCATGCCGGTCGCGCCGGTGCCGCGCAGCGTGCTCGAGCGGGCCATGCCGATCGCGTCGATCTCGTCGATGAACAGGATGCAGGCGCCGTACTCGCGGGCGAACTTGCGCGCCTTGCGGTAGAGCAGCATGACCTTCATGTTGCCCATACCCATCCAGGCCGAGGTGAGCGACGGCGCCGAGAGGTAGCCGAAGGGCACGCCGGCCTCGGTGGCCACCGCCTGGGCCATGTAGCTCTTGCCGGTGCCGGGCGGGCCGATCAGCAGCACGCCGCGGGTCACCTCGCCGCCCATCTCCTTGAACTCCTTGGCGCCCTTGAGCAGCGTCACGATGCGCCGGGCGGCCTCCAGCACCTCCGGGTTCCCCTTGTAGTCCTTGAAGCCCACGCCCGTCTCGCCCGGCTTGAGCCAGTAGATCCGGGTGCGGCCCATGAAGTAGAACATCAGGAAGAACTGGAAGCCGATGAAGAAGAACAGGTAGGCGGCGATCATGAGCACCTGGACAATCGCCGAGGCGATGTCGTTGTTCATGACGAAGCCGACGCCGGCAGGGACGATTCGCACCACCAGCCAGATCGCCGCCAACGCGATGAGGACGCGCGTGATCAGACGGCGCACCTTCCACGGCCAGCGGTGGAAGGCCGCGTCGATCTTCGCGTCGAGCTCACGGTCCAGCTCGTCGCGGTACTGCGTCTCGCGCGGGCGGTGCGGTTCAAGAGCCATGGCTGCGCTCCATTTCCAAGTCTAACGACGCCCTACTGGCCGCCGAGGCGATTCAGCGGGGAGATGATGCTCTCGATCTTGCCTTCGCGGTCGGACATGAAGACAATGGGCATCTTGACGCTCTGGTTCTGCAGCGAGATGTCCTGGGTGTAGAAGTACATGCTGCCGCCGTCGTCGAGCTTGACGCCGCCGATGTACTCGGTCTTACCGTACTGCAGGCCCATGAGCTTCTCGGTGTTGGCCTGCGACTGCAGCATGGCCTTGGAGGCGCCCTGGCTGAGCTGCGCCATCTGGAAGGAGGTGCTGAACGAGTCCCACATCAGCTCGGCGTCGAACGACTTGCGGCCCTGCAGGTAGTTCTGAACAGCCGGCGCGGGCGGGATCGACTCGGCGCGCTCGAACGACGGCCCGCCGGGCTTCGGGCCCCACAGCTGCCAGGACAGCCAGCCGATCACGACGAGCGAGATCGTCCCGACGATGACCGCGCCGGCGAACGGCCGCAGCGCGCGGGCGACCAGGACTACGCCGTACAGGAAGCGACGCAGCAAAAGGCGCAGCAGGCGGAAGAAGCGAGTGCCCGCGCCTACCTGAGCAACTGGAGCCTGCTGGTAGTATGGGTATGCCGGCTGGGGCGACACGTACTGCTGTTGGTAGATGATCGGTCCGCCCGGTTGCCGCTGTTGCTCGCGAGGCTCTTCCATACCGCGTCACCTTTGTGCAATGAGGTTGTCTGCGCCGTCTGTTTTCGGGAATGCTGCTGGAGTAGCAGGGTGGAGGGCGCTTGTGGCAGTGTCGCATGTTTACCAATAACAAAAGTATACTTGATGCTGGAATCATGATCAAGTTTGCTTGGATGAGGGGCGGATGAGAGGTCTCCGAGCGGCTGTGCGGCGTCTGGCGCCCCGTCTGCGCCGGCTGGATGCGCTCGCCGCGGCGCTGCTGGCGCTGTACGCGGCGCTGGCGCTGAGCACCGAGCTCGGCGCGAATGTGGCCGGGCAGGGGCTGGACCCGGTGTGGGCGGAGGCGCGGCAGCGCGGCACGCTGCGCGTGGCGATCGACCTCGGCTTCTACCCGTTCACGTGGGTCGACGAGGCCGGCCAGCCGGCGGGCTACGACGTCGACCTGGCGCGGGCCGTGGCGCAGCGGCTGGACCTCGGCGTCGAGTTTGTGCCGAGCGGCCTGGACGCGATCTACGACGACCTGGCGGCGCGGCGGGCGGATATGGCGGCCTCGGCGCTGCCGTACGCCCCGGAGCAGAGCTGGCGCGCGAGCTTCTCCAGCTTCTACTTCAACGCCGGCCAGGTGCTCGTGGCGCCAGCGGGCTCGCCGATCGACGGGGAGGATAAGCTGGCCGGGCGCACGGTGGCCGTGCCGCTCGGGTCGGACGCCGACACCCACGCGCGGCGGCTGATGGCTGCGGGCACGCCCCTCACGCTGCGCGCGGAGTACGACACGCCGGAGGAGGCGCTCGACGCGGTGCTGCGCGGGGAGGCCGACGCGGCGATCGTGGACAACGCGTCGGCGCTGATGGCGCTCGGGCGGCGGCCGGGCCTGTCGATCGCCGCCGCGCTAACGCTCGAGCCGTACGTGCTGGCCTTCGCGCCCGAGGCGTTCGAGCTGCGCGAGCGGGCCAACCGGGCGCTCGAGGACCTGCGCCGCGAGGGGTTCTTCGACGAGCTCGGGCACAAGTGGTTCGTCGAGGCCGAGCCGCCCGCCCAGAACACATCCCGGGAGTCCACGCCGTAGGCGGGCGCAGCCATGGCACCTAGCCTGCTACTATCTCGTTCGGACAGCTTCTGTCAGGCGTGAGCGAGGAGGGCAGGATGAGCGAGGAGTACCTGACGCTGGACGAGGCGGCGCTGCTGCTGCAGATCAACCGCGAGACGATCGAGATGTGGCTCGAGGAGGGGCTGCCGTACGAGGAGCGCGCGGGCGCCCCGGCGATCCGCCGCTCGGACCTGGACGAGTTCCTGCTGCGCCACGGGCAGGGCCGCGCGCGCGACGCGGCGATGGAGAGCTGATCCGCGGAGGGCACGGAGGGCACGGAGGACGTACGGGCGCAGCGTGCTGCGCCCCAACGATGGGCACGGAGGCGCTACAGGGAGGCGGCGTAGCGCACGGCGTTGCGGAAGATGACCAGGCCGTCGCCCTCGGCGCGGCGCGGCTCGCGCGTCCAGCGCGGGTGCTGGTGGGGGAGCGCGGCGTTCTCGGGGTGCGGCATCAGGCCCAGCACATTGCCCTGGGCGTTGCACACCCCGGCGATGTCATCGTCTGAGCCGTTGGGGTTGCCGGGGTACCCTGGCCTCCCGCCGTCCGGCGCGACGTACCGCAGCGCGACCTGGCCCGCCGCCCGCAGCGCCTCGAGCGTCTCGCGGTCGCGGGTGACGAAGCGCCCCTCCCCGTGGGCCACCGGCACCTCGATCGGGCGCTCGATACCCTGCGTGAACACACAGCGGCTCGTCGGGTCGGCCGCGAGGTACACCCAGCGGCACTCGAACTGCCCGGAGGCGTTGTCGGTGAGGGTCGCCTGCGGCACCATCCGCCCTTGCTCCGGCACACCATCGCCGGCGGGTGCGGCTCCGGGCAGGATGCCCGCCTTCACGAGCACCTGGAAGCCGTTGCAGATCCCGATCACCGGGCGGCCGTCGGCGACGAAGGCGGCGATCTGCTCGCCGAGCCGGTGCGCGAGGTCGACGGCGAGCAGCTTGCCGGCGCCGAGGTGGTCGCCGTAGGAGAAGCCGCCGGGGATGATCAGCATGGCGTAGTCGGCGATCCGGGCGGAGCCGGCGACGATCCGGTTGACGTGGACGCGCTCGGCGCAGCCGCCGGCCAGCTCAACCGCGGCGGCCGCGTCGGCGTCCCGGTTGATGCCGGGGGCGCGTAGTACCAGAACTCGTGGGGTCATGTGCTCTGTGTGCTGCGCTTGAAGAAGGGCGGCCTCTCACCCCGTCACGGTCAGTTCCAGCGGAACTCGATCTCCACCTCGCCGATCTTGATGCGGTCCCCGCTGCGGAGGCGCTGCGGCTGGCGCTGCGGCACGAGCTTGCCGTTGAGCAGCGTGCCGTTAGTCGAGCCGAGGTCCGTCAGGGTGTAGACGCCGCCCTCCAGGTTGATCACCGCGTGGTTGCGCGAGGCGATGCCGCGGTCGTGCTCGGCCAGGTCGAGCTCCGGGTAGTGGTGCTGGCGCGGGTCGCGCCGCCCGATCCGCAGCGGCGTGCGTTCGATCTTCTGCTCCCAGGCGCCGCGCGGGGAGGTGATCCGCAGGCGCGCCGTGGCGGGCGCGGCTGCCAGCGGGGAGCCGCACAGGGCGCAGAAGCGGGCGCCGACCTTGTTGATTCGCCCGCAGCGCGGGCAGGTCGGCCCGCCATCGGCTGCCGGCGCGGGCGCGGGCGCGACAGGGCCGCCCACCGGCGCGGCGGGTGCGGCGGGCGCGGGCGCCGGGATCGGCGACGGCGCGGCGGCAGGCGCCTGGCGCTGCGTGGTGACGGAGGCGCTGGCCGGGGGCGGGACCACCGGCGGCGGCGTCGCGCGGATGGTCGGGTCGACGTAGGGCTGGGACAGGCGGCCGTGGAGCGCCTGCTCGAACTCCGCCGCGTCGCGGTAGCGCTGGGCCGGGTCGAGCGCCATGGCCTTGATGATCACCTGCTCGGTCTTCGGGTCCACCGAGGGGTTGAGCTTGCGGATGCTGCCCGGCTCCGGCGTCTGCAGCGGGATGGGCGGCATCGCGGTCAGCAGGTGGAGCAGAGTGGCGCCCAGCGCGTACACATCCGAGCGCGCGTCGGTCTGGCCCTTGCCGTACTGCTCGGGCGGCGCGTAGCCGGCCGAGCCCATGGCGACGGTGTCCTTGGATTTGCGGGCCTTGTACGTGCGCGCGACGCCGAAGTCGATCAGCTTGAGCACGCCCTCGGGCGTGAGCATAATGTTCGAGGGCTTGAGGTCGCGGTAGATGATCGGCGGCTGGCGGGTGTGGAGGTAGTGCAGCACGCGGGCGATCTGGATGCCGTAGCCGATCGCCGTCTGCTCCATCATGGGCGCGTTCGACTCGTGGATGCGGTCCTCGAGCGTCTGGCCCGGCACGAACTCCATCACCAGCACCGGCCGGCCCTGGTTGGTGAAGTAGTCGGCGATCACCGGCAGGTTGGGGTGGCTGAGCGCGCTGAGCAGCTGCGCCTCCTGCTCGAACAGCTTGCGGTTCTCCTCGAGCTCGGCCGGCGGCATATCCTCGAGCGGCCGCATCTCCTTGAGCGCCCAGATCGTGCCGTCCGCCAGGCGCTGCGCCCGGTACACTGCGCCCATGCCGCCACGCCCGATCAGGCCCAGGATCCGGTACTCGGCGCGGGCGCCGCGGATGAGCGTGTCGGGGGCGAGCAGGTCGGCCATACTGATGTGGATCGATGACATGCAGTTGATCCAGAGCGCAGAGGCGGCCGGGCAGGGCACGAGCCTCGCCCTTACAGATGCGATACGCTCCGATATTGTACCATACGTGCGCCCGCTTCAGGAATGGGCCGATCGCCTGTGCTATACTGACAGAAGTGACGCGGCGGCCTCACCCCGCGCTCCCTGGAGGAGTTTGGCGAGGATTCGCCTCTCCGGAGGCCCTCTCCCCGCCACTCTGCGGCGGAAAAGCGCCCGCGGAGGAAGGGCCAGCGTGCATCCCGCCCTCCACACCTCCCCGAGAGGAGGGCGGCCGGCAGCCACCGCGTGACTTCGGTATACTGAAGCGGAGGCGGCGAAACTTCCGGCGCGCTGTGGCCGTATCACAAGTGCGGGGCCGCGGGCGCGCCAGGCGCGTGGCAGGACGTGCGCGGAGGGCGCGGGGAGCTCGAGCTCCCTCGCCTGTCGCCGCGGAGCGGCGGAACAAGGGCTCGTGGCGGGCCCTCGGCCCTCCACTACCTCCCGACAGAACGCTTGCGGAGGCCCGCCAGGGCCGCCGTGTACGCCGAGTACTTTGTGGATGCGAAGGAGTGAGCCGATGGCCGGTGAGGTTCGAGTCAGTCCTACGCTGGCGCGAGACAGCCTGCTCGCGACGAATACGCCCCAGGTTGCCTATATGCTGCTTGAGGTCATACCGGGGCAGATGGTGGCGCCGCTGCGCGTTCCGGTCAACGTGAGCTTCGTGCTGGACCGCAGCGGGTCGATGAAGGGCGAGAAGATCGAGCGGGTGCGCCAGGCCACGGCGCGGGCGATCGACCTGCTGGACAGCCAGGACGTCATCTCGGTGGTGATCTTCGACCACCGCACCGAGGTGCTGATCTCGGCCGAGCCGGTGCGCAACCGCGAGTCGCTCAAGCAGCGGGTGGCGAGCATCCGCGACAACGGCGGCACGAAGATCGCGCCGGCGGTGGAGCGGGCGCTGGCCGAGATCGAGAAGGGCCCGCCGCAGGCGGTGCGCCGGCTGATTCTGCTGACCGACGGCCAGACCGAGAACGAGCGGGACTGCCTGCGCCAGGCGGACGAGGCCGGGCGGCGGGGCGTGCCGATCACCGCGCTGGGCGTGGGCAGAGACTGGAACGAGGACCTGCTGATCGAGATGGCCAACCGCTCGGGCGGCACGGCCGACTACATCGCCCGGCCGCAGGAGGTGGACGAGTACTTCTCCAGCACGGTCCAGAGCGCCCAGGCGACGGCGGTGCAGAACGCGAACCTGACGCTGCGGCTGGTGCAGGGCGTGACGCCGCGGGCGGTCTGGCAGGTGGTGCCGCTGATCACCAACCTCGGCTACCGGCCGGTCTCGGAGCGCGACGTGAGCGTGCCGCTCGGCGAGCTGCAGACCGGCAGCGGCCAGGTGCTGCTGATCGAGGTGCTGGTGGACCCGCGCCCGGCCGGGCAGTACCGCATCGGCCAGGTGGAGGTGAGCTACGACATCCCCGCGCTCGGGCTGCAGGGCGAGCGGAGCCGCGCCGACGTGCTGCTGACCTTCACCGCGGACCCGAACCAGGCGGCGCAGGTCAACCCGAAGGTCATGAACATCGTTGAGAAGGTCAGCGCCTTCAAGCTGCAGACGCGGGCGCTGCAGGACCTGGCGGCGGGCAACGTGGGCGGCGCGACCCAGAAGCTGCAGAGCGCGGTGACGCGGCTGCTGAACCAGGGCGAGGTAGACCTGGCGCAGACGATGCAGAAGGAGATCGAGAACCTGCAGTCCAGCGGGCAGCTCTCCAGCGAGGGCCAGAAGACGATCAAGTTCGGCACGCGCAAGACGGTGCGCCTGAGCGACTTGGATGTGCCGCAGACGTAGGGCCGGGGGCGCCGTGGCGATCCCACCGCGCTGAGACACCGATGCGATATTTTCTCCAGCTCTTGATCGCGGTGGCGCTGGCGGTCGGCTGCTGCCCGCCGGCTGCTGCTGCGCCGCGCGCACAGCGCAGCGAGGCGTTCCAGCCGGCGGCGTGTATGTTCGACCTTCCGCCCGGCGTGCGGGATGGCGAGGACATCGAGTGCGGCTACCTGACCGTGCCGGAGCACCACGCGCGGCCGGACGGGCGCACCATCAGGCTCGCGGTGGCGATCATCAAGGCCCGCGGCGAGAACCCCGCGCCCGACCCGCTGGTCATGCTGCAGGGCGGGCCCGGCGGCTCGACGATCGACTTCTTCACGCAGGTGCTGTTCCTGCCGAACGGACTGCGGCTGCTCAACGACCGCGACATCGTGCTGTTCGACCAGCGCGGCACCCTCTACTCGGAGCCGGCGCTGCTCTGCACCCCCGAGCAGTCCGCGCTGGTCGAGCGCACGATCGAGCAGCGGCTGAGCGACGAGGAGGCCGAGCGCCTCTCGATGGAGGCCATGCTGGAGTGCCGGGAGCGCCTGGTTGGCGAGGGCATCGACCTCTCGGCCTACGACAGCCTCGAGAACGCCGCGGATATCGAGGCGCTGCGCGTGGCGCTCGGCTACGAGCAGATCAACCTGTACGGCGTGTCCTACGGCACGCTGCTGGCGCTGCACGTGATGCGCAACCACCCGCAGGGGCTCAGGAGCGTGATCCTCGACGCGGTGGTGCCGGCGCAGACGAACTTCATCCCCGAGGCGCCGCGCTCGCAGGACCGCGCCTTCGGGGAGATGTTCGCGGCCTGCGCGGCCGACCCGGCCTGCAGCGAAGCGTTCCCCGACCTGGAGAGCCGGCTGTTCGCGCTGGTGGACCGGCTCAACCAGGAGCCGGCGCGCGTCCCGGTGACCGACCCCGAGACCGGCAAGAGCTACCAGATGGTGATGGACGGGGACGACCTCCTGGCGCTGATGTTCCAGCTCCTGTACGCCACCAACGTGCTCCCGGCCTGGCCGCTGCTGGTGGACCGCGTGGCGGCGGAGGACTACACGTTCCTGTCGCGCGTGGCCGCGCAGATCATCTTCGACCGCACGAACGCCATCGGCATGTACTACTCGGTGATCTGCGCCGAGGACGCCGACTTCACGATCGAGGACGTGGATCTCTCCGGGGTCCGCCCGGTCTTCGCCGAGGACGCCGAGCGCGGCGCGCAGGCGCTCATGCAGCTGTGCGAGCGCTGGGATGTGGAGCTGCTGCCGGCCAGCGTCGACGAGCCGGTGGTGAGCGAGATCCCGACGCTGGTGCTGAACGGGCGCTTCGACCCGATCACCCCGCCGGCGTTCGGCGAGCAGGCGGCGCGCACGCTGCCGAACAGCTACGTGTTCACCTTCAACAACACCGGCCACGGGGCGGCGACGATGGACGCGTGCGCGGTCAGCGTCGTGCTGCAGTTCCTGGAAGATCCGGCCCGGCCGCCGGACGCGAGCTGCATCGCCGAGAACCCGGCGCCGAAATTCCTGACGCCGGCGAACCTGCTGATGACGCCGTCGCTGGCCGCCATGCTCTCCTGGCTGGAGGGCCAGAACCTCTGGCAGCCGGCGCTGCTGTTCGGGGCGCTGCTGGTGCTGCTGACGCCGTTCGTGTACTGGCCGCTGGCCTGGCTGGTGCGGGTCGTCGGCGGCCAGCAGGCGGTGCGCCGGCCGGGGATGTGGCACACGCGGGCGTTCGCCGCGCTGAGCGGGCTGGGGGCGCTCGGGCTGGTGATCGGGCTGGTGGTGGTGATCTTCGTGCAGGCGTTCGAGAACGAGCTCGCGCTGCTGTTCGGTGCGCCGCGCTGGTCGGCGCCGCTGTTCGCGCTGCCGCCGCTGCTGGCGCTGCTGGCGGCTGGGCTGCTCGTGTCGGCGCTGCTCGGCTGGCGCCCGAGCGCCGGGTGGTCGGGGTGGCAGCGGGTCTACTACACGCTGCTGGCGCTCGCGGCGCTTGCGTTCGTGGGGGTGCTGGCGTCGACAGGGATGCTGACCGCGCTGGTGTAGCTCCGTTGGCCGGGGCGGTCTGGAGGAGCGAGGCCCCTCCAAACCGCCCTCCCCGCTGCTCAGGCGTGCTGCTTGCGGAAGGCGGCGCGGCAGCCGGGGCAGCAGAAGTAGTACATGGTGCCCTGGTACTCGTAGGTGTGCCGCGCGGTGGCCACCTCCACCTCCATGCCGCAGATCGGGTCGATCGCCGTGAGCGGCCGGGGCGCCTCCTCCGCCGGCTGGGCGGGCTGCGATGGCTCCGCCTTTGCCTTCTCCTCCACCTCTGTCCACACCACCCCCGCGCTGCGGCGCAGCTGCACGATCTCGGCCATGATGCTCAGGGCGATCTCATCGCCGCGCCGCGCGCCGATGTCCAGGCCGGCCGGGGCGTGCAGCGCCGCGAGCTGCTCCTCGCTGATCCCCTCGGCGAGCAGCTCCTCGCGCACGGCCGCCGCGCGCCGGCGGCTGGCCACCAGGCCGACGTAGCGCGCCCCGGCGCGCAGCGCCTCCGCCACCGCCAGCTCGTCGTACTCCCCGTGGGTGGCGACGACCACGTAGGTCAGCGGCGTGATCCGCCCGCCGATCGCGGCGAGGTCCGTCAGCAGCTCGTCGGCGTCGTCGGGGGCCTCGCCGCGCTGGTCCAGGTCCACCATGACGACGTGGTAGTTCATGGCGCGGCTGAGGCGCGCCAGGGCGCGGGCCAGCGGGAGCGCGCCCACGATCAGCATGCGCGGCCGGGGCTGCTGCGGCTCGATGAAGATCTCGAGCGTGCCGCCGCTGTAGCAGGTCATCGGCAGGTCCCGCAGGCCCTCGCGCGGCGTCTGGGCGGCGGGGTCCGTCGAGAGCCGGATGAGGCGGCTGCGGTCCTCGCGCAGCGCCGCGAGCGCCTCGGCGACGACCGTCGGCTGGGCGCAGCTCCCGCCGATCCAGCCGTACATCACCCCGTCCGCGGTGACGATCGCCTTGTCGCCGGGCTTGCCCGAGGTGGGCCGCTCGGCGCGCACGACCGTGGCCGTGGCGAACGGGAGGCCGGCGCGGGCGAGCTCGTTCGCCTTGGAGAAGAAATCGTCGAACATGGTCCTACCCTCGCGCGGGCCGCCG
>CALJIC010000178.1 GCA_937974195.1 uncultured Roseiflexaceae bacterium | reverse complement strand
ACGGCTTCGCCGTCGCGCCCCACACGTTTTTCCAGGGCGATGTGCTGCGCCCCTACGGGAGGGACGCGAGCACCGAGCTCTGCACCAGGGTCATCACCGGCGTCGGGAGGATGCCGAGCAGCAGGATCAGCGCGGCCGCCAGGCCGGTGCCGAGCGCCAGCAACCGGTCCCCCGAGGCGACGATCTCGCGCCGCGGCTCGCTCATGAACATCTGCGCGACGATCCGCAGGTAGTAGAACGCGGCGATCGCCGACACGATCACCCCGATGAGCGCCAGCACGCCCAGGCCGGCCTCCCACGCGGCGGCGAACACGTAGAACTTGGCCCAGAACCCGGCCGTCGGCGGCACCCCCGCGAGCGAGAACATCGCCAGCGCCATCGCCACCGCGAGCAGCGGCCGCCGCCCCCACAGGCCGGCCAGGTCATCCAGGTCCCAGGCCTCCTCGCCGCGCTGCTCGAGCGCGATCAGCACCGCGAAGGCCGCGATGTTAGTGAGCGAGTAGGCCAGCAGGTAGAAGAGCAGCCCCTGCATCCCGGCCTCGTTGCGCGCCAGCAGCCCGAGCAGGATGTACCCCGCCTGCCCGACGCTCGAGTAGGCCAGCATGCGCTTGACGTTGCGCTGCGTGAGCGCCGCGATGTTGCCGACGATCATCGTGGCGGCCGCCAGCGCGCCCACCGCCGGCACCCAGATCGCGGCCTGGGTGTCGATCGCGTTCAGCAGGAAGCGGGCGAGCCCGCCGAACGCCGCCGCCTTGCTTCCCACCGACATGAACGCCGTCACCGGGGTCGGCGCGCCCTGGTAGACGTCCGGCGTCCACATGTGGAACGGCACGATCGAGATCTTGTAGCCCAGGCCGATGATCACCAGCGCCATGCCCGCCAGCAGGTAGGCGTAGTTCTCGGCCACCAGCGTCTCGCGGCGCAGGAAGTCGTCGCTCGCCGCCAGGCTCGTCTCGCCGACCGCGCCGTACACCAGCGCGATGCCGAACACCAGGAAGCCGGTCGCGAACGCGCCGATCAGCAGGTACTTCATCGCGGCCTCCTCGGAGGAGAGCCGCGGGTAGCCGAAGCCGGCCAGCACGTAGAGCGTGATCGACACCAGCTCGAGGCCGAGGAACAGCACGATCAGGTCGGAGCCCTGGCCGAGCAGCATCATGCCGCCGGTGGCGAGCAGGATGATCACGTAGTACTCGCCGCGCTCGATCCCGTGCCGGCGCAGGTAGTCGAGCGAGATCAGGATCGTCAGCACCCCGATGGCGAGGAAGATCCAGTTCAGCGCCAGCCCGAAGTTGTCCAGCACGATCTTGTCGCTGAAGGTGCTCGCGCTGGTGCCCCACAGCGGGATGCCGGCCACGGCTGCGACGATCAGCCCGGCGGCGGCCAGGTAGGCGGTAATGTGCTTGCTCGCCGGCGGCACGAACAGGTCGACGAGCAGCAGCACCGTGGCCCAGCCGAAGACGATCAGCAGCTGCAGAACGACGCTCAGGTCGATTGGGGGGATCTGGATTTCTGGCATAGCTACCTTAATTGCGCGTTACACGTCGGCACGTCGTGTCCCTCAGCCTCGTCGAAGCCGTAGAGCAGTCCATACCCCCGCAGCGCTCCGACGCGCAACGTTCCAGCGTCCTAACGTGACACAAGCACGGCAGAGATCCCATCGGCGATCTGCTGCACCGAGGTCTGCATCGGGCCGAGCACCAGCGACGGGTACAGGCCGATCGCGATGGTCGGGAGGAGCAGCGCCACGAGCATCACCAGCTCGCGCGGCCGCAGGTCCGGCGTCTGGGCCGTCTCGGGCGTCGTGTCGCCCATGAAGGCCAGCCGGTACACGCGCAGCAGGTAGACCGCCGCGAGGATCACGCCGATCACCGCGAAGGCGACGTAGCCGTAGCCGATCTCGGACGAGAGCCAGGCGCCCTGCATGATCGTGAACTCGCCGACGAAGCCGCTCAGCCCCGGCAGCCCGATCGTGCCGAGCACCATCACCAGCGCGAGCGTGCCGAGCACCGGCGCCGCCTTCCACAGCCCGCCGAAGGCCCAGACCGCCCGCTCGCCGCGCCGGGCGTAGAGCATCCCGACGATGAAGAACAGCGCGCCGGTGGTGATGCCGCTGTTGACCATCTGCAGCACGGCGCCGCTGATCCCGATCGCGTTGAAGGCGAAGATCCCCAGCACGATGAAGCCGAGGTGGCTGATTGACACGTAGGCCAGCAGCCGCTTCAGGTCGGTCTGGGCGTAGGCGATCGCCGCCGCGTACAGGATGCCGATCACCGCCAGCACCGCGATCGCCGGCGCAGCCCACACGGCGGCGGCCGGGAACAGCTGCAGGTTGAAGCGGATCAGGCCGTAGGCGCCGATCTTGACCATCATGCCGGCCACGTCCACGGCGCCGGAGTTGGGCGCCTCGGCGTGGGCGTCCGGCATCCAGGTGTGGAACGGCCAGATCGGCACCTTGATCGCGAAGCCGGCGAAGAAGGCGCCGAACAGCAGCCGCTGCTCCAGCTCGCTGAGGGTCAGCTGGCCGATCTGCAGGCTGGCCAGGATCGTCCGGTAGTCGAACGTCGCCAGGCCCGCGCGGTCGCGGTGCAGCAGGTACAGCGCGATGATGCCGAGCAGCATGAACAGCGAGCCGAAGAAGGGGTACAGGAAGAACTTGGCCGCCGCCCGCACGCGCCCCGGCCCGCCGAAGATCCCGATCAGCAGCGCCGTCGGGATCAGCGTGAACTCGAAGAAGATGTAGAACAGCAGCAGGTCCTGCGCGACGAATACGCCGGTCAGGCCGGTGGCCAGCAGCAGCAGGAGCGCCTGGTAGGCGCGGCTGTTCGGCGTCTCCTCGCCCCAGCTCGCCAGCAGCACCAGCGGGGTCAGGAAGGTGGTGAGCAGCACCAGCGCCAGGCTCACGCCGTCCACCGCCAGGGTGTAGCTGATGCCCCACGCCGGCACCCACGGGACGCTCTCGGAGAACTGGAACCCGCCCTGGGCGCTGTCGTACAGGAAGTAGAGCGGTAGCGCCGCGATGAAGGCTGCCAGCGCTGCCGCCAGGGCGACATAACGCTGCGTCTGGATCTGCCCGCGCGGGACCAGGAGCAGCAGCAGCGCGCCCAGCGTCGGGAGCCACAGGATGAGTGAGAGCAGCGGGAAGCCTATCTGGTTCACGGCATCCTCGGTAATCTGTAGCCAGTAGATCGGTAACGAGTTACGACAGGAGCGCGAAGTAGCCCACCACCAGAACCACGCCGATCAGGAAGACCAGCGCGTAGTTGCGCACGTAGCCGCTCTGCCCGACGCGCAGCACCTGGCCCGCGCGGCCGATGAGCCTGGCGGGGCCCTCAACCAGGATCTGGTCGATCCCCTGGCGGTCGAAGATATCCCACAGGAACACGCTGATCTCGCGGTACGGCCGCACCACCAGCCGGTTGTAGATCCAGTCCAGCCCCCAGCCGATCTCGGCGCCGCGCCAGATGTCCCCCAGGTAGTGCTGCAGGGGGTCATCGCGCCCGACGCGGATGCGGCTGGCGAAGCGGCGGCCGTAGAGCGTCCAGCCCAGGTACAGCCCGCCGACGCTCAGCAGCGTCGTGACCAGCGCCAGGATCACCTGGCCGATGATCCGGCCGGTGTCGAACACCACCTCCGGCTCCTGCAGCGTTGGCTCCAGGAAGGTGCTCAGCCAGTGGAGGCCGGGCAGGTTCATCACCCCGCCGATCAGCGCGCCGGCGGCCAGGATCCAGAGCGGGATGCTCATCACCGGCTCGGGGTCGTGGGCGTGCTCGACGTGCCCGGCCTCGCGCGGCCGCCCGGCGAAGATCAGCGCCAGCTGGCGGCCCATGTAGAAGGCGGTGACAGCCGCGGACAGCATCAGGATGATCGCCGCGCCGGGGTTCTGCACCGAGAACCATGCGTAGGCGATGATCTCGTCCTTGCTCCAGAAGCCGGCCAGCGGGAAGATGCCCGCCAGCGCCAGCGCGCCCACCGCGTAGAGCCGGAAGGTCTGCGGCATGCGCTCGCGCAGCCCGCCCATGCGCCGCATGTCCTGCACGTCGTGCAGCGCGTGGATCACCGCGCCGGCGGCGAGGAACAGCAGCGCCTTGAACAGGCCGTGGGTCAGCAGGTGGAACATGCCGCCCACATAGGCGCCGAGGCCGACGGCGGTGACCATGTAGCCGAGCTGCGAGATCGTCGAGTAGGCCAGCACCCGCTTGATGTCGAACTGCGGCACCGCGGCCAGCGCGCCGAGGGCTGCGGTGATCAGCCCGACCGCCACGACCCACCCGGCGGCGGTGGGCGACGCCTCGAACACCGTGTGGTTGCGGGCGATCAGGTAGACGCCGGCGGTGACCATCGTGGCGGCGTGGATCAGCGCCGAGACCGGCGTCGGGCCGGCCATGGCGTCGGTGAGCCAGGTGTAGAGCGGGAACTGGGCGCTCTTCCCGGCCACGCCGATCAGCAGCAGCAGGCCGATCGCGGTGGCGACGCCGATCGTGCCGAAGATCCCCAGGTCGACCTGGGTGAAGCCGCTCATCGCCGCCTGCTCGAGGTAGCCGGCGATGCCGAGCGCCTCATTCGCGTAGAACGAGAGCGAGCCGAGCTGCGAGAAGATCGCCATGATCGCCAGCAGGAAGGCCGCGTCGCCGACGCGGTTGACGACGAACGCCTTCACCGCGGCGTCGCTGGGGACGAGCCCCGGCGGCACCGAGCGCCGGTCGAAGTAGTGGCCGATCAGCAGGAACGAGCAGAGGCCGACTCCCTCCCAGCCGAGGAACAGCAGCAGCATGTTGTCCGCCATCACCAGCATCAGCATGGCGAAGACGAACAGGTTCAGGTTGGCGAAGTAGCGCACCGGCCGCTCGTCCTCGCGCATATAGCCGAGCGAGTAGACGTGGATCAGGCCGCCGACGCCGGTGACGAGCAGCGTCATCACCGCCGTGAGCGGGTCGAACAGCAGGCCGAACGGCACGCGGAACTGCCCGATGCTGATCCACTCCCAGAGCGTGGAGGTGATGCGCCGCGCCTCCTCGGGCGTGCCGGCGAGCATCGCGATCGCGGCGAGCGAGGCCACGAACGAGAGCGCCACAGCGGCGCAGGCCAGCAGCCCGGCGGCGCGCCCGTTGCGGACGAAGAGGATATTGATCAGAAAGCCCAGCAGCGGGAAGGCTGGGATGAGCCAGATCAGCCAGCTCGGCATCCGTCTACCCCTTCAGCAGGTTGATCTCGTCGACGTCGGTGGTCCGCTTGGTGCGGAAGATCTGCACCAGCAGCGCCAGGCCCACCGCGACCTCGGCGGCGGCGACGACGATCGTGAAGAACACCAGTATCTGCCCGGCGGTGTCCTGGCGGGCGTTGGCGAAGGCCACAATCGCGAGGTTGGCCGAGTTCAGCATCAGCTCGACCGACATAAACACCACCAGGGCGTTGCGCCTGGTGAGCACGCCGATCACCCCCAGGGCGAACAGGACGCCGGCGAGCGCGACATAGTAGCCGGTGGGAATCATCACGAGACCTGCCGTTTCTCACGAATATGCAGCACAACCACACCGACAAGGGCGGCCAGGATCAGCATCGCCGTCACCTCGAAGGGCAGGAGGTAGGTGGTGAACAGCTCCCGCGCGATGCGCTCGGGCGCCCCGAAGGCCGCGTCCTGCCCGCCGGCCGGCGCCGGCGTGCCGGTGAGCACGACGTAGGCGACCTGCGCCGCCAGGATCAGGCCCATCACCAGCGCCACCGGCCGCTGCCACGCGATCGTGTCGCGCTCGTCCTCGGCGCGCTCCGCCCCGAGCAGCATCACCGCGAACAGGAACAGCACGATGATCGCGCCGGCGTAGATGATCAGCTGGATGGCGAACAGGAACGGCGCGTTCAGCAGCAGGTAGAGCACCGCGATCGCGCAGAAGTTGAGCAGCAGGAACAGCGCGCTGTGAATGGCGTTGCTGCTCAGCAGCATGGCCACGGCGCCCACGATGGCTACCAGGGCGGTGATTGCGAAGAGCACAAGTTCCATGCGTCCCTCAGTAGTCAGTAGTCAGCCGGCTGACTACTCGATACTGACCTCCTCACAGGTCGATCTGGGCGGGCGGGCTCGGGCGGCGGTTGAGCTGCTCCAGCACCGGCGGGATCTCGCCGTGGCCCTGGTCCGGCGGCACAAGCAGCATCTCCTTGGTGTACACCGAGGCCTTGCGCTCGTAGAACGAGAGCTCGTACTGGTGCTCGAGCACAATCGCGTTCGTCGGGCAGGCGTCCTCGCAGTAGCCGCAGAAGATGCAGCGGAGCATGTTGATCTCGTAGCGCGCCGCGTAGCGCTCGCCGGGCGAGTTGGGCCGCGCCGGATCGTTCTCGGCCGGGATCACGAGGATCGCGTCCGCGGGGCAGGCGGCGGCGCACAGCGCGCAGCCGATGCAGCGCTCCATGCCGTTGGCGAAGCGCTTCAGCTGGTGGCGGCCGCGGAAGCGCTCGCGCACCGGGCGCTTGACCTCCGGGTACTCGACCGTGACCGGCTTCTTGAATAAGTACTTCAGGGTCGTGCGAAGGCCCTTGAAGAGCTCACCGAGCATAGCTTCATCCTGTTACGAAGAGGCGGGCTTCTTGACGAGCGTGACGCCCTCGCGGCGTGGCCGCGGTCCGCGCCTCGAGGCGACGACCACCACCACGGCGCCGATGACGAAGCCGACGACGGCGGCGACGAGCGGCTGGTCCGGCAGCAGCACGCCGAGCACGGCGGTGACGGTGATGTTCACCAGGCCCATCGGCAGCAGCACCTTCCAGCCCAGGTCCATCAGCTGGTCGTAGCGCACCCGCGGCACGGTGGCGCGCACCCAGACCGAGACGAACGACAGCAGGGCGACCTTCAGCATGAACGCCCCGAGCGAGAGCAGGCCGAGCACGGCGTTGGCGAGCGGCTCGCCGATCATCGGGATCAGCTCGCTGTGCAGCGTGAACAGGCCGGGGAAGCGCCAGCCGCCGAGGAACAGCGTCACGGCGACGGCGTTCATCGCCACGAGCTTGATGTACTCGGACATGAAGAAGAGGGCGAACTTCATCGAGCCGTACTCGGTGTTGTAGCCGCCCACCAGCTCCTGCTCGGCCTCCACCAGGTCGAACGGCGCGCGCACCACCTCGGCGGTCGCGGCGATCAGGAAGACGACGAAGCCCAGGAACTGCGGCACGATGTACCACATGCCGGCCTGCTGCTCGACGATCTGCTCGGTGCGGAAGCTGCCGGCCTGCATCACCACGCCGAGCACCCCCAGGCCGAGCGCCAGCTCGTAGGAGATCACCTGGGCCGAGGCGCGCACGCCGCCGAGCATCGAGTACTTGTTGTTCGAGGCCCAGCCGGCGATGGCGATCCCGTAGACCCCGAGCGAGGTGACCGCCAGCAGGTAGAGGATGCCGACGTCGATGCTGGCCAGCTGCAGCAGGTTGCCGCCCTGCCCGTCCGGCCAGTAGCCGAGCGGGAGCACGACCCAGATGATCAGCGCCGGGATCACGGCGAAGGCCGGCGAGAGCAGGTACACCCAGCGGTCGGCCATCGCCGGGACGACGTCCTCTTTAAAGAACAGCTTCAGAGCGTCGGCGATCGGCTGCAGGAAGCCGCCGGGGCCGGCGCGGTTGGGGCCGACGCGGTTCTGGAGCCGGGCGAGCGTCCGGCGCTCGAACAGCGTGAAGTAGGCGAACAGGCCGGTGGCCGCGAGCGCGAGCACCAGGCACTTGACCACCAGGATGACGATGTCTATCCAGGACATGTGTTACCTCGCCGAAGGCAGAACGTGCCAGCGCTCACCCTTCAACTTTCACAACGGCCACCTTGGTCTGTCCGCCCGTCACGACGGCGCCGAGCGCCGCGCCGCTGACCGCCGGCACCAGCACGAGCCCCTCGGCGAGGCCGGCGTCGACGGTGGCCGGGAGCTCGACGGCGCCGGCGGCCGACTCGATGCGCACCCGCTCGCCCATGGCCACGCCGAGCCGCTGGGCGTCGGCCAGGCTCAGGATGGCGTGCGGCGGCACCTGGCGCGGCAGGAGCTTCGAGCCGCGCGCCCAGCCGCCGCCGTCGTAGGCGCGCGGCGGCGTGATCAGCGTCAGGGAGCCCGGCGCGGCGTCCTGGCGCGGCTGGCGCGCCGGCACCGCGATCGAGAAGCTCGCCCGCGGGTCATCGGCGGCGGCGGGCACCTGCACCCCGACGCCCTCGCTGTTCGCGTAGGAGGTGCCGTCGTAGTAGATCGGCTCGTTGGCCTGGCGCCCCCACGAGCCCGAGCGCGTGAGCCCGAGGCTGGTGTAGCTCGCGCCGGCGTAGCCCGGCACCGTGGCGCTGATCTCGTCCATCACGTCGCTGGCCACCACGTAGTTCCAGCCCGCGTCCACGGTGGCCGCGGCCGCGGCCCGCTGCGCCTGGGCGGAGGCGGGCCGGCCGTTCCCGCGCCCCGCCTTCTCCGCGCTCGCCACGCTCTGCGCGGCCCGCAGCTCAGCGGGCAGCGCGCGGGCGATGTTCTGCAGCACCTCCCAGGCGGCGGGCAGGTTGGCCGGGTGCTGGCGCGCCTGGCGGAAGCGCTGCACGCGGCGCTCGGCGTTGGTGAAGGTGCCCTCGCGCTCGGCGAAGGCCGCCAGCGGCAGCACCACGTCGGCGAGCTGCGCCGTCTCGGTCAGGAACATGTCGGCGACGGCTAGGAACTCGAGCGCCTCGAGCGCGCGCCCCGCAGCCGGGTTGGCGGCGGCCGGGTTGCTGCCGATGACGAGCATGCCGCGCAGCGTGCCCTGCTCGGCGGCGGCCCACATCTCGCGGGCGCTGAGGCCGCCCTGCGCCGGGCGCACGCCCATGTCGATCGCGCCGCGCGAGTTGCCGCCCGGCAGCAGCGCGATCAGCCCGCTGCCCGGCTTGCCGACCTTGCCGGTGAGCAGCGCCAGGTTGGCGAGCGCCGGGACCAGCGCCGACCCGGCGCTGAGGGCCGCCCGGCCGTACATAATGATCGCGTTCTCGGCGCCGGCGAAGGTGCGCGCCACCGTCTGGATCGCCTCCTCGCTCACGCCGGCGGCGGCGGCCAGGTCGGCGAGCGAGAGGTCGCTCAGCTGCTGCATCAGCTCGGCGCTGTTCCGCGCGCGCGCGGCGGCGTCCGGGCTCAGCAGGCGCTCCTCGGCCACTACCTTGAGCAGCGCGAGGGCCAGCTGCTCCTCGGCGCCGGCGCGCACCCGCAGCGTGCGGGTCGCCGAGCGGTCGAGCTTCGTCGCGTAGGAGTTGACCACCGTCAGGTCGCCGCCGCGCGCGACGATGCCGCGCAGCCGCGGCACGTACAGCATCGCCTCCTCCTCCGGGTCGGCGCCGAACACCAGCACCGCGGTGCCCTTGCCGAGCGACAGGAGGTTGGTGTCCTTGCCGACGCCGAGGGTCGCGCCGAGCGTGTCGACCGGCAGGTCGTCGGGCGCGCCGGGGCGGAAGTCGATGTTGTTCGAGCCGAGCGTCCGGCGGAGCAGCTTCGCGAACAGGTAGAGGTCCTCGTTGGAGAGCTCGGGGCCGGCGATGCCGCCCAGCGCCTGCGGGCCGGCGGCGCGGATCTGCGCCAGCTTGTCCGCGATCAGGCGGTACGCCTCCTCCCAGCTGGCCGGCTCGAGCTGCCCGCCGCGCCGGATCAGCGGCGTCTCCAGCCGGTCCTGGCTCTCGATGAAGCGCATCCCGTAGCGGCCCTTGTCGCAGATCCAGATCTCGTTGACATAATCGTTCTCGCGCGGCATCACGCGCATCAGCTGGTTGTAGCGCATATCGAGCGTGATGTCGCAGCCGACCGGGCAGTGCGGGCAGATGCTCGGGACCGACTTCACCTCCCAGACGCGGGCCTTGAAGCGGAAGTCCGACGAGGTCAGGGCGCCGACCGGGCAGATGTCGGTGGTGTTGCCGGAGAACTTGCTGTCGAAGGGCGGGTCGGACTTCGAGATGATCTCCCAGGCGCGGCCGCGGTTATCGAAGCCGAGCACCGGGTCACCGGCGATGTCGTCCTGGAAGCGCACGCAGCGCGAGCAAAGGATGCAGCGCTCGCGGTCGAGGTAGATCAGGTCGCCGAGCGGGATGGGCTTCTCGAAGTGGACCTTGTCGGCGTAGTCGAAGCGCGAGGTGCTCGGCCCGAACTGCATGGTCAGGTTCTGGAGCGGGCACTCCCCGCCCTTATCGCAGACCGGGCAGTCGAGCGGGTGCGAGGTGAGCAGGAACTCGAGCTGGCCCTTCTGGGCGAAGCGCACCTTCTCGGTGACGGTGCGCACCTCCATGCCCTGGCTCACCGGCGTGACGCAGCCCGGCTGGAGCTTGTTCGCCATCAGCGCCATCACCGGCTTGCCGTCCTCGCCGATCACCGGCTGCCGCGTGGCCGGATCGATGCGCGGCGTCCAGACCTCGACGAGGCACATGCGGCACATGCCGACGGGGTTGAGCTTCGGGTGGTAGCAGAAGACCGGGATCGGGATTCCGGCGCTCCGAGCGGCCTCCACAATATTCGTCCCGGCCGGCACCGTCACCGTCTGGCCGTCAATAATCAGGGTTACGTCAGCCATGTGTATCTCTTCACTAGTTGAAGCAGCGCTCGACCGGGCAGCGGCTGTGTCCGTATCCAGCCCGCGCGGGGCGAGCTAGCGCGATTGCAACGGGATGGCAGGCTGGCCGTTGCTGCGTCCGCTGGCCGCCGCCTCGGCGATCGCCGCCTCGAACTCCTGGGGGAAGAGCCTCAACGCGCTGCGCACCGGGACGACGGCGCTCTCGCCAAGCAGACAGAAGCAGTTGCCGGCCATCTGGTTGTAGACATCGTGCAGGAGCGGGATGTCACCCTGGCGGCCATGGCCGTGGGAGACGCGGTGCAGGACCTTGGTCAGGAAGTGGGTGCCCTCGCGGCAGGGCGTGCACTTGCCGCACGACTCGTGCTTGAAGAACTCGTCCATCTTGTAGGCCACCTCGACCGCGCTGACGGTCTCGTCGAGGACGATCACGCCGCCGGAGCCGAGCATCGTGCCCTTGGCGGCCAGCGACTCGTAGTCCATCGTCACGTCGAGGTCGGCCTCGGTGAGCCAGGCGGCCGACGCGCCGCCGGGGACGACGATCTTGACCCTGCGGCCGCCGCGCATGCCCTGGCAGTAGTCGTCGGAGTAGATCAGCTCGCGCAGCGGCGTGCCGAAGGGCACCTCGTAGTTGCCCGGGCGGTTGACGTGGCCCGAGATCGAGAAGACCTTCGTGCCGGGGCTCTTCTCGGTGCCCATCGAGCGGTACCACTCGACGCCCTTGCGGACGATCATGGGCACGTTGGTGAGGGTCTCGACGTTGTTGATGATCGTCGGCTTGCCGTAGAGCCCGGCGACGGCCGGGAAGGGCGGGCGCAGGCGCGGCTGGCCGATCTTGCCCTCGAGCGACTCGAGGAGCGCCGTCTCCTCGCCGCAGATGTAGGCGCCGGCGCCGCGGTGGATGATGATGTCGAGGTCGTAGCCGGTGCCGAGGATGTTCTTGCCGAGGAAGCCGGCCTCGTAGGCCTTGGCCACCGCCCGCTCGAGCCGGCGCGCTGCGGCGGCGAACTCGCCGCGGCAGTAGATGAAGGCGGTGTTGCACTCGATCGCGTAGGCCGTGAGCGCGACGCCCTCGATCAGCTGGTGCGGGTTGCGGTCGATGATCTGGTGGTTGTTGAAGG
>CALJIC010000177.1 GCA_937974195.1 uncultured Roseiflexaceae bacterium | reverse complement strand
GCTCGATGAGCAAGGGCGTTACTCCTCGCTCTCCTCCTCCTCGCGCTCGCGCACGAGCTCGGGCTCGGCGGCCTCCTCCTCGGCAGGCGCCTCCGCCTCCGCCTCCTCCTCGGCGACGACGCGGGCGGCCGTGAGAGTCACCACCATCTCGTCCGGGTCCAACTCGATCGTCACCTTCTCCGGCAGCTCGATGTCGCGCACGTGGATGTTCTTGTCGAAGCTATCCAGCCCGCTGATATCCACCGTGATCGCCGAGGGCACGTCGGTGGGGAGCGCCCGAACGTTGAGCGTCGAGTGCACCAGGTTGATGATCGCGTCGCCCCGCGCCACCAGCGGGGACTCGCCTGTGACTTGGACCGGAACCGCCACCACCAGCTCGGTGCGGAGGTCGACCACCCGGAAGTCGGCGTGGAGGATCTCGCGGGTCACCGGGTGGCGCTGCAGCATGTGGATGAAGGCCGACAGCGGCCGCTGCCCGGGGATCTGCAGGTCCACCACGCTTGTCCGCCCGGCCTTGCGGTAGAGATCGTTGAACACCCGCGCATCCACCTGGACGGCGATCGGCTCGACACCCCGGCCGTAGACGGTCGCCGGCATAATCCCCCGGCGCCGCAGGGCCTTCACCTTCTTGCCGAGCACGGTGCGCGGCTCGAGGCTCAGCGTGAATCGCTCCGCCATGACTGTGAGCTGCTCCTATGAGTTGCAAATACCTTCGCCAAAGCTAAGGGAACTTGCCCGATAGCTCCAAAAGCGGCAGTTTAGCACACTGGGACCAAGCGCGCAAGTGCCCTCGGCCGGCGCGCGGCTGGCCTGTGCAGATGCGCTCTAGCGGGCCGGCTCGCCGCGCAGCTTCGCGCGCTCGCGCCGGTACGAGCGCCTCGCGTACCAGATCAGGAACGGCACCACCACCGGCCACCAGGGCCGGAGCGCGAGCAGGTTCTGCCAGAACAGCCAGAACGGCAGCGTCTCGACACGCAGCACCACCTTCGCTTGATCGAGCACTCCCGGCATCGGCGCGGACGTATCGGCGCTTGGGGCCATCTTGCGGCGAAACATGTGACACCCCTTTGCAAGTGACGCGGCCAGAGCGGCGAGAGAGGGAGAGGCTGGGGAGGCTTCGTCCTACCGCGTCAGTTGTGTCAGTAGCCAACAGGACTAACCAATCTGGGACCGAAGGGCTATTGCATCTCTTTGATATACTGAAAGCGAGTCAGCGTGCGGCGCCCGCCGCGCGTGGCTCATCACTTCCGTCTTCGTCGTCCTACTACATCCACGCAAAGGAGGTGATCATTCGCATGCGGCGCCTATCTTCGCTTCATCACATGGTCCGGCGCCGAATCTACCGCGTGCTCCTGGCCTACAACACGGGACAGGGCCTCGTTGAGTACGGCATGATCCTGGTGCTGATCGCGGTGGCGTGTGTCGGCATTCTCACCCTCGTTGGCCAGACGGTCAGCGGGCTCTGGTACCAACGCATCGTCGAAGGCCTGGACGAAGTCCTCAACTAGCGTTGCTGCACTTGTTCTTCGCACCTCGATCGCCCCGGCGTCCGCTGGGGCGATCGTCGTTGTACACGGGCGCTACCAGGGCGGCCGGGGCGCCACGCGCAGCGCGCGCTCGGCGTGGTAGGTGACGAGGCCCGCGGGGCCGCCGCGCACCCGGCGGACCTGGCGGCGGGGCGCGATCTCCACCTCGACGCTCGCGTCCGTCCGCCGCGCGCTGAAGAACGCCGCCAGCCCAGCCGCCTCCAGCAGCGTGCGCTCCGGGACCTCGCGCCCGCCGCTCTTGATGATCACGTGGGCGCCCGGGACGCCGCGCGCGTGCAGCCACAGGTCGTCCGGGGCGCCGAGCCGGAACGTGACCTGCTCGTTCTGGCCGGCGCTGCGACCGACGTAGATCGTGTAGCCGTCGCTGGACTCGAGGCGCAGGGGCGGCAGCGGGCGGGGCGGCTTGGCCTTGCGCGACTGGCCGTCGGCTGGCAGGTACCCCTCCGCCACCGCCTCGCGGGCGATGGCCTCGATCTGCTCGTAGCCCTCGGCGAGCTCCAGCAGCGCCAGGGTCTCGTCGAGCCCGGCGAGCTTGGCCTCGACCTCGCGCAGGCGCTCCGGGACGCCCTCGAGCGCGCCCTTGGCCTTGTCGTAGGCGCGGAAGCGCTCCTGGGCGTTCTCCACCGGGCTCTTGCGCGGGTCGAGCGCGATCGTCCGCCCCTCTACCACTAGCTCGGACTGCCGCGGGGCGAGCTCGTGCATGAAGGCGAAGATCATCTCGCCCTCCCAGCGCAGCCGGTCGAGCTCGCGGGCGCGCTCGAGCTCGGTCGCGAGCGCGCGCCGCTGGCGCTCAAGCCGCTCGCGGGCGCCCTGCAGGCGCGCGCGCAGCGCGCTCCGCCGCTGGTGGTGCGCCGTGAGCTGCTCGCGCGGGGCGTAGTAGGCCTCCAGCGCGGCGCTGATCGAGGCGACCGGGCGTGCGCCCGGCAGGTGGGTGAGCATGTAGGGGGCGAACGCCGCCGGCCCATCTTCGCCCGGCGCCAGGCTGGGCTCCGGAGGCGCGGTGACGAGCGCCCGCACCTGGGCGGCCACCTGCTCCCAGGGCAGGTCCGGCGCGAGCGGCGCGTCAGCGCGGCCGACGGCGCGGAACACCGCCTCGCGCGCGGCGAGCGGCGACAGGCCGCGGTAGGCGCCGACCAGCGCCCTGGCCAGGTCCTGCGGCTTGGCGCGCGGCGCGGGCCCCGCCGCTGGCGCGCCGCCCCCCTCGGCCAGCAGCGAGCGCACCCCGTTGGCCGTGATCGTGCGCGGGTCGCGCTTCTCCTGGGGCGGGGGCAGCTCGTAGGGCTCGCGCGGCAGGATCGGGCGGCGGCTCATCTGCGGCGTCACCGGGCGCGCGCAGCCGAGGATGACGTTGTCGTCGCCCACCAGCACGATATTGCTGCGCTGATCCATCACCTCGACGACCAGCTCCGAGCGAACGACATCCTCGTCCGGCGCCGGGAGCCCTGCGGCGTGCCCGTCCTCCTCCTCGTCGTCGTCGAGGTCGGGCTGGGCGTCTAGCTGCGCGCCGGGCGCCCCCTCGGCGCCCGTGTTGCGCTTCGGCGGGCGTTTGGCTATACTAATCACCAACACCCGCTCGAGATCTGGCTGCTCAAGCCCGACGATCCAGCCGCGCAGCACGTACTTGCGCAGCAGCAGCAGCAGCGGCGGCTGGGTCTCTACGCCACGCGATGGCTTGGCCTCGCTCAGGTGGACTCGCGCGAAGCGCGGGTGCGCGGAGATCAGCAGATAGTGACGGCGGTGCCCGGCGTAGATCTCAAGCGCAACGCTGAGCGGGCCAGTCATGACCACACGCTGGACACGTCCGCCGACGACCGTCTCGCGCAGCTCACCGGCCACGGCCGCGAGAGTCAGAGCATCGAAGTACATAGCTGTGGGATTATAGCACGCGCGATAGGAGCGTCCATGGCGATCGGCGATCTCAACCCGCAGCTGCTGGGGCTTCCGCCGCACCCGCTGCTGGTAGTTATCTCCGGCCCGTCGGGGGTCGGCAAGGACTCGATCTTGATGCGCATGCGCGATGCCGGCTACCCGTTCCACTTCGTCGTCACCGCCACGAGCCGGCCGATACGGCCGGGCGAGCGCCCGGGGTACGACTACCACTTCTACAGCCCGGCCCAGTTCGAGGCGCTGATCGCCGAGGGCGAGCTGCTGGAGTGGGCGATGGTCTACGGGCACTACAAGGGCATACCGAAGGACGAGGTCCGGCAGGCGCTCGCGAGCGGGCGCGACGTGGTGCTGCGCATCGACGTGCAGGGCGCGCAGACGATCCGGCGGCTGGCGCCCGAGGCGGTGCAGATCTTCGTCGCGCCCGGCAGCTTCGAGGAGCTGCGCAACCGGCTGCAGTGGCGCCGGACCGAGACACCGGATGAGATGGAGCGCCGGCTGAGCGTGGCGCGCGAGGAGATGAACGCCGTCGACCAGTTCGACTACGTCGTCTTCAACCGCGAGGACCGCCTGGACGACGCGGTGGAGCAGATCCGCGCGATCGTCCGGGCCGAGAAGCAGCGCGTGCGCCCGCGCCGCGTGCGGCTGTAGGGGCGCGGGCCAGGCGCGCCGATGGCGCGTGCCAGTAGAGATGCGCCGCCGGCGCGTCTCTACTGGCACGCGTTCTGCTGGCATATCGAGGAGTCACAATGTCTATTCAGGATCAGCTGCAGCAGGATCTGAAGAACGCCATGCGCGCCGGCGAGCGCCAGCGCGTCGAGACCATCCGCATGGCCCTGGCTGCGATCAAGAACGCCCAGATCTCGCAGGTCAAGGCGGCCTTCGACGCAGCGGGCGGCGAGGCGGGCGGCGAGGCCGCACAGCAGGCCGCGCAGCAGGTCGGCGGCCTGACCGACGCGGCCATTCAGGACGTGCTGGCCAAGGAGGTCAAGCGGCGGCGCGAGGCGGCCGAGCTGTACCGCAAGGCCAACCGCGAGGATCTGGCGGCGGCCGAGGAGGCCGAGGCGGCGATCCTCGGGGAGTACCTGCCGCGCCAGCTCACCGCCGAGGAGCTGCGCCCGCTCGTCGCCGCGGCGATCGCCGAGCTCGGCGGCGCCGGCCCGGCGGATATGGGCAAGGTGATGCCGGCGCTCATGCAGCGCTTCAAAGGCCAGGCGGACGGCCGGGTGATCAGCCAGGTTGCGCGCGAGGTGCTCACCCAGAAACAGTGAGAGTCGTGGACTGTGGCTCGCAGTCGTGACAGCGGCTGTGGCGGCCCGAGCGCATGACAGCCTAGAATCTCCGTTCTTGTAGGGCGAAGCTATGCGTCTTCGATGGAACTTCGGCCTGTGGCGCGGCCGGCGGGCGCCTCTCGCGGCGGCGCAGCCGCGGAGCAAACAGCGGCGGATGCTGCACCTGGCGCTCGCGGCGGTCGGGCTGGCGCTCGCGCTGTGGGCGATCATGGTCGTGCGCACACCCCCGCGCCCCGGGCTCGTCCCCGGCCAGCCCAGCCCGGTGAGCATCCGGGCGAACCGCACCGTCACCTACATCAGCGCCTGGCGCACCGAGCAGGAGCGCACGCGCGCCGAGAGCGACCCTGCGAACGTCGTCTACCGCCGCGAGCCGAACATTCCGATCGAGCAGCGCGCCCAGCTGTCCGACCTGCTGGCGACGATCACGCAGGTCCGGCAGGACCCGGCGCTGACGCCCGCCGAGCGGCGCGAGAAGCTGACGAGCCTGCCCAACAGCACGCTGGTCATCTCCGCCGAGCTGGCCGCGCAGATCGCCAGCCTGAGCGACGAGCGGTGGGAGGTCGTCCGCCGCCAGTCGCTCGAGCTGTACGACCGCGCGCTGAGCGAGAACAACTACGCCCTCAACGACCAGACGGTCAGCGAGCTGCGCACCTTCTCGATCCCCTACTGGGCCTCGCTCAACGCCGACCCGGCCGAGCGCGAGCTGATCGCGCTGTTCAGCGGCTCGTTCCTGCGCGCCAACCTCGTGCGCGACGACGCGGCGACGGCCGAGCGCAAGCAGGCCGCGCGCGACGCCGTCGAGCCGGTGCAGGTCACGATCCTCGAGGGCGAGAGCATCGTCCGGCAGGGAGATGTGGTGACGCCCGACATCCAGGAGAAGCTCGAGGCGCTCGACGAGCTGCGGACCGAGACGAACTGGCGCGCCGTCGGCGCCAAGGGGCTGCTCGCCGCCCTGCTGGCGCTGACGATCATCGTCTACCTCGCGCGCTCGCGGCCCGAGATCGGCGCGAGCGCGCGCTCGACGTTTGTGGTCGTCGGGCTGATCGCGGCGACGGCGCTCGCCGCGCGCTTCATCATACCGCTCGGCAACACGTGGGCGATGGCCTTCCCGCTGGCGACGACGGCGCTGCTGCTCGCGGCGCTGTACGGCAGCGGGCTGGCGCTGGTGGCGGCGGCGCTGCTGAGCCTCTTCACCGCCTACCTCGCCGACCTACAGCTCGGGGGCGCGCTGGCCCAGCTGCTCGGCTGCGCCGCCGGCGTCTTCGTGGTCGGCCGCGGCGAGCGCTCGCTCACCTTCGTCGCCGCCGGCCTCGCGGTGATGCTCGTCAACGGGCTGACCCAGCTCGCCATCTACCTGAACGCCGCCGACGTCCTGAACACCACGCAGCTGGTGTCGATCGGCCTGTTCAGCGCCGTCAACGGCTCGCTCTCGGCGATCCTCGCGCTCGGCCTGTACAACCCGGTGGCGCACCTGGCCGGGATCGTGACCCCCATCCGCCTGATGGAGCTCGCCCACCCGGCCCAGCCGCTGCTGCGCAAGCTGATCCGCGAGGCGCCCGGCACCTACTACCACAGCATCGCGGTCGGCAACCTGGCCGAGAGCGCCGCCGAGGCGATCGGCGCCGACGCGCTGCTGCTGCGCGTCGCCTCGTACTACCACGATATCGGCAAGACGGTCCGGCCGTACTTCTTCACGGATAACCAGAGCGACCGCGAGAACGTCCACGACGACCTGGACCCGCACACGAGCGCCGGGATCATCGCCGACCACGTGCGCGAGGGGGTGAAGCTCGCGCGCGCCGCCGGGCTGCCGCCGCAGATCGTGGACTTCATCCCCACCCACCACGGCACCAGCGTGATCCGCCACTTCTACCAGCGGGCGCTGCAGCAGGAGGACACGGTCGACCTCGAGGACTACAGCTACCCGGGGCCGCGGCCGCGCACCCGCGAGCAGGCGATCATGATGCTGGCCGACTCGGTCGAGGCGACGGTGCGCTCCAAGGTGCAGAACGGCAAGGTGATCTCGTCGCGCGAGGAGCGCGGCAACGCCCCGAACGGCGCCCAGACGATCGAGGAGCTGGTGACGGCGATCATCGACGAGCGCGTGCGCAGCGGGCAGCTTGACGAGTGCCCGCTCACGATCAAAGATCTCGCCGCCATCCGCCAGGCGTTCATCACCACCCTGCAGGGGATCTACCACCCGCGCGTCGACTACACGCCGCAGGACAGCAAGGCGACGGGGTGATACGGCGGCGGGGCGCCGCCCAGACCGTGAGCATCGCAATGGATATCGAGGTCCAGATCGACCCGCGCTATGCGCCGGAGGTGGACGCAGGGCTCATCGAGCGCGCCGCCGCCGCGACGCTCGAGGCCGAGGGGCTCGCCGAGCCGGTCGAGCTCAGCGTGCTCGTGACCGACGACGCGCAGCTGCACCAGCTGAACCGCGACTACCGCGGGGTGGACGCCCCGACGGACGTGCTCTCCTTCGCCGCAGAGGAGGAGGCCGGAGGGCCCTTCGTGCGCCCGCCGGACGCGCCGCGCTACCTGGGGGACATCGCGCTCTCGTACGAGCGCGTGGTCGCCCAAGCCGCCGAGTACGGCCACTCGCGCGAGCGCGAGCTCGCCTACCTCGTCGCCCACGGCGTGCTCCACCTGCTCGGGTACGACCACGAGCGCGGCCCCGAGGACGCCGCCGCGATGCGTGCGCGCGAGGAGGCTGCGATGGAGCGGCTCGGGCTGCCCCGCGAGTAACCGATGACCACCGACTCTCAGCCACCAGCCACCCATCGGCGCCCGGCAGCTCGCGCCCGGCGGCCGGCGAGCCCGCCCGCCCGCCAGCTGTCGCCGGCGCCCCGCCGCGCGGTCAGCCGGGTCGCCTCGTTCCGGTACGCCCTGCGCGGCATCGGCTACCTGATCACCACCCAGCGCAACGCTCAGATCCACTGCGCGCTGGCCGCGCTTGCGGTCGCGCTCGGCGCCGCCCTTGGGATCGGGCGCGGCGAGTGGCTGGCGCTCATCCTGACGATCGCGCTGGTCCTGGCCGCGGAGGGGCTCAACACCGCCATCGAGGCCGCTGTCGACCTGGCCTCGCCCGACTACCACCCGCTCGCCAGAGTCGCCAAGGACGTCGCCGCCGGCACCGTGCTGCTCACCGCGCTCGCGGCCGTCGCGGTCGGCGCCGTGATCTTCCTGCCCCGGCTGTGGGCGATCGCCGCCGCGCTCCTGACCTGAAGAGGCTGATGAACATCCTCGTCCTCTCGCCCTACCCGCCCTACCCGCCGCACGGCGGGGGCACGATGCGCATCTACCAGCTCGTGCGCGGCCTGGCGCAGCGCCACCAGGTCACCTGCCTCACCTTCGCGCCCGACGCCGACGCGGAGGCGGCGCTCGCCCCGCTGCGGGAGCACTGCCGGCTGCACACGGTGCGCGGCCCCGCCCCGCGCAGCACGCTCCGCCGCGCCTGGACCACCGTCGCCTCGCCGCTGCCGGACATGGCGCTGCGCAACGCCTCGCCGGCCTACGGCGGCGCGCTGGCCGAGCTGCTGGGCGCCCAGCGGTTCGACGTGGTCCAGGCCGAGAGCATCGAGATGGCCCGCTACCTCGTGGACTGCAGGCCGCAGCTCGCCGGCCGGGCGGCGGGGCGGCGGCCGGCGCTCGTCCTCGACCAGTTCAACGCGGAGTATCTCCTGCAGAAGCGCGCCGCGCTCACCGCGCTCGCCGCGCTTGCGCGGCCGCCCTCGTCGGCCGCCGGGCTGCGGGCGTCGGCTCGGAACCTGGCCGGGACGCTCTACTCGTCCGCGCAGTGGGCCAAGCTCGCCGCCTACGAGCGCCGGGTCCTGCGGGCGGTCGACGCAGCCGTGGCGGTCTCCGAGCAGGATGCGCGCGCCCTGCGCCGGCTGGCTCCCGAGGTGCGGCTCGCCATCGCGCCGAACGGCGTCGACACCGCCCACTTCAGCCGCCCGGGGCTGGCGGCGCTCACCTTCGGCGGCCCCACGCTCGTCTTCAGCGGCACGCTCGACTACCGCCCCAACCTGGACGCGCTGGCGTGGTTCGTCGCCGAGGTGCTGCCCCGCATCCGCGCGGCGCGTCCGGACGTCCGGCTGGTCGCGGTGGGGAAGCGCCCGGCGCCGGAGCTGCGGCAGATGGCGGCGCGCGGCGAGCTGGTGCTCACCGGCGAGGTCGCCGACGCGCGGCCCTTCATCGCCGGGGCAGACGTCTACGTGGTGCCGATGCGCATCGGCGGGGGCATTCGGCTCAAGCTGCTCGAGGCGCTGTCGCTCGAGGCGCCCACGGTCAGCACCAGCCTCGGGGCCGAGGGGGTCGAGGGGCTGCGCCACGCCGAGCACTGCCTGCTGGCCGATACGCCCGCGGCCTTCGCCGAGGCCGTGCTGCGTCTGCTCGACGACCGGGAGTACGCGCGGAGGCTCGGCGCCGCCGGCCGGTCGCTCGTCCGCGCCCGCTACGACTGGTCGGCGATCGTCCCGCGCCTCGAGGCGCTGTACAGCGATCTCGCCGGGGCGTGACCGCGCCGGGCGATCCGCAGCGCCTGCGCCGCACGCAGCCACCATTTTTAGGGAGAAAGCGGCGCCGGCGGCGCTCCAGCGCGTTCCCGTCACAGCGCTCTGCCGTGCCGGCCGGGGCGCCGCCGCGACTCCAACCGTCGGGCGAGCGTCGAGGCTCCCTGCCGCCACACGTTTCGCCCTCCTCATCAACAGGAGGTACGCGGTGTTGTCTTGCCTCAACACACCAGCTGCTCGTCTCCGCCAACCTGGGCATTGCAGCGCATCAGTCTGTGCCTGGGGCACGGGCATCGGTGGAGATGGGCATGATAACGGGCAGACTGGCACGGCAGAGCGGAGCGCCTGCATGAACAACCTTGGGTGCAGGGCGGAGCGCCTGCAGGCATGAATGACAGCACTAGCAGCCCGGTTGCAAGGCACAGCGCCTGCGGGACACGCTTGGGTGCAGGACGGACCGTCGCGTAAGTCCTGTCATCAAGAGGTGCGGGCGGCACGACGCGTACCTCGCCGGAGCATCGTGCGGTACATAGATCGATCGCTGTGACGCGCACGTCTATGGCCGCCACCCCCACGCCAACTCGCCGCATCCCGCTCTGGCTGGTGCTCCTCGCGCTCGGCGCGCTGCTCGGCGCCCACCTGCTGCTCGAGCATCTCGCGGCGCCGACCCTGCCGGCGCCCGGCGGCCCCTCGCTGCTAGACGGCGGCGCGCAGGTCTTCTTCACCACCCCGTCGCTCGTCTCCCCCGACGTGCCGGGGCGGCGCCCGCAGTCGCCGCTGCTCGCCGCCGTCCTCCGAGATCTGCGCGCGGCCCAGCACAGCATCGACCTGGCGGTGTTCGACATGGACCTCGAGGAGCTCGGCGACGCGCTGGCGCAGGCGGAGCGTCGCGGCGTGGCGGTGCGCGTCGTCATGGACAGCCACAACCTCGAGTCGCCGGAGGCCTCGGCGCTGGCTGGCCGGCTGCAGTGGGCCGGCGTGCCGGTGCGGTTCGACCGGCGCTCGCCGTTCATGCACCACAAGTTCATCGTCCTGGACGGCGCGGTGGTCTGGGCCGGGTCGTGGAACTTCACCGCCAACGACACCTACCGCAACAACAACAATATGGTGCGTCTGACGAGCCGCGCGCTCGCGCAGCGCTACACGGCGGTCTTTGAGGATCTGTTCGCGGGCCGGTTCGGCGCAGGGGGGATGCGCGCGCCGCCGCGCGACGTGGCGGGGGCGCGGGTGCGGGCCTTCTTCTCGCCAGCGGGCGGCGCGGAGGGCGAGGTGCTGCGGCTGCTCGCGGCGGCGCGCCGCAGCGTTCGCTTTCTGGCCTACTCGTTCACCTCGACGCCGATCGCCGAGGCGATGGTGGCGCAGGCGCGCGCGGGGCTCGTGGTGCAGGGCGTGGTCGAGCGGCAGAACGCCGCCGGCAGCGGCTCGGTCTTCGGCACGCTGCGGGGCGGCGGGGTGGACGTGCACACGGACGGCGGGTGCTACCTGCTGCACCACAAAGTCATCATCATCGACGACCGGGTGGTGATCACGGGGTCCTACAACTTCACCGGCAGCGCCGAGCGCACCAACGACGAGAACATGCTGGTGATCGAGGATGCCGGGCTGGCGCGCGCCTACCGCGAGGAGTTCGAGCGGCTCTACGCCCAGGCGCAGAGCCCGCTGCGGTGCGGGTGACCCGCAGGGTCACCCGCACCGGCTGGGGTCACACGCTCATGCCCGGCCGCCCCGCGCCGACTGGGCAGCGGCGGAGTTGCCCTTCCCGGCCTCGGCGCCATCGAGCACGTAGAAGCGCAGCACCGGCCCCCTGGTGCGGCGGAACTCGAGCGCCAGGCCGCGCCGCGCGGCTGCCGCCTTCAGACGGTTGCGCACAGTCAGCCGGTTTTCCCCCTCTTCGAGATCGGCCTCGCCATAATCCCCCGGCGCATAATCGCGCAGAAACTCATCGTACTGCTCCTCGATGAGTTTGCGCTGGCTCTTCCCGCGGTTTTGAAGCCTGCGAACCTCATCTGGCGACAGCTTGCGTACACTCGGCATCGTTAGCTCCTGTGGCCGCTATTATGCGCGGTTACACTTGCTTTCACTTCAGCGGCGTATAGTAGCGCATTTTCCTATCGGCCGCAACACATTTCGATGCGATGCCGCGAGTACATCCGCCCAAATACAGGAGTTACGCGGTGCTGCGGTATCTGCCTGGAGGGTTTTGGGGAAGATTCGCCTCGCCAAGAATCTCCCTCGTCTCGCCGCTCTGCAGCAGCGGCACTGCCACGGAGCGAAGGAGGGCGGGCAGCACGGCCGCGTCGCAGCTTCCTCCAGCGGCGGGGAGCGGAGAGCTAAGCCACATCGCACAGCAGCGCACTCTGGTATAATCAGCGGAGTTTTCACATGTGCTCGCGGGAGCACACATACTGAGGAGCCTCCCAGCACCATGCAGAACACCCGCTCCGGCACGGCGCCGCTAGCCGCGCGCCCCAGGCCACCGGTCTTCACCATCCTCGCCGTTGTCACACTGGTCGGCTGCCTCGGCCTCGTGGGCGCGGGCTTCCTCCAGCCGGTCGTGCTCGGTATCGTCCAGGGTGTCGGGGAGTTTCTGCCGATCTCCTCCTCCGCTCACCTCATTCTGGCCCCGTGGTTCTTCGGCTGGGCCGACGCCGGGCTGACCTTCGACGTCGCCCTGCACCTAGGGACGCTCGTCGCGGTCGTCGCCTACTTCTGGCGCGACCTGGCGGGCATGCTGCGGGCGGCTCCGGGCGCGCTGCGCTGGCTGCTGAGCGACCGCCGCAGCGCCCCGTCCATCGAGGAGCGGCTGCTGCTCGGCATCGCGCTCGGGACGCTGCCCGGCGCGGCGGCCGGCGTGCTGCTCGAGAGCACCGTCGAGAACGTGCTGCGGTCCCACTACCTGCTGATCGCGGGGACGCTGGCGGCGATGGGCGTGCTGCTCTACCTGGCGGACAAGCGCAGCCCACAGGCCAAGAGCCTGGAAGAGATGACCTGGCGCGACATGCTGCTGGTCGGCGTCGCCCAGGCCTGCGCGCTCATCCCGGGCGTCTCGCGCTCCGGCGCGACCATGACGATGGGGCGCTTTCTCGCGCTCGACCGGGCGGCGGCGGCGCGCTACTCGTTCCTGCTCAGCACGCCGATCACCGCCGCGGCCTTCATCGTGAAGCTGGACGACCTGCTGCGCATTCAGGCGGCCGAGCTGCCGATCTTCGCCGTCGGAGTGGTCGTCTCGGGCGCGGTCGGGGCGCTCTCCATCCACTTCCTGCTCGGCTACATCCGGCGCGTCGGCTTCGGCGTGTTCGCCATCTACCGCATCCTGCTGGCGCTGGCGATCGTGGCGATGTACATCGCGCGCGGCTAGCGGCGCGCGCCTGATCGCAGAGCGACCGCGTTCTGACCGCATGGACGCGCGCAGACGTGCTATAATCCACAGCGCTCGATAGTGATTGCCGCCTGGACCGGCGGCCGGGACACGCACCTGTGCGCCCCCGAACCTGAGGCAGAGGATGCCGCACACCACCAAGAACGACCAGACGCGCCGCGCGCTGCGCAACCGCCTGCTCGCGCTGAGCGCGCTGCGCGACGCCGACCCGGCGCTGCTGGAGATCGAGATCGACGAGCTGATCGAGGAGGCGCTCCAGGACGAGCCGGAGCTAGAGCCCGCCCGCGCGCGCCTCGACGAGTGGAACGAGGACGAGCGGGTAGTCGTCACTGGCATCGGTGTGCTCACGCCGCTCGGCATCGGGCTCAAGCCCTTCTGGGAGGGGCTGGTCGCCGGTCGCAGCGGCGTGGGGCCGATCACCCTGTGTGACCCGGGCGACTCGCCGTGCCGCATCGCGGCCGAGGTGCCCGACTTCGACCCGCGCGACTACCTGGATGCCAAGGAGGCCAGGCGCCTCTCGCGCGCGAGCCAGTTCGCGATCGCCGCGGCGCGCATGGCGCTGGCCGACTCAGGGCTGGTGGTGGACGCCAGCAACCGCTATGAGATCGGCGCGCTGATCGCCAACGGCAGCACCTCGCCGCCGGACACCGAGGCGACCGCGCGCACGCTGTTCGAGCGGGGCGCCTCGCGGGTCAACCCGTTCTACATCACCGGCGCGCTGCCGAACATGCCCTCGTGCCAGGTCGCCATCCAGCTCGGCCTGCTCGGGTACAACACCACGATCGCCACCGCCTGCGCCGCGAGCGCGCAGTCGATCGGCGAGGCGGCCGAGGTCATCCGGCGCGGCGACGCGGTGGCGATGCTGGCGGGCGGCACCGAGGCGCCGATCTGCCGCCTGACGCTCGCGAGCTTCGCGGCCATCCGCGCGCTCTCGACGCGCAACGACGAGCCCGAGAAGGCGTCGCGGCCGTTCGACAAGCACCGCGACGGCTTCGTGCTGGGCGAGGGGGCGGGGGTGCTGGTGCTGGAGCGGCTCTCCAACGCCCGCAGGCGCGGCGCGCGGATCTACGCCGAGATCATCGGCTACGCCTCCACCTGCGACGCCCACCACGTGACGGCGCCCCACCCGGACGGCGACGGCGCCGCGCGGGCGATGATCCGCGCGCTGGCGCGCGCCCGCATCAGCCCGCAGCAGGTCGACTATATCAACGCCCACGCCACCGGGACGGCCGTGGGCGACGTGGCCGAGACGCTGGCGATCAAGCAGGCGTTCGGCGAGTACGCCCACAGCGTGCCGATCAGCTCGACCAAATCGATGATCGGGCACCTGACCAGCGCGGCGGGCGCGGTGGAGGCGGCGGCGACCATTCTGGCGCTCAACTACGGCACCATCCCGCCGACGATCAACCTGGACGAGCCCGACCCGCAGTGCGACCTGGACTACGTGCCGAACAAGGCCCGCCAAGCGGACCTGCAGATCGCCGTGTCGAACTCGTTCGGCTTCGGCGGGGTGAACGGGGTGCTGGTGTTTCAGAAGCTCGGGAGCGAGGTGTCGGGGCAGCAGCCCTGACCGGATGACGACGGCGGGAACCCGCGCTGCGCCACCTGGTCAGAGCGAGTGCGACAGGGGCGCCGGGTCCGGCAGCAGCTCGCGGATGCGCGCCAGCAGGCCGTCCAGGTCGAAGGGCTTGTCCACGAAGTCCACGCAGCCGAGGGCGCGGACGCGGCGGTGGCTGAGCAGGGTGGTGAGCATCGTCACGCCGAGGATGGGGGTGTGGCCGACGTCCGGCAGCGACCGGAGCGCGCGGGCCGTCTCCCAGGCCGGCTGGCCGGGCAGCGAGAGCGCGGTGAGGATGAGATCGGGCGCCTCGGCCTGCGCCCGCTCCAGCGCGGCCTCGCCGGGCTCCGCCTCGATGGCCCGATAGCCGTTGGCCCGCAGCAGCCGCGCCAGGATATCGCGGTGGTCGTGAGCATCATCTACGATCAGGATTGTGCGCGCTGCCATCGGGTGCCTCAGGCCACTGCAAACACCGGTCTCACTACTATAGAATTAGCGAAAGCGGCTAAAAGTTACGCTAGCATCTCAGCGCGCGCCCGCGTCGCTGAGCACCTGTACCATGGCCGATAGCGAAGCGACCAACTGGGGCATCGTGGGCCACGAGTGGGCGGTGGACTTCCTGCGGCGCTCGATCGCCGGCGGGCGGGCGGCGCACGCCTACCTGCTCAGCGGGCCCGAGGGGGTGGGCAAGTCGCTGCTGGCGCTGCGCCTGGCGCAGGCCGTCAACTGCGAGGCGGACGGCCCCGATCCGTGCCTGAGCTGCCGCTCCTGCCGCCGGATCGAGCGCGGCAACCACCCCGACGTGCGCGTGGCCGGCCTGGCGGCGCAGGCCGCGGGGCTGAAGCCGGAGGAGGCGGCGCGCCAGAAGGACCTGAAGATCGACACGGTGCGCGAGTGGCTGCGCGACGTGAACCTCAGGCCCTACGAGGGGCGCCGGCGCGTCTTCATCCTCCACGACGCGGAGCGCCTGAGCGAGGCGGCCTCGAACGCCATGCTCAAGACGCTCGAGGAGCCGCCGCCCTACGCCACGCTGGTGCTGGTGGCGCACACCGCCGGGGACCTGCTGCCGACGGTCGTCTCGCGCTGCCAGCCGCTGAAGCTGCGGCCGGTGCCGCGCGCGCAGGTGGCGGCGGCGCTGCGCGAGCGGCTCAACCTGGCGCCCGGCGACGCCGAGCTGCTGGCGGCCTGGAGCGGCGGGCGCATCGGCTGGGCGCTGCGCATGGCCGAGGCGCCGGACGAGCTGGAGGCGCGCCAGAGCCAGCTCGACGAGCTGGCCGCGCTGCCCACGCTCGGGCGCGCCGACGCCTTCCGCTGGGCCGAGGAGCGCGCCAAGGAGTACCGCTCAGGCGACCAGGCGGCCGTGTTCGCCACGCTCGAGCTGTGGCAGAGCTGGTGGCGGGACGTGCTGCTCACGGCCGCCGGGTGCCCTGAGGGCGTCACCCACGTCGACCGGCGCGAGGACCTGGAGCGCGCGGCCCAGCGCTACGACCTGGCGCAGATCCACGGCGTTCTCAGCCGCATCGGGGCCGCGGCCCGCCAGCTGCGCGAGAACGTCAACCCCCAGCTGGCCCTCGAGAACGTGCTGCTGCATCTTCCGTCATAGGACGGTGCGCGGGGGCAAGGCCACCGCACACCGTCCGGGGGTTTTGGATCTTTTCGCCGCTCTGCAGCGACTGCGTCGCCGCAGAGCGGCGGGAAAATAAGATCTCGGAGGGCCTGCGGCCCTCCGGACCTCCCGCTGGGAAGCAGGTCCATGGCGGCCTGCCGAACCTCTCGGCGGGGAAAGCAGATTCGTGGAGCGCTCCCGGCGG
>CALJIC010000176.1 GCA_937974195.1 uncultured Roseiflexaceae bacterium | reverse complement strand
TCACCCAGTCACCCGCTCACCCCTGTCGGAGCCCCTCGACGTGGGCCGCGAACTCGCGGTACGCCTCGTCCGACAGCGGCTCGTGGCCGTACCAGACGCGGTCGAACGTCGCGACGACCGGCTCCAGGCGCCGCAGCAGCTCCGGCTTGTCGCGCACGCGCTCGAGGTACTCGCGGTTGGTGAGCGCCCGGTCGTAGCGCAGCAGCCCGCGCTCGTCGAGCTGGAGCAGCGCGGCCAGGTACAGGTAGCGCACCGCCGCGCGCGTGTCCCCGCCGCGCGCGAGCTCGCTGGCCTGCTCGAGCGCGCCGCGCGCCGTCAGGTGCTCCTCGGGGTCGCCCGCGGGCGCCACGACATCCCGGACGATGCTTCGCCGCAGGCCTAGCAGGAGGTAGACGATCACGCCGAGCAGGAGCAGGGCGCCGACTGCGCCGACGACCCACGCGGCCGGCCTGCTGACTTGCTCCGACGGGGCGGGGAGCTGGCGGACGAGCCGCTCGAGCAGGCGCCCGAGCCAGTCCAGGAAGTCATCCCACCAGCGTGGTCGCGCGACCTCGCGCTCGAAGGGCGGCCGGCTGAGGATCTGCTTCAGCCGCTCGCGGGCGTCCGCGGGGGCCGCTCCGGGCGGGAGCGCCAGCGCGTCGGCGAGGGCCTCCAGCCGGGTCGCGATGCGCCGCATGTTCGGCGTGGCCGCCGAGAGCTCCGCGGCGAGCCAGCGGTTGTCGGCCGGGATCGGCGTCCCGTCCGGCGCCCGCACCGCCGTCACGGCCACCAGCCGGCCGGCCGCATCCTCCAGGCCGATGCGGTCGCCGCGCGCCGCCGCGATAGCCGCCTCGCGCACCCAGGCGGTGTAGGTGGCGAGGTCGGGCGTGAAGTCGGAGGGCTGCTGGGCGCGCGCCGCGGGCCAGGCGCCGCCCGCTGCGGCGTGTGCGCGGGGCGCCGCGGAGTGCAGGGGCTGCAGGGCAGCGAGCAGCGCCAGCAGGGCGAGCGGGGCGCAGAGGAGCCGCGGGTGTGCGCCGCGCGAGATCGACCCTGCGCGGCGCGGCGCGCGCTGTGGCTCGTGGCTCCCCGTCCTCACAGCTCTCCCGCCCGCAGCTCGAGGTCGAGCGCCTCCGAGCGCACACGCAGGTCGTAGTACTGGAAGGTCTGCCCGAGGAGCACCAGCGGCTGCACCAGGATGAGGCCGAGGTAGGCGAGCAGGGAGGCGACGCCGGAGGCCAGCGGCAGGAGATTCGGGCTGCCGGCGCTCGCGAACGTCAGGATGAAGCTCGCCATCTGCGACGGCACGCTCACGATCCCGTAGTAGATCAGGCCCAGGAGCACGACGATCAGCAGCGACTTCCAGAACGCGCGCCCGGTGAGCGCCCAGCTGCGGCCCAGCCCTGCCAGCGGTCCGGCGCGCTCCAGCACGATCGCCGGGACCACGACGGCGAAGCGCGTGTAGAAGAACAGCGCCACCGGGATGAACAGCATGGCCGCGATGAACAGGATGCCCAGCACCGCGAACCCGACCAGCAGCGGGCTGTCGAGCATGGCACCTGCCGCGCCCACCGCGATCGCCCCGCCGAAGACACATGCCCCGAAGGCGACGCTGATCACGAGCCAGATCCCGGCCAGCACGAGCGACGCGAGCAGGAGGGCGCCGAAGCGCGGCAGGCCGAGGCGGTGCGCCTCCAGGATGCCGGTCGGCGTGCCGGCGCGCGCGCGATCAGCGGCGCTGACCACCGCCGCGCCCACCAGGTTCTGCACAACTAGAATCTGCAGCAGCGAAAATCCGAACAGCAGGGCGTAGAACACGAGCAGCTCGGCGAGCGGGAGCCGCTCGAACGGGTTCTGCCCGCCGCCGAAGTTCGCCGGATCGCTCATCCGCACCAGCAGGCTGGCGAACATCCCCTGCACCACGGTCTGGGCGATCGCGAGCGGCACGGTGAGCAGCGCGCTGATCCCGAGCAGTGTGAGGAAGCTGCTGCGGTACAGGCGGAACGCGGCGTCGAGGATATCGCCGACGGACATGGGGCGGAGTTCGATTGTTGTCTGCATTGCGTCCCTCGCTGGCGACCTTGTTTCGCATTATAGCAGCCGCGCGATACCGGCTGCAACCGGCGGAGAAGCGCCGCGCAGCCGGCTGTATAATCTTCGCGACCCTGGCGCCCGGCCAGCCCGGCCGCCCGCGTGAGCGAACGGAGATGCGCAGCCCGCTCGCTTCCGGCGTGCCTGTGGACCCGAGCGCAAGGAGGTGTGGTGGGCGGCACGCCCGCCACGGTCGCGTCCTCCCTCCGTTCTGCGGAGGGACAGAGTGAGGGACCTATGCAGCTGATGTTCCTTGGCAGCGCTGCGTCGGAGGGCTACCCGAACGCGTTCTGCGGCTGCGACAACTGCCGGGCGGCGCGCGCAGCGGGTGGCCCGAGCCTGCGCAAGCGCTCGTCGGCGCTGGTCGACGACGCGCTGCTGATCGACCTCGGCCCCGACCTGATGGCGGCCGCGCAGATCCACGGCGTGTCGCTGCACACGATCCGCTACTGCCTGCAGACCCACGAGCACGAAGACCACCTGGACCCCGGCCACTTCCTCTCGCGCAGCGCCTACTGCCGTGTGCCGGACGTGCTGCTGCTCGAGTACTACGCCTCTTCAGCCGCGCTCGCCAAGGTGGCGGCGGCGCTGCGGGAGTATGCGCCGGAGGGTTCGCTCACGGACGCGGCGGTCGAGGAGAAGCTCAGGGTGCGCGTGTGCCAGATCCAGGCCGGGGAGACCTTCGAGGTCGGGCCGTACCGGGTGACTGCGGTCGCCGCCGATCATATCCCGCAGGCCATGCTGTTTCTGATCGAGCGCGACGGGCGGCGGCTGCTGTACGGCACCGATACCGGCCCGCTGCCCGAGGCGGCCTGGGAGACGCTCGCCGCGGCCGGCGCGCCCATCCACGTCGCCGTGCTTGACCACACGTTCGGCCTGGCGGAGCGCGCCCGCGGCCATATGAACTGGGAGCAGTTGGTGGAGCAGGTGGAGCGCATGCGCGCCGAGGGGCTGCTGGCCGACGGGGCGCGGATCTTCGCCCACCACCTCGGCCACCACAGCAACCCGCCGCACGAGGAGCTCTCGGCCTTCGCCGCCGCGCGCGGGTATGAGGTGGCGTACGACGGGCTTCGGGTGGAGGTGTAGCTGGGGGCGAAGTCGCTATACGAGTGGAGGGCGGAGGGCTTGGCCCCTCCGCGCAGGCCGATCCTCATCAGCGAGATCGACATCGCCGTCACGCGGCCGGGCGGCATCCAGACGCTCCAGGCGCTTGGAGAGGCGCTCGGGCACCTGCGCGACCTCGTCAGCTTAACATAAGCGAGGCTACGACGCGGTCCCAGGTGATCCCGGCCACGCGTGCTGGGCCCGGCGCGCCGAGGCGCGCCGGCAGGTCAGGGCTGCGCCACAGCCGGTCCAGGCAGGCGGCGATCGCCTCCGGCTCCGGGGCCGCGACCAGGCCGCAGTCACCGTCGGCGACGAACTCCAGCACGCCGCCGGCGTCCTCGGTCGTGACAACCGGGCGGGCCGCCGCGAGCGCCTGCACAGTGGTGAAGCCGTAGTCCTCGTCGAAGGGCGCGTAGTACACCGCCCGCGCGCCGGCGTACAGCTCGATCAGCTCCTCGTCGGGGACGAAGCCGCGGAACTCGGCGCGGCCGCCGAGGCCCAGCTCGCGCGCCAGGCGCTCCAGGCGCTCGCGCTCCGGCCCGGTGCTGATCAGCACGCAGCGCACCGGCTCCTCGGTGCGGGCCAGCGCCCGCAGCAGCAGGTCGATCCGCTTCGCCTGGTCCAGCCGCGCGTCCGAGAGCAGGTAGTCGCCGTACGGGCCGGCGCGCAGCCGCCCGGCGTAGCGGCTCGGCGGATAGAGCGGGGTGGCCTCCAGCCCGGTGAAGCGCTTGAGCCGTGCGGCGACGTTCTTCGAGATCGCCCACAGGCGCCGCGCCTCGCCGAGCGTCGTCCGGTCCATGCGCAGCAGCCACTCGCGCACCGCCCGGTCCTCGGGCGTGTTGACGAAGTCCGAGAGCGGCGTGCCGTACCAGTCGTAGGCCTGGCGGTGCTGGTGGACCAGCCAGACGACCTTGTGCGGGTGGCGCGCGGCGTATGAGGGGAACTTGGTGGCGATCAGCACGTCCACCGGCTGGCCGTTCACCTGCGACAGCTCGAGCATGCGCCAGGCGAGCGCCGAGCTGCCGAGCAGCGCGTGCGGCTGCCAGGCGTACGGCAGGCTCACAGTGTCGGCGGTGTGCCCGCGCTCGCGCAGCGCATCGCGCAGCCCCTCGACGAGCAGCTCGGCCCCGCCGCGCGCGAACGGCACCTGCGAGCTACAGATCAGAACGCGTTTGCCCATGCTCCCTCGTCACCAGGCTCCGCCGCGAGCCTGCCGAATCTTCGCCTTCTTTCCGAAAGTAAGGGATCGCCGCGTCTCCCCGGGCCGCGTAGCGCCTGCAGATGATATACCACCTCCGTGGGGCGCCGAGCAGCGGGCCGGATCACGCCGGGCCAGATATGGCTGCCAGGGCCGCCTGGATCCGGGCGTGCGAGGCGGTCAAGGCCTCGTCGGTGTCGCGCCCGAACCCGCCGGACTTGGGGATGCCGCCGATCTCGAGGATCGCTGGCCCCTCGTAGCCGCGCGCCGTCACCGCCGCGAAGTAGCCGGGGAAGTCCACCGAGCCGAGGCCGATCGGCAGGTGGTGGTTCACCTCCGGCAGCGGCGTGTCGGAGATGTGCAGCAGGCTCATGCGCGGCGCGAACGCCAGGAAGTCGGCGAGCTGGTCGGGCGGCGTGTGGTTGACGTCCCAGACGAAGCCCAGCCCGGGGACCCGCGCGAGCGCTTCGGCGCACGACTCGGGCGTGGCGAACAGCGGGATGTCCGGCTCGTTGTGCTCCAGCCCGAAGCGGAAGCCGCCCGCGTCGGCGATCTCGACCGCCTCGCGGAGCTGCGGGACCGCGGCCTCCTCGAGCGCCCGCAGCTCACCCGCGCTCATCCGCTCGGCCGGCGCGAGGTGCCAGTGGACCCGCTCGCAGCCGAGCGCGCGGATCGCCGGCAGGTTGGCCCGCAGCATGTCCAGCGGGGTCGAGCCGCCGGCCGTGCGCCCGTCCGGGCGCAGCCGGACGACGATCTCCATCACCGGGGTGAGGCCGGCCCGGCGCAGCGCATCGCCGACAGCCTCGGGCCGGCCGCCGAGGTGCGCCTCCCCCAGGCCCTCCTCGCGCCCGTGGAACTGGATGCTGCGGAACCCCGCCGCGCTGGCGAAGGCGATCTCGTCCAGCGCCGGGCGCCAGTTGATCGGGAACAGCCGGGCGTTTGTGCCGATCTGGATCGCCTCGGCGGCGGGCCTTTTCATGAGTGCATTCCTTCTCTTCGGCCGCTCTGCGGCAAAAAGTGGCGTTGCCTTCTCACAGCGGAAAAATGGGATCGTGGAGGGCCTGTGGCTCTCCACACCTCCCTGCGACCCCTCAAGCCTCCCGGCGGGGCGGCTGGTCCCTCAGCCGAGGATCGCGGCTATGGTCCGCCGCGCGACCTCGTCCCAGCGGCAGTGCTCGAGCACATAGGCGCGCCCGCGCTCGCCGAGCTCGCGGCGCAGCTCCGCGTCCGCCAGCAGCACGTCCAGGGCCGCGGCGAACTCCGCGAAGCTCCCGAACGCCAGCCCGCCGCCGCTCTCCTCCACCGCCTGCCGCGTCACCGCGCACGCCGCGTTGACCAGCGCCGGGGTGCCCTGCAGCCAGGCCTCCATCAGCACGATCGAGAAGCTCTCGTAGGTGGAGGCGTGGACGTACACGTCTGCGGCGGCGTAGGCGTCGTGCCGCTCCTGGTGCGGGACATCGCCGAGGTCGAGGACCAGCCCGCGCAGCGACTCGGGCACGCCCATGGGGCCGCGCCCGGTGCGCACGAAGGTGAGTGGCCCGCCGCGCCGCGCCCAGTACTCGCGCAGGTAGGCCAGCAGCAGCGGAACGTTCTTCCCGGGTGCGTCCCGGCCGGCGTACATCAGCAGCGGCCCGCTGATGCCGCGCCGCTCGCGGAACGCAGCCCCATCGCCGCGCGGCGTCAGGTCGATCCCCTCGCCCGCCACCACCACCCGCTCCGGCGGCAGGTCGTACAGCCGCAGCGCCAGCTCCGCCTCGCCGCGGCTGTTGGCCAGCACCCGCCGGACGCGCCGGAACATCCAGCGGAATGTCGCGTGGCGCGCATACGGCTCATCGTGCAGGCAGGGGAGCAGGTGGGCGCGCTCGCCGGCCAGCAGCGCGCCCCAGAAGGTGGTCGGGAACGGGTAGGGCACAAACAGGAACTGCCTCCCGTCGCCCTCACTCGCCACCGCCTCGAGCAGCTCGTCGCTCGAGGCCAGCCAGCCGAGCTGGAGCAGCTCGCGCTCGGGGAAGTCCGGGAGCGCCGGCAGCGAGGCGGCCCGCCGGGCGACAGGCGGGGGCACGCGCGGCGCGAACGTCGGCGGCAGGATCGGGAAGCGCCGCACCGGCACGCCGTCCACTTCGTCCGGCCCGGTGCGGTAGTGCGGCTCCGGCGGCGCGAACGAGTCCCGGCCGTCGGTGGTCCACACCTCCACCGGCGCTCCCTGCTGGCGGATGGCCGCCGCGAGCTGCCGCGCCTGGGTCTCCGCGCCGCCCGCCGTGTCTGGCCCAAACCAGGGGACGACTATCGTGATCGTGTCCAAGGCCGGTTACTGCCCGTGGCCCGCCGCGCGGCGCCTGTGCGCCCGCAGCCTGGCGATCTCCCCGCGCCGCTCGGCGTCCAGCCGGTGGAGGCTGGCCAGCGCCTCGGTCAGCGCCGCGTTGGCCGCGTTCTGCTGCTCGACGATCGGGTTGATCAGCCAGCGCAGGTACTGGCGCACGACGCGCTTGGCCAGCGCGATGAGCTGCTCGTGGGGCCGGCGCCCGACGAGCGCCCAGTGCGCGCTCACCGCCTGCAGCTCGCTCACACGCGGCAGCTGCTCGGCCAGCGCCAGGTCGGGGAAGCGCGCCGGCGGCTCGGCTTCCGCCCGCGCCCGCACCACCTCCTGCAGCGGCACACCCTCGCCCCTGGCCGGCGACTCGCTCGCGCCGGCTGCCGGCCGCGAGCCACCGGCCGCCTGCTCGCCGCCCGCGGCTGCGCCGGAAGGGCCTCCGGCGTGCGGCGGACGCTCGTCGGCGCCCGGCGTCGCCTCCAGCGCGGCCCGCACTTCCGCCAGCTGCTCGCCCAGGTCGAGGTAGGCGTCGGCGAGCAGGCGCAGCGCCCGCGCCGCGGCGTCGTTGTAGGCGTTCTGCTGCTCGACGATCGGGTTGATGTACCAGCGCAGCGCGCGGCGGACGATCTTGTTGACGAGCGCGACGACCCTGCCGGGCAGCGTCCGCGCGGTCAGCGGCCAGTGGGCGCTCACCACGCGGTGCAGCTCGAGCTCGTCGAGCGCGCGCCCGAGGTCGCGCTCGAGCGGGCCCTCGGCGGCGATACCGCGCGCGAGGCGGCGGGCGCGCACCTCGGCGCGCAGCTGCTCGAGGATCGCGCCGACCTCCGCAGGCCCGAGCGAGGCGGGTTGCTCAGACATCATCGTACGTGTGAATCTCAATCGTGAGCTGGCTGGTGGGCCTGCCGCTGGCCTCGGCGATCGCGAGGATCGCCGTGGTCAGCGAGCGCTCCGGCGGCCGCTTCGCCGAGTAGAGCAGGTGGCTCCGGAGGTCGCTGTCGCCGGCGCCGAAGCCCGGCACGGGCGCGCACAGCCTGCCGTCCTCGAGCAGCGCGCTCACCAGCGGCCGCTCGATCGGCACGTCCCAGCCGATCGCCCACGCCTCGAGCAGCCGGGCGCGCTCGCGCAGGTAGTCGATGTGCCAGCGCGGGCGCTGCTTCGTCCGGCGCTGGTGGTAGGCCAGGCGCGCGTTGACCCCGCCTGGACCGAAGGCGCTCCCGACGTAGAGGTAGTAGCCGGCGGCGAAGGTGAACGCTCCCAGCCTCCCCACATTGAGGGCGGCGATCTCATCGGCTAGATACAAGATCAGCAGGTACGTTCCCTTCAACCCGAGCTCTCTCCGGCGCGGCAGTGCTCAATACGTGTTCTGCGCCGCGGCTATTATAGCACGCGCTCACCGGCGGCTACGCCCGCGGGCCGGCCGCGCCGGAGGCGGTGCTATAATTGGCGCGGGTGGCGCGGTGAGCTCCCGCGAAGGCCTCCCTCTGGGAGGCGCACGCTTCGCGGATGACCTCCGCACATGTCCCTGTTCCTTCCCGCGGAGAGGTATGGAGGGCTGCAAACCCTCCACGGCCCTCTTCCCTGCTGGGAGGTTCGGAGGGCCGCAGGCCCTCCGAGATCCTCATTTATCCCGCCGCAGAGCGGCGGGAAGGGAAATTCCGAGGAGGCTTTGCCTCCCCAAACCTCTCCACGGGGTGCGGGGGCAATGCCACCGCGTAAGTTCTGTAAGTGAGAAGCCAACAATGAACGTGCTGCTGGTGGGGAGCGGCGGCCGCGAGCACGCCCTGGCGTGGAAGCTGCGCCAGTCGCCGCTGCTGGATGACCTGCTGATCGCCCCCGGCAACCCCGGCGCGGCGCAGGTGGGCCGCTGCGTGCCGGTCGAGGCCACGGCGGTCGAGGCGCTGGTGGACCTGGCGCGCCGCGAGCGCGTCGGCCTGGTGGTCGTCGGCCCCGAGGCGCCGCTCGCCGCTGGGCTCGCCGACGCGTGCGCCGCCGCCGGTATCCCGGTCTTCGGGCCGAGCGCGGCCGCCGCCCGGATCGAGAGCAGCAAGGCCTTCGCCAAGCGGCTCATGGCCGAGGCGGGCATCCCCACCGCCGCGGCGCAGATCTTCGAGCGCGCGGAGGACGCGGCCGAGTTCGTCCGCTCCAGCGGCCGGCCGTGGGTGGTGAAGGCCGACGGCCTGGCCGCCGGGAAGGGCGTGATCGTCGCCGAGACCGTCGCCGAGACGCTGGAGGCAGTGGCGCAGCTCGCCGCGACGGACGCCGGGCGCGGGCTGGTGCTCGAGGAGCGCCTGCGCGGCCCCGAGGTCTCGCTGATCGCGCTGTCCGACGGCGCGGACCTGTGCCCGCTGCCGCCGGCGCAGGACCACAAGCGCCTGCTCGACGGCGACCGGGGGCCGAACACCGGTGGGATGGGCGCCTACGCGCCCGCGCCGCACCTCAGCCCGCAGGACGCGCAGCAGGTCGCCGATGTGGTTATGAGGCCGGCGCTGCGCGCGCTCGCAGCCGCCGGAACCCCCTTCCGCGGCGCGCTGTACGCCGGCCTGATCCTCACCGAGCACGGGCCGCGGGTGCTGGAGTTCAACGCGCGCTTCGGCGACCCGGAGACGCAGGCGCTGATGCCCCTGATCGACGGCGACCTGCTCCCGGCGCTGCTCGCCTGTGCCCGCGGCGGCGATGAGCAGCGCCGGCCGCTGCGCGAGCTCCTGCGGTGGGCCGGCCTGTCCGCCGCCTGCGTGGTCCTGGCGGCCTCCGGCTACCCCGATGCGCCGCGGCGCGGCGATGTGATCACCGGCGTCGAGGCCGTCGAGGGGGCGCAGCCGGAGGGCACGCAGGCGCGCGCGCTGGTGTTCCACGCGGGAACCGCGCGGGAGCAGGGCCGGCTGGTGACCGCCGGCGGGCGGGTGCTGGGGGTCACGGGCATCGCCCCGACGCTGCCGGAGGCCCTGGAGCGCGCCTACGCGGCGGTGAGGCAGATCAGCTTCGAAGGAATGCAGTACCGGACCGATATCGGGAGGAGCGCGCTGTGAGCGAGGAGATCTTCAGCGGCAGGCAGCGCCGCGATACCACCGCCGTGCCCGGCGGCCCGATCGTTGAGGACGAGGACCTGCTGGTCAAGCACCTTCCGCCCGACGAGAGCGGCACCGCCTATCTCGGGTACCTGATCCTCGAGACGCGCCGCCACGCCGGCGACCTCGGCGACCTGACCGACAGCGAGGCGCAGAAGGTCGGGCTGTGGCTCAGCCGGATCAGCCGCGACCTGCGCCTGGCACTCGGCGCCGAGCACGTCTACGCGTTCGTCCTCGGGGACCACGTGCCGCAGTTCCACGTGCATATCGTGCCGCGCTACCCAGGTACGCCGCAGCAGTACTACGGCACGCGCGTCGCCGACTGGCCCGATGCCCCGCGCGGCGACGAGCGCGCGATCGCGGAGCTGGTGGCGAAGCTGCGCGCCCGCCTCACCGACGCGTCGCTGCACCATGTCTGACGCCTACCGCGTGGCGGTGCTGCTCTCCGGCAGCGGCACCAACCTCCAGGCCCTGCTCGACGCCCGCGCGGCCGGCCAGCTCGCCGCGACCATCGCGCTGGTCGTGAGCGACCGCGCCGACGCCTACGGCCTGCAGCGCGCGCTCGCGCGCCATATTCCGGCGGCCTACGTGCCTCTGCCCCGCCGGGCCACGCAGCAGCAGCGCCAGGACTGGGAGCGCCGCCTGGCCGCGGTCGTCGCGGCGTTCGAGCCCGACCTGGTGCTGCTCTCGGGCTTCATGCGCATCCTGACCACAGAGTTCCTCGATCGATTCCCCGGCCGCGTGATCAACCAGCACCCCGCGCTCCTGCCGGACGGCGGCGGCGAGGTGGTGACCACCAGCTCCGGCGTCACCATCCCGGCGCTGCGCGGGGCGCACGTGGTCGCCGAGGCGCTGCGCCTGGGGCTGCCGGTCACCGGCTGCACGATCCACCGCGTGACCACGGCCCTCGACGACGGCCCGGTGCTCGCGGCCGCCGAGGTGCCGGTGCTGCCCGGCGACGACGAGGCGGCGCTCCACGAGCGCATCAAGGCCGAGGAGCGGCGGCTGGTCGTCGAGGTCGTCAACCGCCTCGCGGCCGTGTCCAGGGGGTGATTCGCGCGGGGGCGGGCGTATCTTCTCTCTGTGCTACCTTTTCGCTTCACGGGGAGGTGTGGAGGGCCTTGTGGCCCTCCACAAATGTTTTCCGCCGCCCTGCGGCCGTGGGGGAGCTTGCAGAGCGGCGGAAATAGACAGGAGATACGCGGATCTGTGCCTGGGGCACGGGCGTCGGTGTACGTGGGCATGACAACGTGCTGGCCAGCGGCGTACACGTTCCCTTGCGGGTCCAGGGCCGCAGGCCCTGGCGCGGGTGGTGCAGGAGGGCCGGCGCTGGCCCTCCTGCCCGGGTGCAGGGCGGAGCGCCTGCACAAGCGCCTGCGGAACACGCTGAGGAGTGCGGCGCGCCGAAATCAGTCGCGGCGCGCGCCGAAGATACGCAGCAGGAAGATGAACAGGTTGATGAAGTCGAGGTACAGCATCAGGGCGCCGATCACCGCCACCCGCCCGGCGTCGGCCTCGGTCGCCACCTGCTGGCTCAGCCGCTTGATCTTCTGCGTGTCCCAGGCGGTCAGCGCCACGAAGATCAGCACGCCGGCGTAGGTGATGACCCAGTACAGCGCCTCGCTGCGCATGAAGAAGTTGACCAGCGAGGCGATCAGCAGCCCGATCAGCGCCATCACCGCGATGTTGCCGATCCCCGACAGGTCGCGCCGGGTGGTGTAGCCGTACAGGCTCATCGCGCCGAAGGTCCCGGCGGTCACGAAGAAGGTCGACGCGATCGACGCGGCGGTGTAGACCAGGAAGATCGCCGAGAGCGTCAGGCCGTTGAGCGCGGCGTAGCCGATGAAGATCGCCATGGCGGCCGCGGGCGAGAGCCGGCCGATCCCCGCGCTCAGGCCGATCACCGCGACGATCTGGACGAGAAACAGGCCGAAGAACAGCCACGGGTTGCCGAAGATCGCCGCGGTCAGCTCCGCGGAGCTGGCGACGAACGACGCGACCGCGCCGGTCACCAGCAGGCCGGCGGTCATCCAGGCGTACACCTGGTGCATCACGCCGTTGCGTATCGCTGTGGTCTGCGCGGTCGTGTAGGGCTGGTATGTCATCGGGCTTCTCCTCACGTGTAGCGCCGTATCTATACATAGTATACGCACTTTGTCACACATTGTCGCGGCCGCGCGACTCGCGTGATTGTCTCGGTCAGAAGGGGCGGATTGGCCGTTGTGGTGTTCCGGCTCGTGTGCTACCCTTCGCTCTATCTGCGGGTGTGAGCTGCCGGGCGCAGCGGCGGCGCTCGCTGCTCCCCTATGCCAGCGCGAGGGGCCTATGGACGCAAGGGAGACGATCTACATCCTCGGTTCTGGAGCGGTCGGCTTCCCGCTGGCTGCCTCGCTCACCGCCGCGGGGCGGAGCGTGATCGCGGTGCGGACCAGCCGCGCCGACGTCCCGCGCAGCACGATCACGGTGACTCTGGACAGCGGGGCGCAGCGCACCAGCGCGCCGGTCGAGACGGTCTCGCTCGCCGGGCTGACCAGCCTCGACGGGGTCATCGTCATCGCCGCCAAGGCCCACGCCAACCAGGCGATCGCCCGCGAGCTGAGCGCCAAGGGCGCCCGCGGCCCGATCATCCTGCTGCAGAACGGCATCGGGGTGGAGCAGCCCTTCCTCGACGCCGGCTTCCCTTCGATCTACCGCTGCGTGCTGTACGTGACGAGCCAGGCGTCCGGCGAGCACGAGTTTCTGTTCCGCCCGGTGACCGCGTCTCCGATCGGCGTCATCGCCGGAACGGAGGCGGAGCTGCAGCGCTGCGTCGGCCTGCTGGACACGGCGGGCTTCCCGTTCCGGTCCGAAGCGAACATCCAGCGCGAGATCTGGAAGAAGGCCATCCTCAACGCCGTCTTCAACTCGATCTGCCCTCTGCTAGAGGCCGACAACGGCATCTTCGCCCGCGACGCCGCGGTCGCCGACCTGGCGCGCGAGGTCGTTCGGGAGTGTGTCGAGCTCACCGACCGGCTCGGCCTGGGGCTGAGCGAGGCCGAGCTGCTGGAGCAGCTGCTGCTGATCAGCCGGCGCTCGGACGGCCAGCTGATCTCGACCCTTCAGGACCTGCGCAGCGGCAGGCCAACCGAGATCGCGTTTCTGAACATGGCGATCGCCCGCGTCGCCGAGTCGCTCGAGCCCGCGATGCAGCTGCCGCGCGTCGCCCTGCTCGGGCAGCTGATCCAGGCCAAGGCCGCGCAGCGCCCCCGCGGCGCGGACGACCGCCGGGTTTGATTCGGGCAGAGGCCCTCGCCTTCCCTACGCGATAAAGTCCAGCCCGATGTCCAGCGCCCGCGCCGAGTGCGTCAGCGCGCCGACCGAGATGTAGTCCACGCCGCTCTCCGCCACGGCGCGCACCGTCTCGAGCGTGATCCCGCCCGACGCCTCGAGCAGCGGCCGCTCGCGCGCCGGCCCGCCGAGCGCCTCGACCGCCCGCCGCAGCTCCGCCTGCGGCATGTTGTCGAGCAGGATCAGGTCGGCGCCGGCCTCGGCCGCCGTCACGGCGTCCTCGACGCTGTCCACCTCCACCTCCACCCGCACCATTGGCCCGACGGCCTCCTTCGCGCGGCGGACGGCCTCCGCCAGCCCGATCCCCTGCGCCGCCAGGATGGCGAGGTGGTTGTCCTTGAGCATCACGCCGTCGTACAGGGCGAAGCGGTGGTTGGTTCCGCCCCCGGCGCGCACGGCGTACTTCTCCAGCGCGCGCAGCCCCGGCGTGGTCTTGCGAGTGTCCAGGATGCGGGCGCGCGTGCCCTTCACGGCCGCGACGTAGCGCGCCGTCAGCGTGGCCGTGCCGCACATCCGCTGCAGCAGGTTAAGCGCCAGCCGCTCGCCGGTGAGCAGCCCGCGCGCCGGGCCGCGCACCTCCGCCAGCACCTGGCCGGCCGCGAAGGGCTCGCCCTCGCTGACCCTGGCCGTGAAGGCGACCGCCGGGTCCACAGCGGCGAACACCGCCGCCGCCACCGGCAGCCCGGCGGCCACTCCCGGCTCGCGCGCCACCATCTGCGCCGCAGCGCGAACATCGGCGCCGATCACCGCCAGCGTCGTCAGGTCCCCCGGGCCGACATCCTCGGCCAGCGCCCGCTCGACGATCTCCCGGATGATATGTGGTGCGAGGTCCATCGGTATCTCTCCTGGCCGTGAAGCCATCGTGTGCATCGCTGTGGCCATGGCGCCTGTCACGCCGGCGAAGCTGGCACGCGCTCGTCCGCCGCCACGCACTCCACGAGCTGCGGCGCGCGCCCGCGCGCCTGCACGAGGTGCCGCCGCCAGCGCTCGTCCGGGTGCGGGTAGTCGTCGCGGAAGTGCGCCCCGCGGCTCTCCTGCCGCATCAGCGCCCCGGCCACGATCAGCCTGGCCGCCAGCAGCGCGTTCGCGGCGCTGAGCGCCTCGGAGTCGCGCGCTGTGGGCCGGGAGGCGAGGAAGTCGAGCTGGCTCAGCCCGTCCGCCAGCCCGTCGCCGCGGCGCAGCGGCCCGGCGGAGGCGCGCATCACGCACGCCAGCTGCTCGCGCCAGTCCCGCAGCGCCAACCGGCGATGTCCGCCCGGATCGATCCCGGCGTCAAGGGGTGCGGGCGGCAGACCTGGCTCGCTCGACAGCGGCGCCGAGACGCGCCACGGGTCACGCGCCGCGTGCAGCGCCGCGCCCCCCGCCCGCCGCCCGAACACCAGGCACTCCAGCAGCGAGTTGCTCGCCAGCCGGTTGGCGCCGTGGACGCCCGTGCAGGCGCACTCGCCGGCCGCGAACAGGCCCGGCACACTCGTCGCGCCCGAGAGGTCGGTGCGGATGCCGCCCATCAGGTAGTGCGCCGCCGGCGCCACCGGGATCGGCTCGCGCGCCGGGTCGAGCCCGTCCGCACGGCAGCGGGCGACGACCGTCGGGAAGCGCCGCTCGAGCGCTTCGGCCCCCAGGTGCGTCAGGTCGAGCAGCACGTGGTCGGCCTGCTCGGCGTGCATCGCGGCGTAGATCCCGCGCGTGACGATGTCGCGCGGGGCGAGCTCGCCGCGCGGGTCCAGCTCAGGCATGAAGCGCCACCCGCCGGGGGTGCGCAGCACGCCCCCTTCGCCGCGCGCCGCCTCGGTGATCAGGAAGCCGCTGCCGGCGCTGGTGCGGTAGACCGTCGGGTGGAACTGGACGAACTCCATGTCGGCCACCTCGGCGCCGGCGCGGTAGGCCAGCGCGATCCCCTCGCCCAGCGCGGTTGGCTGGTTGCTGGTCAGGCCGTACAGCGCGCCGGCGCCCCCGGTCGCCAGCACGACCGCGCCCGCCTCGAAGCGGTGCCATCTCCCGCTGCTGTCCAGCGCCAGCAGCCCGACGCAGCGCTCCGCCGCGAGCGGCGCGTCGGCCGGCGCTGTGAGCAGCTCGACCGCCTGATAGCCCTCGAGGATGTGTATGCGCGGGTGGCGCAGCGCCTGATCGGTGAGCGCCACGGTGATCGCCCAGCCGGTGGCGTCGCCGACATGCAGGATGCGCCGCTGGGAGTGGCCGCCCTCGAGGCCGAGCGCGAACGCCCCGCCGGCCTGCTCGAAGGGCACGCCGAGCGCCGCCAGCTCGCCCATGAGCGCCGGGGCCGCGTGCGCCAGCACCTCGACCGCCGCCTGGTCGCACAGGCCCGCCCCGGCCACCAGCGTGTCCGCGATATGAAACGCCGGCGAGTCGCGCTCGTCGAGCGCGGCCGCGATGCCGCCCTGCGCCCAGGCCGAGTTGCTCTCGCGCAGCGAGCCGCGCGCCAGCAGCGTCACCTCGCCCTGCTCCGCGGCCCGCAGCGCCGCCGCCAGCCCGGCGGCCCCGCCGCCGACCACCAGCACGTCGCAGCTGTGATGGCGCGCCTCGACCGTCGCGGGGTCCACGAGGTAGCGCGGCGCGTCGACTCGAACGTTCGGAAGTGCCATGACCGGACTCCGTAGACTTCAGCTCGCCGCGCCGCTACAGCGCGATCATCCGCTCGATCGGCAGCCGCGCGCGCTCCGCCAGCTCGGTCGGGACGCTCACCTGGTAGCGCAGGTCCCGCAGCGACGCCAGCACCTTGTCCAGCGTGATCATCTTCATATAGCGGCAGGCGACTCCCTCGTTCACCGGCAGGAAGGTCTTCTCGGGGTTGGCCTTGCGCATGCGGTGCAGCACGCCGATCTCGGTCGCCACCACGAAGGTCGTGGCCGGGCTGGTCTGCGCGTGCTTGATCATGCCCTCGGTCGAGAGGATGTGCGTGCCCTCGGCCTCGATGCTCCCCTTCGCCAGGTAGTGGAGCGTCGAGCTCACGCAGCCGCACTCCGGGTGCACCAGCAGCTCGGCGCCTGGGTGCGCCTGGCGCGTCGCCTGGACCATGGATGGCCGGATGCCGGCGTGGACGTGGCACTCGCCGGCCCAGATGTGCATCGTGCGGCTGGTGACCCGCTGCAGGTAGGTGCCGAGAAACATGTCCGGCAGGAACAGGATCTCGCGGTCCGCGGGGATCGCGCGGATGACGCGCTCGGCGTTGCCCGAGGTCACGCAGTAGTCGCTCTCGGCCTTCACTTCGGCGGTGGTATTGACATAAGAGACAACGACGGCATCGGGGTGTTCGGCCTTCCAGGCGCGCAGCTGCGCGGCGTCGATCGAGTCGGCGAGCGAGCAGCCGGCAGCCAGGTCGGGGATCAGCACCGTCTTGCCGGGGTTGAGGATGGCCGCGGTTTCGGCCATGAAGTGCACGCCGCAGAACACGATCACGTCGGCGTCGGTGCGCGCCGCCACCTGCGAGAGGCCGAGCGAGTCCCCGACGTGGTCGGCGATGTCCTGGATCTCGCCGTACTGGTAGTTGTGGGCCAGGATCACGGCGTTGCGCTCGCGCTTGAGGCGCCGGATCTCCGCGACGGTCTCCCGGGCGGCCGCCGGGTCGGTGTGGATCAGCTCGAGGGTCACGTCCTGCCTCCGAGTTCATTCAGCGCTACGGCCTACGCGGTTGTGCTGCCCGCTCCTTGCGGGGCGATGTTGGCATAGTGTCACAATTACACTAAAAAGAGCTACGAAAAAAAGCCGCGAGCATCATCGCAGCGTATGGTTCAGGTGCAGTGTCAGTTGAACACTATCATTGTCGCTAAAAAAAGCGGCGGCACCGCCGCTGTTGTTGTATGTGTGACACTGACACTATTATAGATCGCCGCGCGCCCCCTGTCAAGCGCCAGAGGTGTCGTGGCGGCAGCCTCGCCACCGCGCACGACACCCCGCACACACCCGCTCAGATGATCTCGAGGTAGTCGGCGTCCGGCAGCGCCGGGAACGGTGCGGTCGGCAGCGTCTGGTACCAGTACGCGACCGAGGCGATGTCGTCCTGCAGCGGCAGGTAGCGCCCGCCGCTGCGCCAGCCGAGCGCCTGGATGGTGACCCGCAGGTCCTGCTCGAAGCGGATCGGGTCGGTGATATGCCAGCGGTACATGCCGAAGCGCGTCTGCGAGCGGTACAGCCCGTCGGGGCGGATCACCTGCGGCAGCCCGGCGTACGGCGTGGTGAACTCGCGGTAGCCGCCGTTCTCCTTGCCGACGTCGAAGTTGTACGACCCGCAGAAGTAGTCCTCGGTGCCGGTGCCGCAGATCGTCGGCCACTCGTCATCGCCGTCCATGTAGAACTTGATCTCGCCCTCGCCCCACCAGCCGCAGTTGTTGACGCCCCAGGCCATGTAGGTGCCGACGTAGTGGCCGCGCCCCTTCACTCCGTCGAGGATGGTGTAGACCTCCTTGTAGGGCAGCGGGTTGACGCGCCGGAACTGGGCGTGGAAGTAGGCCGCGTCCTCCGGCACCTCGGTCAGCGCGTAGGTGATCTGGTAGTACAGCGTCATCTCCTGCGCGCCGATGTTGGTCATGGTGATCTTGAAGCCCTTGCGGAACGGCATCTCCCAGTAGCAGTTGAAGGCGCTGCCGGGGTTCACGCACACCGCCAGCGAGCTGACCTGGGCGTACTGCCCCCAGCCGCAGGCGAAGAAATCTCCCACCGGGCACTCGACCGACGGCTGCTCCTGGTCGTCCCAGTAGATCCGCAGGATGCTGTGGCGCCAGTGGCCGGTCGGGGTCATCCAGATGTGCTGGATCGCGCCCGAGTCCTTCACCTCGGCCAGCACGCGCGTCTCGCCCGGGGCGATGCGGATCGACGGCGATATCTTCCACCCCTGCCCGAGATCGCGCGCGGCGTTGGCGCCAGTGCCCGTGGTAGCCATGCCGCCGCGCCCCTTCTCTCCGCTGAAGTTCTCCGGGCTGATCGAGCGCGTCCGCGCCCGCGACAGGCGTGCGAGGTTGCCGAGGTGCATCCCGAGCCCGTTGAATTCCGGCATGGTAGTACTCCTTCGCTTCAGTGCGGAACGGCGCCTAGTGTACCGCAGATTTTTGCGCCCCTTGCGCGGCGCCGTTGGCATCCGCTCACCCGCCTGTAACCATCTCGAACCTATACGGGCGGCCGCTTCGTGCCGCTCTTGCCACGACGAGCGCCGTTCAGCCGGGCCGCGCTGATACGGTGACACGGTGATAGGGTGACCAGGTGACAGGGTGAGGTGCGCTCGCATCGCTCGCGCCGACGAGGTGACTAGGTGACTGGGTGACCAGGTGACCAGGTGACCAGGTGACAGGGTGACCAGGTGACCCAGACGTTCGTGGTGTGGTTTGCGTTTCCGGTGTTAATGGGTCACCCCATCACCCCGTCACCGTGTCAGGGGCGTCACCCCGTCACCGTGTCAGGGGCGTCACCCCGTCACCGTGTCAGGCGTGTTCCCGTCACCTCCGCCGACTAGCGGGAGGTGGTAGAATAGAGCGATATGTGCATTCAGGCACGAGCTGGACGAGCCACCGATGCGCGAAACCACATCGTCTCAAGAGCGTGCTGCGGCGCTTGAACGCGAGATCGTGCAGCTGCGCGAGCAGGCCGAGCGTGACCGGCGCGCGCTCACGGTCCTGTACAACGTGAGCCTGGCCTGCCGCGGGCGCACCACCCCCCGCGCGATCTTCGAGGCCGTCCACCGCGAGCTCGAGGCGATCTTCCAGCCCGATGCCTGCTACATCGCGCTGTGCGACGCGCGCCAGCCCGGTATATTCCGCGCCGCCCTGATCGTGGACGAGGGCCTGGTCGAGTACGAGGAGAACACGCCCCACGGCGAGCTCACCGGCCTCCTCGTCCGCGAGCGCGCGCCGCTGCTGTTCTACGACCTGGCCGCCGAGCGCGGCCGCCTCGAGGTTACCCCGGAGCTCTTCGGCAACGTGCAGCGCCCCTCGCGCGCCTGGCTCGGCGTGCCGCTCCTGCTCGGCGAGGATGCCCTCGGCGTGATCTCGGTGCAGAGCTATACCCCCGGCGCCTACGACCAGAGCGACCTCGAGCTGCTGCAGCGCGTCGGCGACGTGATCGCCGTGGCCCTCGAGAACGCCAACCTCGTCCAGCAGCAGCGCGAGCTCAGCGACGCCCTGGCGCGCCAGGTCGCCGTGCGCACCGAGGAGCTGGACACGCTCAGCGCCCTGGCCGCCGAGCTGATCCTGCAGCGCCCGCTGGCCGAGATGCTCGAGCACGCGCTGCGCATGGTGCTGGACCTCACCGGGCTCGCCGGCGGCACCGTGCGCCGGCTCGACCGCCAGCGCGAGGAGCTGGTGCTCCTGGCGCAGGTCGGGCTCCCCGAGGCGTTCGCGCGCATCGCCGGGAGCGTGCCGGTGGCGGGGAGCATGATCGGCCGCATCGTCACCGAGAACCGGCCGCTGGTGCTCAGCGAGGGCGCGCGCCGCGCCTACTGGTCGCGCCTCAGGCTCTCGTTCGAGAGCCTGATCGGCGTGCCGCTGCGCGTCGGCGAGCGGATCGTCGGCGTCCTGGTGCTGCTCGACGACAAGGTGCGCGGGTTCGACCAGCAGCAGATCGATCTGGTGCAGGCGATCGGCAACCAGATCGCCCTGGCGATCGAGAACGCCGCGCTGCTCGAGGAGCGCGAGCGCCAGGTCTCCGAGCTCTCGGCCCTCAGCCGCATTGCCCACGCCGCCGTCTCGGCGCTGGACCTGCCGACGCTCCTGCGCCAGGTGCTGGAGGCGCTGGCCGGCTTCATGCGGCTGGACGCCTTCGCCATGTTCGTCTACGACCCGCAGCGCCGGGTGATCGTCGAGAGCCTCGGCATCGATGAGGGCGAGGACTACACCTTCTTCCGCAACATGCCGCCGGTCCCCGGCTCGCTCACCGACTGGGTCATCCGCCACCGCCAGACGCTGGCCTTCCGCAACATGCCGGCCGAGATCGGCGCCTACCCCGAGCTGCGCCCGATCACGCTCGGCGTCGCCAAGCAGGCGATCTCCTGGATCGGCACGCCGCTCTTCGACCGCGAGGACCGCGTGATCGGGACGATCGCGGTGCAGAGCTACACGCCCGACGCCTTCGACGACCGCGACGAGCGCTTCCTTGCCAGCGTCGCCCGCCAGGTCGCGCTCCACGTCCAGAACGTCACGCTGCTCACCCGCCGCGAGCGCCAGATCCGCGAGCTCAACGCGATCGGCCGCATCAGCCAGCAGATCGCCGCCTCGTTCGACCTGGACGAGATGCTGCGACAGATTTACATAACACTTCAGGGCGTGACCGGCGCGTCGTCGTTCTACCTGGTGGTGTGCGCCCCCGAGACGCACCGCATCACGCACTCGTTCTTCATCGACGGCGGCGAGGAGATCCAGCGGGACTGGCCGGATGGCCTGCCGCCGCCCGGCAGCCTGACCGACTACATCATCCGCGAGGGGGAGCCGCTGCTGTTCAACGACATCCCGGCCCAGGCCGAGGAGCTGCAGCGGCTCGGCGTCACGCCGCACACCTACGGCAGCCCGAACCAGCCGCGCTCGTGGGCCGGCGTGCCGCTGCTGGACCAGGACGCCCGGCCGATTGGGGTGATCGTGCTGCAGGACGGCCGCGCCTACCAGTACGACCAGCAGACGCTCGAGTTCCTGGCGCAGGTCGCCTCGCACCTCAGCCTCGGCATCCAGAAGGTGCAGCTCTTCGAGCAGCGCGAGCGCCAGATCGACGAGAACGCCACCCTCTTCGCCGAAGCCCAGGCCCACGCCGCGGCCGCCGAGCGCAAGGCGAAGCAGATGACGCTCGTCCACCGCGTGACGCTCGCGCTCACCAGCCGCATGGACCCGCGCGAGATCCTCGAGCTGGCCTGCCAGGAGCTGGTGCAGCTGTTCTTCGCCGAGCACGCGGGGATCGTGCTGTTCGACGAGGACGGCACGGGGGGCACGGTCGTCGCCGAGTACCCGCCCAGCGTGGTGCTCGGCTCGCGCATCGTGTTCCACGCCGAGCTGATGCGCCTGCTGATCGAGGAGCGCCGCCCGATCGTGATCGAGTCGGTCGCCACCAGCCCGCTGATGACGCCCGTGCGCGACATCCTGCAGGGGATCGGCATCGAGTCGATCGCCGTGATCCCGCTGGTGAGCCGCGGCAGGACGATCGGCTCGATCGGGATCGACAGCATCGGCCACACGCGCAGCTTCGGCCCCGAGGAGCAGGAGCTGTTCATGACGGTCGCCGCCTCGGTCGCCGCCGCCTTCGAGAACGCGCGCCTGTTCGCCGCCGAGCAGGAGGCCCGCCGCACGGCCGACACGCTGCGCGAGGTGGCGCGCGCCCTCAGCGCCTCCTTCGACCCGCGCGAGGTGCTGCAGACCATCCTGCGCGAGCTGCAGCACGTGATCGAGTACGACACGGCCTCGATCATGCTGCTGGAGGGCCAGCGGCTGCGGACGGCGGCGCTGCGCGGCTTCGAGGACCTCGCCTCGCCCGCCAACCTGGTCTTCCAGATGAACGAGCGCAGCGGCGCGGGGCTCGCGGTGCACCGGCGCAGCCCGGTGCTGATCCCCGACACCGACGAGTCGCCGTTCTGGGCGCGGACCGGCTCGGACAACCACGTGCGCTCCTGGCTCGGCGTGCCGCTGATCGCCAAGGGCCAGGTGCTGGGCGTGCTGAACATCGACTCGCGCCGGCCGAACCGCTTCACAACGCGCGACATGGACGTCGCCGAGGCGTTCGCCAGCCAGGCGGCGGTGGCGCTCGAGAACGCGCGCCTGTACGCCGAGTCGGTGGCGCGCGTCGAGCAGGAGCTGGAGATCGCCCACCGCATCCAGAGCAACCTCTTCCCGCGCTCGCTCCCGGACGTGCCGGGCCTGCAGCTGGCCGCGCAGTGTCTGCCCGCCCGCGAGACCGGCGGCGACTTCTACGACTGCTTCGTGCTCGGGGATCCGGAGGACACGCTGCCGGATGCCTACGTCGAGGCGCCGGACATCGCGCGCGGGCGCGTCACGCCCGAGGGGCCGCTGCTGGCGGTGATGGTGGGGGATGCGTCGGGGAAGAGCATCCCCGGCGCGATGCTGATGGCGGTGGCGCGCTCGGTGGCGCGCTCAGAGGCCCGCGACCACGTGGCGCCCCCGGCGGTGATGCGCGAGACGAACCGCTGGGTGGCACACGATGTGCCGCACGGCACCTTTGTGGCGCTCAGCTACGCCACGCTCGACCCGCGCACCAGGCGCCTGGCTGTGTCCGGGGCCGGGCAGCTCGCGCCGCTGCTGCGCCGCGCGGACGGCTCGCTCGAGTACCTGCAGCCTGAGGGGCCGACCCTCCCGCTTGGTATAATACCGGATGTGCCGTACCGCGCGCTGGAGCTGACGCTGGCGCCCGGCGACACGCTCGTGTTCTACACCGACGGCGTGGTCGAGGCGCATGATGCGACCGGGCAGCTATTCGGGTTCGAGCGGCTCGAGGCGCTGCTGGCGGAGTACGGCGACGAGCCGCCGGCGGCGCTGATCGACCGTGTATTGCTGGAGGTGGGGCGCTTCAGCGGAAACGCCCCACACCACGACGATATGACGCTGGTAGTGATCCGAGTCGATTCGGAGGGTACGCAGGGAGCGTAACCCGCGCCATTACGTCAGAGCCTTCTCCACCAGGGTTGCCACTGTCTTCCCACGAATCTCGAGTACTACCTGCGCGTTGTCCGGCCGCTGCGCCAGGATCAGCGCGATCGCCTGATTCATGTCGAAGCCCGGCACTGTGAAGACCTGGTCGGCGAGCAGGGAGAGCTGCGCGTCGCCGGCGATCATCGCCAGCCGGTGAGGCACCGTCATCGCCATCACCGTCTGCCCGCGGGTCAGCTCAGGCTCGGTGGACACGTCCACCAGCGCGGTCTGCGCCGTGCCGACAGTCGGCTCGAGCACATAGGCGACGGCGGCGACATCGGGGATGGAGACCATCCCGCCAGCGCCCTGGGTCTGCGCGGAGATGTAGGCGCCGAGCGGCTGGGCCAGGAACTGGCCGAGCGCGCCGCCCTTTTTCGTAAGCTTCTGGAGGAACTTCTGGCTGTCGAAGGTCACGTCGGTGAACGCGTCCATCGTCACCAGCGTCACGTCCAGCCCGCTCTCGAGCACGATGTCGAGCGCGTGCGGGTCGAAGAAGGCGTTGAACTCAGCCACCGGCGAGCTGTTCCCCGGCCCCAGCGCGCCGGCCAGGGCGACGATCTTGACCCCGTTGAGGGCGTTGGGGTACTGCTGCACCGTCAGCGCGACGTTCGTCAGCGGGCCGAGGGCCAGCAGGGTCATGCCTGGGTTCGCCTGCGCGGCGGCTGCGATCGCCGCCGGCGCATCGCGGCTCAGGCCGCTCAGGTCGTGCGGGACCTGCGAGAACCACAGGCCGGTCGGGCCGTGGACGAACTGGCCGGTGCGCGACGCCGGCACCTCGAGCGGAGCGGTGGCGCCGATCGTCACCGGCTTGGAGACCTGCATGACGTCGAGCAGGGTCAGCAGGTTGTTGGCGGCGTTCTCGGCGGTGGTGTTGCCAGCCACGGTCGTGAAGCCGATTACGTTGGCGGCACGGTTCTTGAGCAGGTAAGCGATCGCTACAGCGTCGTCGACACCGATGTCGGTATCGACAAACACATCCAGGCGGGCGCGGCCTGCGGCGGCGGTTGGTGTGGCGTACCCAAGGCTCGTGACGAGCAGCGCGATGAGGACGACCATCCGGAGTAGTGGAGCCATAGTACACTCCCTGAGCTGAACTGACCACACGATGATGATTTTAATGCAACATTTACCCCATGACTATTCCCCATTCGGTCCTACCCAGGGTATGGGCCACAGGTATCAGGCGGCGTCTGGCGGCACGCCAGCCACGTCTCCCGGCGCAGATCCGGCGCCCGACATCCGCCAGGGCGACAGCGCGGCTCCCATACGCGCCGTGATCTTCGACCGCGACGGCACGCTGCTGCGCTTCAATTACGGGGCGGCGGAGGAGCTCGAGCGCCGGGTGCACGCGATCGCGCCAACGCTGCCTCCGGCGGCGGCTTCGTCACACTGGATGGCCTGGCCCGGCCCGTGGCCGCGGTTGGTGGAGGAGGAGCCGGCGTTCTGGCGGCTGTTCTGGCAGGAGTTCGCCAACCGGCACGCGCTCCCGCCCGAGGCGACGGCGCGGCTGCTGGAGATCGGCGACTTCTACCACACCTGCTTCGCGGCCTACCCCGATGCGCGCGGCTGCCTGGAGGAGCTGCGCCGGCGCGGGCTGAAGCTGGCGGTGCTGACCAACTTCGAGCTGCCGAGCATCGACCGGACGCTGCGCTACGCCGGGATCGACCCATCTCTCTTCGACGTGCTGCTCTCCAGCAGTGCCACCGGCATCACCAAGCCCGACGTTCGCGCCTACCTCGGTTGCGCCGAGGCGCTTGGCCTCGAGCCGGCCGCCTGCCTCTTCGTCGACGACCGCTCCGACAACGTGGACGGCGCGCGGCGGGCCGGCATGCGCGCGGTGCTGATCGACCGCGCCGGCAACGCGCCCCCGAGCGAGCACGCGATCCGCGATCTGCGGCAGCTCTGCGATCTCCTCTAGCGGACCCAAGCGCGAGTCTGCTCGGCGGGCTGGCCACAGACCGCCGCGCGGCAGCATTCCCGCCCCTGCTGGCACAGCGGCGTGGCTGGCAGGGCTACGCGCGGCTGTAGCACAGCTCCTCTGCGCAAGATCGCGCCATGACCGCTCACGAATCGCAAACGACAGCCGCAGGCTGCTGCCCTAGAATGGAGCCAGAAGTGTGAGCCGTGCCACCTGCGTGAACCGGGGCGGCCATCCCGCCCGAGTGAGACTGTTGGTCGGCAGAGCCATTAACTGAATCTTGATTTTTTGACGTTTGTAAACCTATACTTGAAGCGCTCTGCCATGGCGTGCCGAGCAACTGATGCAGCGTCGCAGAAGTACTCGTCACAGTCAGTAAAAAAGGACAACATGGTTATCAATGAGGCACGGCTTTTCTCCGAGCTCCGTACACTAATCGGCGAGTTAGGTTCCAACGGCGGTCTGATGGGTCCTTCCGTCTACGATACGGCCCAAGTGCTACGCCTCTACCCCGAGAAAAGCAGCATCGACCGCACCCTCGAGTGGCTGACAATTCAGCAGCAGGCGGATGGCGGCTGGGGCGATCCGAGCGTTCCGCTCGCTCGCACCGCCACGACTCTGGCAGCGCTCCTGGCACTGGCGACGCACGCTGGCACAAGCCACCCGGCGATCAGCGCCGGTGTGCGCTTCCTCCGCGAGCAGGCCGCGGTCTGGGAAGGCACGCTGCCGGAGGACCTTCCGGCGGGCGTTGAGCTGCTCGTACCCTATCTCACTGACGAGGCGACAGCGCTTGGGCTGGACGTGCCGCCGGTGTCGGCCCCGCTCCGCGCGCTTGGGGAGCGGCGCCAGGCGCTGCTGGCGCGCATTCAGATCCGCGCCGGCACAACGATCGTTCACTCGTGGGAGGCGTGGGGCAAAGAGCCTCAGGCCGAGCTGCTCGACGAAACTGGGAGCGTCGGCCACAGCCCGGCGGCGACAGCCGCGTGGCTGCGGGCGGCGCAGGGGCACGCGTCGCTCTGTGAGGCGCGCGCGCGGGCGCAGCGCTACCTGGAGCGGGCCGCCCTCGCCACAGGCGATGGCGCCGTCGGCGTGATGCCCACCGCCTGGCCGATCGACCGCTTCGAGCAGTCGTTCTCGCTGTATGTGCTGCTGATCGCCGGCCTGCTCGACCACCCGGCGCTGGCCGACGTGGTCGCCCAGCAGGTGCAGTCGCTGGAGCGCGCCATGCGCCCCAACGGCATCGGGTACAGCGACTACTTCGCGCCCGATGGGGACGACACGGCGGCGGCGTGCGCGGTGCTGGCTTCCCGCGGGCAGCCGGGCTACCTCAGCGCGCTGGATCACTTCGCCGTGGGCGACTACTTCTGCGCCTGGCAGGGCGAGCTTCAGGCGGCCACGTCGGTCACCTCGCACGCCATTCATGCGCTGCGCCTCGCCGGCGGCGAGTTCGAGCGGGCGGCCGAGGCGCTGCTCAAGCAGCAGTGCGAAAATGGCCGCTGGGTCGGCGACAAGTGGAATCGCTCGTGGGTCTACACCACCAGCCAGGCGCTGATCGCGCTGAGCGGCCACGCGCCGGAGGCGCGCATTCAGTCCGCGATCGACGCGCTGCTCAAGGGCCAGCACGACTGCGGCGCGTGGGGCGATCCGGCGCCGTCCGGCGAGGAGACGGCCTACGCAACGCTGGCGCTGCGCTCCCTCCAGCGCGACGGCACGCTTCCCGCCTACGCGAACGAGGCGCTGCAGCGCGGCGAGCGCTGGCTGGCCGACCCGCAGCGCGCCTTCGACGGAGAAGATGTGGCCTACTGGCTCGCCAAGGAGCCGTACCGGCCGCGGCGCCTGGCCCGTCTGTGGGAGCTTGCCGCGCTGGCCGCAGCACATCTAGGGTAAAGGATAACCTGACATAATGACGACCGAGCCGCTTCCAACGCTTGAGGCGTTTCTGAGCGCTCCCCTGGACCAGGTGCGGGCGCTCATGCCCGCCACGGTGATCTACACCCCGGGCGGCACCCGCCGCGCGGCGGCGCTGCAGGGGATCGATCCGCACAGCGACGAGTACGTGAGCTGGTCGCGCGAGCGGATGCTCGCGTGCGTCGATCTTTTCTTCCGCTACGGGGTGCGCCACCTGATGATGACCGCGCTCTGGCCGCGGCAGTTCGCCGAGACCGGCGTCTACCGGCAGCGGCTGCTCGGCTGGCTCGCGTCCGGGCTGGCCGGCCCGCAGGCGCTCGCGGACTACCGGGCGCGGGGGTGGCGCGTGCGCTTCGTGGGTGTCGACGATCTGCCCGAGCTGCAGGAGGCCGACGCGCGGCTGCGCGAGCTCGACGGGGGCAGCGAGCAGCCGACGATCTGGTGGTCGTTCAGCACGCACTTCGGGGCCATGTGGCAGCACCTCCTGAGCGCGGCGGCGCGCACCGGGGCGCGGACGCGTGACGAGCTGGTGCGCGCGGTCTACGGCGAAGAGATCCCGCCCGCCGGCCTGTGGCTGAGCTTCGGGAAGCCGATGGCCTCCATGGACGTCGCGCCAGCGCTGCTGCTGGACGAGACGCAGTGCTACTGGACGCAGCGGCCCGGCTACAGTCTCGATGACGAGGCGCTGCGGCGGATTCTATTCGACTACACGTACGTACGGCGCACCTGGCAGGCCGACAAGGGCGACCGCTACGGCGAAGTGCTCGCGCAGCGCGGCGCTTGGGAGCGCGCGCCGATCCTCGGCCTAGGTCGGCGTCTTGGGAGCTACTGGTACCCGCAGCTCGCGTCAGAGGCAGAGGTGGAATTGTGAGGATCACACAACGTCAGGGCGCAATCGGCATCCTCGGCCTTCAGGCAGTGCTGTCGCTGCTGTTCTTCATTAGCCAGCTGCTCAGCGAATCGACACTGGCGACCAAGATCGGGACCGGCGGCGGCGGCCTGCTCATGCTGGGGCTGGTGGTCGCCTACATACGCGGCTGGGAGTACGCGCGCCACACGGCAATCATCATCACGACGCTGCTGACCGCGCTGCTGGTGCCCGAGCCGTACGTGAGCGAGCAGGTCGCGTTCTCGATCATGGTCCCGCCTGTGCTCGCCCTGATCCTGACCAGTCCGGCCTGGGTCCTGGGCAGCACACTGGTGATCTTCGCCGGGCTGATTATCCGCGCGGGAGGCTCGGGGGTCTACGCAGACCCGCTGACGCTCCTTGGGGTGGCCGCGCTGGTCGGCGGCATGTTACTGGCGCGCTCGATCGCCGACACGGCTCAGCGGGCAGCACACGAGAACGCGCTGCGCGCCGACGCGGAGCGCGCCAAGGCAGAGGAGCGGGCCGCGCGGCTCGACGAGGCGTCCAAGAAGCTGGAGGAGGAGCTCAAGCGGCAGCGCTCGCTCCTGGAGCTGGTGGAGTCGCTCGAGACGCCGGTGGCGCGCCTGGCGGACCGCGTGCTGTTCGCGCCGGTCGTCGGGCACATCGACACGCGCCGGGCCGACATGCTGATGCGCCGCCTCCTCGAGACGGTGCACGACCAGCGGGCGAAGATGCTGATCATCGACATCGCCGGGGTGGCGATGGTGGACACATCGGTCGCCTCAGCGCTGGTGCGGGCGGTGCAGGGGCTGCGCATGCTCGGCTGCGAAGTGATCGTCAGCGGCATCTCGGCGCCGGTCGCCTCGTCGCTGGTGCAGCTCGGCGCGTCGCTGGGGGATATTCGCACAGTTCGGAGCCCGGAGGAGGCGCTGCAGCTGAGCGAAGCACACAACTAGAGATGAAAGAACTTGCGTCGAGCCGGGGGCTGCGGCGGGGCCGCGCCCCCGGTTCGGCATGAATCCGCTCTTCGGCGCTCTCGCGAGTCGGGAGGTTCGGAGAGCGACACGGGAGGTTCGGAGGGCCGCTAGCCAAGGCTGCTTTCTTCCAGGAAGCTGTGAGG
>CALJIC010000175.1 GCA_937974195.1 uncultured Roseiflexaceae bacterium | reverse complement strand
GCCACACAAGCGTGGAGATGACGTGGCACTGGTTCAGCCAGTCGAAGAGCGCGGCGCACAGCCGACGACGCACGGCCCCTACCTGCCGGGGCTCGACGGTCTGCGCGCCTTCGCCGTCGTCGCCGTCCTCCTGTACCACGCCGGCTATCCCGTCCCGGGCGGCTACCTCGGCGTCGAGTCCTTCTTCGTCCTCAGTGGGTTTCTGATCACGACGCTGCTGGCCGGCGAGTGGCGCAGGAGCGGCCGCATCGACGTGACGATGTTCTGGCTGCGGCGCGCGCGGCGCCTCCTGCCCGCGCTGCTGGTCATGCTGGCCGGCACCCTGCTCCTGTGCGCGCTGCTGACCCCCGGGGAACTGCGGTCGCTCGGCGGGGATACGCTCGCGGCCCTGCTGTACGTGATGAACTGGAAGCTGATCAGCGCGCAGCAGTCCTACTTCGACGCTTTCAGCCGGCCGTCGCTCATCAAGCACCTCTGGTCGCTCGCGGTGGAGGAGCAGTTCTACCTGCTCTGGCCGGTGCTGTGCGCCGTCGGGCTGCGGCTGCTGCGCCCGGCCGGCTTCCTGGCCACCGTGCTGGCCGCCGCGCTCGCCAGCAGCGTGCTCATGGGCGGGCTGTACGAGGTGGGCGCCGACGTGTCGCGCATCTACTACGGCACGGACACGCGCGCCTCGGCGCTGTTCATCGGCGCGGCCCTGGCGCTCGTCTGGACCCCCGATCGGCGGCAGGCGCTGGGCCGGAGCGGGACTGTGGCGCTGGAGGCGGGCGGCTGGCTGGCGCTGCTGCTGCTGCTGGCGATCTACGGCTGGCTGCACGAGCAGCACCCCTGGCTCTACCTCGGCGGCTTCCAGCTGGTCGCGCTCGCCACCGCTGCGGTGATCGCCGCGACCACCGCGCCCGGCGCGTGCCTGCTCCCGGCGCTGCTCGAGGCGGCCCCGCTGCGCTGGATCGGGCTCCGCTCGTACAGCCTGTACCTGTGGCACTGGCCGATCTTCGTGCTGCTGCAGCCCGGGGCCTCCGATCTCTGGGCGCAGTGGTCGATGGACCTGCTGCGCTTCGCGCTGACCTTCGTGCTGGCCGCGGTCTCCTACCGGGCCGTCGAGCGGCCGGTGCGCACCCACGGGTTCACCGGCGCCTGGAGGCTGCTCCGGGCGACGCCGCCGCGCGCCCTGCTGCGGTACGCGCGGCAGCAGTGGACGCCCGCCGCGCTGTGGGCGCTCGGCGTGATCGCGCTGGGCGCCATCCCGACCGTCTGGCAGGCGCTGAACCCGAGGCCGCCCCGGCCCGCTCCGGTCGCGGTCGTGGCTCAGGCGGATACCCCTCCGCCCGTGGCCGAGCCGGCGGCGCGCACCGTAGCGCCGGTCGAACCGGATACGCCAGCCGGGCCGCCCGCTTGGGGGACGTCCAGCCCGGCGCCGACCCAGCCGCGCCCGACGGTGGCCGACCCCGAGGCGCGGCTCGAGGAGCCCACCGCGACGCCGGCGCCGCCGACCCCGACGCCGCTGCCCAGCCTCGACGACGAGCTCACCGACGAGCTCCAGCACCTGCTCGACGACTTCGTGGCCGGCGGCTTCGTGCCGGGCGCGGTCCTGGCCGTCAGCGTGCCGGGGCACGCCCCCTGGAGCGGCGCGAGCGGCCTCGCCGACCGGGGCAACGGGCGCGCGATGCAGCCCGACACGCCAGTGCGGATCGCCAGCGTCAGCAAGATGTTCACCGCCGTCGTGGTGCTGCAGCTGGTCGAAGAGGGCCGGCTCTCGCTCGACGCGCCGATCGCGACCTGGCTGCCCGAGGGCGTCCCCGACGCCGAGCGGATCACGGTGCGCCACCTCCTGCAGCACACCACCGGCCTGTACGACTACCTGGAGGACCGGGCGTTCATCGGCGAGATGCAGCGCAACCCTGAGTACGAGTGGGAGCCGGAGGAGCTCGTCGGCTACGCGGCGCGCTTCCCGCAGCGCGCGCTCGGGCGCTGGGACTACTCCAGCACCAACTACGTCATACTCGGCATGCTGGTCGAGCGCGTGACCGGCCAGCCGCTCGCGCAGCAGATCCGGCAGCGCATCTTCGAGCCGCTTGGGATGCAGCACGCCGCGTCTCTGCCGCAGGAGCCGGTGCCGGCCATGCTGGCGCACGGCTACACCAATGGCACCGACATCACCAACGTGTCCATGTCGTTCGCGTTCGGCACCGCCAACCTCGCCATGACCGCCAGCGACCTCGAGCGCTTCGGGCGGGCGCTGTTCACGGAGGATCTGCTGCAGCCCGAGACCCGCGAGCTGATGCTGCAGAACTTCGTCAGCGGGCGCGGGCAGTATGACATGCCCGCCCTGGAGTACGGCCTGGGGGTGATGCGCAACCGGCTCCCGATCGGCCCGGCCGCGGACGGCCAGCCCCGCCCGCAGTCCGCCAACCTGGTGCTCGGGCACATCGGCGGGTACGGTGGCTTCCGGTCGGCCCTCTGGTACGCGCCGCAGAGCGGCGTGGTGATCGCCGTCGGCATCAACCAGGCTCAGACCGACCCGAACGACCTCGCTGCGGCGGTCCTCGACCGGGTGCTCGACGTGTACCCTCCACAGTAGTATCAAGAGTGCACTAAGCATTAGAGCAATGTAAAATGCGTTTGACACATATACCCCGAGGTGGTATACTTCCATCGTACCGGTGACGTTACGGCCAGCCCTCAGCCGCCCTGTTCTCTCCACCTGCTCGCTGATCTGCGTTTCCTGCTAGCGTCTTTCGTGGCTTTGTTCTGAGCGACGTCTGGCGTCGGTCGTCCTGTGCTCGACTGCTTCTCCGCCCGCGGCCTCCGGCGCCAGCCCGGTCATATTGTGTACGGCACGTCGCCTGACCCGGCACGCGACGTTCGCGGAGGCGCCGCTGGCCCGCCAGCGTCCTCCGAATACCAGGGGTTATGCGGTGACCTCGTCCCCGTACCCCGTGGAGGGGTTTGGGGAGGCTTCGCCTCCCCAGAATCTTGCTTTCTCTGCCGCTCTGCGGCGACTTCGTCGCCGCAGAGCGGCAGAGAAAGAGGATCTCGGCGGGCCTAGGCCCTCCATACCTCTCCGCGGGAGGTGCCGCAGCACCGCACCGCGTAAGTCCTGTGAGTGAATGAGTGTTGATGTACGGACAGAACCAAGAGAACACCGATATTGCGCGGCTGCTGGACGTGCTGCCGCCGCATGTGCAGGCCCACCTCGACCCGGCGATGGCGCAGGAGAGCCTGATTGAGATCGTGCTCGACCTGGGGCGGCTGCCCACGGCCCGCCTGGCGGGCGAGGAGCGCGACCTGGGGGCCGCCGAGGTCAGCGCCGCCGACCTCGCGTACGTGACGGCGCGGCTCGGCGCGTTCGGCGAGGACAACCGGGCGGGAATCCCGCGCACGCTGCACCGCATCTCGGCCATCCGCAACCGCCGCGGTGAGATCATCGGCCTGACCTGCCGCGTCGGACGGGCGGTCTTCGGCACGCTGGACATCATCCGCGACCTGGTCTGCGCCGGGAAGAGCGTGCTGCTGCTCGGGCGGCCGGGCGTTGGCAAGACCACCCTGCTGCGCGAGGCCGCGCGCGTCCTGGCGGACGAGGAGCGCAAGCGGGTGGTGATCGTCGACACCTCGAACGAGATCGCCGGCGACGGCGACATCCCGCACCCGGCGATCGGCAGGGCGCGGCGGATGCAGGTCCCGCGGGTGCGGGCGCAGCACGACGTGATGATCGAGGCGGTGGAGAACCACATGCCCGAGGTGGTCGTGATCGACGAGATCGGCAACGAGCACGAGGCGCTGGCGGCGCGGACGATCGCCGAGCGCGGGGTGCAGCTGATCGGCACGGCGCACGGCACCGCGCTGGAGAACCTGCTGTCGAACCCGACCCTCTCCGACCTGGTGGGCGGCATCCAGGCGGTGACGCTCGGCGACGAGGAGGCGCGGCGGCGCGGCACGCAGAAGACGGTGCTGGAGCGCAAGGCGCCGCCCACCTTCGACGTGCTGGTCGAGCTGGTGAGCCGCAACGAGGTTGTGGTGTACAGCGATGTCGCATCTGCGGTGGACGCCCTGCTGCGCGGGGATCAGCCGGCCCACGAGCGCCGCATCCGCGGTGCGGATGGCGTGGTGCGGACGGAGGCCGTGTGCCCGGTCCAGCCAGCGCGCGAGGCGCAGCCCTGGGATGAGCTGGAGCAGCCGTCCTGGTGGCCAGACGAGCCGCGCTATGAGCGGCGGGGCGACTATGGCCGCCAGCGTGGCCGGCGTGGGCCGGGGCGCTACCGGCGCGCGGCGTGACGATGGGCGGCCCGGCGGCCGTTTGATCTGCTGAGGAGCGTCACCCATGGCCCCACGGCTCATAATCACAACCGGAGAGATGGACGGGGAGGCGTGGGATGCCCCGCTTCCCCGTGAGCTCCTGGCGCTGCTGCGGAGCGAGGCCGCCCGGTTAGACGCGTCGGTGGCGAAGGCGCTCGGGCCGACGGAGGAGGGGCTGCCGCGCGTCAGCCCGGCGGTGCTGGCGGTCGAGCTGATCCGCGCCGCGATCACCCACCAGGTGCGGTTCGACGAGACCGGCGCTTCCGGCCAGGACGGCGAGTAGCCGCTCTTTTGCACGAGTTCGTCCCCGGATTTGACACAGGCTCCGAGGGGTGGTATACTGCCCGCGTTGCGAGACCGTCTCACTCCTCGGAGGCAGACGATACAAACAGGCCAAGTGGTCGGCAATCTGCGAAACGCGCCGAGCCGTTAGGCTCGGAGACGTCGCCAGGCGGTGGAGTCCCACCCCTGGTTTTTTGTCGCCCACCGCTGCCACCCTGGCGTCTGGCGTGATAGAAGGCTTCGGCTGAATTGTCGCGCGAGGGTGTCGCAATCGGCGGCCCTATCTTCGGGCAGGCAACCGCCGCCGTGACCGTCAGAACCACACATTTGCAATAACGCCTTGACTGTGGTATACTGATGTCGTTGCGGAAAGGTCTCACTCCTTGGAGGCAGACCGAACAACTGGACTGACTGGGACAACTTGCGAAACGCGCTGAGCCGTTAGGCTCGGAGACGTCGCCAGGCGGTGGAGTCCCACCCCTGGTTTTTTGTCCCCTTCGGTCGTTGTACCTTCACAACTGAATCGTGATGATGAGAGCAGGGTCCTGTGGTGGCCCGGCGGGGTTCGCCCTGTCGCGGTTCCAGCCACATTACGAAGAGTTTGATCCTGGCTCAGGACGAACGCTGGCGGCGTGCCTAATGCATGC
>CALJIC010000174.1 GCA_937974195.1 uncultured Roseiflexaceae bacterium | reverse complement strand
AGGATCAGATTGTTCGAGCCCTGCGTTTTTCGTAAGCACAGTATCGCTCCACAATGTAAGCGGAGCGGTACTGTGCATCTTCCATAAACGAGTTACGACATGAGCCGCATCTCCACCCACACCCAGCCGAGCGGCGACACCGGGCGGTTCTGCTCGAAGACCAGGTGGCGTGTGGCGGGGAAGATCCCACCCCGGCCACGGCCCCGGTCGAGCCGGTAGCGACGCACCACGCTCGCCAGCGCCCCGCTTCGCTCCAGCACCCGCGCCACGGTCTTGCTGCGCCAGCCGGCGCCCCAGCCGATCTGAAGCAGGAAGCCGCTATCGCCGCTTGCCGCCAGCCGCCGCTCCAGGTCGGCGTAGAACGCAGCAACCGCCGCCGCCTCCGTCCGCCGTTCGAAGAAGGCCCGCTCGGCCGCGATGCGCGCGCTGGCATGCTCCCGGCAGGCGCTCGCTAGCCCTTCGATCAGCGCGCGCCTCGGCCCAAACCGGAGCCGGGCAGCGTGCTCGCTGAACAGGTAGTCGTCGATCGCGAGGGTTGTCGTGAAGGTCGTGCCGGGCGCTACGGTCTCGACATCGATCGGAATACCGCGGCTCGGTCCAGCCGGCCAGACCCGCACGTTGCTCAGGTCGAGGCTCGCTCGCTCGACGGGCGCGCTGTCCGTGATCCGCAGCGTGCGGAAGAGATCGTAGTTCGGTGCCTGGGAGGGGCGCTCGCCGCGTCCGGCAACATCGCGTTCCAGCTCCTGCGCGGCGTACTTGTCGCGGTCGCCCAGGTGGCGCGGGTCGAGCGGCGTCCCCCGCGCCAGCAGCGCCGTTTCCACCAGCGCGGTGCGGATCGCCCCTTTGAGCGAGGAGCCGGGCAGGTATGGCCGCTCGAAGACGTCCTTGATCTGCGGGCGCACTTCGCTCACGTTCGACGCGCCAATCAGCCGGTACAGCGCCAGGTTCGGCTCGTTGCGGAAGTCCTGCTCCTTCAGGAAGCTGGCCAGGTTCACCGTCTGCGTCACACGCGCAAGCAGGTCCGCGTCGTCGCCTACGACGTAGTCGATCACCCTGGCTGTGTCGAACATGTAGATCAAGCGGCCGTAGCTGACGAAGTCGATCCCCTTCTGTAAGGGCCGCTCCCCCGAACCGATGTGCAGCGGCGCGAGTGTCGTGATGGTGAGACGGTAGCTTCTCATCTCAGCCTCCTATCCCGACGCCGAGCGCCAGGCCGTAGCGCCAGACCGGGTGCGGGAAGCTGGCGCTGGAGTAGACTGGCCGCACATCGCAGACGGTGCCGATGGGGCGAGCGCCGCCGGCCAGCAGGTTGATGACCGAGCCCTCGGCGAGCATTCTCACGGACCGCCGCCGCTGGATCGGTACATCCGCCGGGCTCTGGAGCCAGCCGCCAACCTGGACGAGATCGTAGGCAGCGCCCTCGCCGAGCACACCGCCGGCCAGCTCTGCTGGCGACGGCCGGTAGCGGCTGAGCAGCACCATCTGGCGCGGCTCCGCGCTCGTGACCAGATCAAGGGGTGTGGCGGGCTCCGGCCGGAACTGCCCTAAGCCGTAGCTGCGCCGGCCGCCGAGGCCGCTGTCGCCCAGGCGGGTGAGCAGGTCGTGCAGCTCGGCAGCAGCGCCGGGCGACCGCTCCTGGCAGAGGAGCGCGAGGCCGCAGCCGGGCGCGAAGTGCACCTGGCCTGTCTCGTAGTAGTTCGACGCCGACTGCGCGCGGTCGACCGCGACATGGGGCATGGATGCGATGCGCCAGAATGCCTCCTCCTGCGGCAGCGCGCCATCGTCGTGGGCGGCCCACACGGCGCCATCCATCGCAAGCTGGCCGGCCGAGCCGCCGGGGAGGTACGGGTCGAGCGCGCCGGGCTGCTGCGCCAGGATCAGCCGGAAGATGGTCGGCGAGACGTAGCGCAGCTTCTTGGCGAGCTTCGCTAGCTTCAACTCGCCCTCCAGGCGGCCGGGGCTGATCGGCAGCGGGAGCTGCGGGCGTGGCAGCAGGATGACATCCCCCGCGTATGGGAAGCAGGAGGAGAGCAGCAGCGGCGGGTCGAGCGGCTGCGTATCATCGTGCGTCTCGGGCGGCGCGAAGAACTGCCGGCCGGCGCGTTGGGCCTCGACCAGCAGCGCGGCGTAGAGCGTGTCCGACGGGCAGCGCTCGGCAGTCTCCTCGACGCCGATCCCGTGTAAGCCGAAGTGGAACGCCCCGCGCGGCTGCAGCCGGAAGAGCTGAAGTGTGGTCATCTGCACCTCTCAGCCACGCAAGCGGGCCAGCATCCGCTCCCACTCGCCGCGCAGATCCGCCAGATTATCAGCTTTTGCAACCGTAGGCTCGGTCTGGTAGCGGCGATTTTGCTTCAGCTTCAACTCCAGTTCGGAGAACACGACCTTCCCGCTGCCGCGCGCTCCCTGGCCGCCGAGGTAGTCTTCCTCGACAAGCTCGAGCGCCTCCAGCACATTGGTGAACAGCGCCAGCTCCTCAAAGTTGCGCTCGCGCCCGTCGAAGCTGTACAGGCTGAAGACCAGCTCGCCGGCGAACTTCGCCCCGGCCGGCACGCGCTCCTGCTGGCGCGGTGTCGCCGCCGAGGTCACGCGGTCGATCGCCGCCTCCCACTTCACCTCGGTGAATGGCAGGTCGGTGCGCGCCTCTTTCAGCATTCTGACGCTCTCTTCAGTCAGCCGGGCGTCGCGCACAATCAGGCGCGAGGTCTCGGAGTGCGTGTGCTCGCCGGGGATGCCGAAAGTCTTGCAGACGCTGCAGGTCGCGTAATCAGCCGCCGTCTTGCAGGTGTGGATGGTCACCTGCCCGATGCGGTTGTTCTGCGGCCGGCCGTACTGCTTCTCCATCTGCGAGCGCATCTTGCCGCGCAGCGAGGATCCGGGGATGTACGGCTGGCTGGTGAGCGGGTCGCGGATGACCGGGTTGTCCACGTTGCCGATCGACAGCACGCCGGGCGAGCCGCCGATATGCAGGCCGGTGACGGCGGTAATAGTGAAGGTGAGGAACAGTCGTCCCTGGAGCAGGACGGCGCGGTCAGTCGTGGTCATGGCGCACTCCTTTTACTGGCCACCAGCGGCCCGGTGATAGGCCAGAATGGCCTCGAAGAAATCGACGAAGTTGCGGAAGCGCTGTTCGTCAGCGCCAACCATGCGCATCGCCGGGGTCAGCACGTCGCGCAGCTCTTCGACGCCGCGACCGCGCTCCTTCCTTGCCTGGTAGGCCAGACGTGGCTGGAGCAGCGCGAACTCGCGCTGGGCAGCCGCGCGCCGCTCGGCGTTGCGCCAGTCCAACTCGATCCGCCGCACCGAGCCGAAAATGCCCCGGATCTGGCTCGTCGTCAGCTGGCGGGCCAGCTCGCTACCCACACGCTCCGCCTGCGCAACCAACGTTTCGTTATCCCCATCCACGATGATCTTCTTGAGATCTGCCTCACTCACTAGTGCCATTGCGTTGTCCCTTCCGTTGCTCAAGCTGCGCCCAACGCGCCGCCAGGCCCAGTCGTTCAATCGCACGCCCGCCCTCGTGTGCCGGGCGCTCCGCTCCCTTCAGCAGATCCTCTCGTAGCGTACGCACCAGCTCCTCGGTCTCCTTGCCCTTGAGACGCTCCTCGACGCGCCGCAGCTGATAGGCGCCGCGCCAGAGCCACGGCCCATAGAACAGCCTCCCCTCGCGCAGCGTCTCGAGATACTGCCCGTAGAGCTCCTGGCAGGTCTGAAGTAGCGACCGCGCGACAGCTCCGTGCGCGCGCTCTTCGCTAACCGCCTCAGTCCCAGACGCAACCGCGGCCGACAGGCGCTGCTGGAGACTGAACAGCTCTTCCGCGTGCTGCCACGCGACCACCTGCCCGAGGAAGCACAGCGCCGCCTTGCCCTCGCGCGCCTTGGCTTGATCGAGCGCTTTGTGGGCCTCATCCGCCGCCTGGTAGAGCGGAAACTTCGCCTGGTGCAGCGTTAGCCCGGCGGACAGGTGGATGCCGGGGTGACCGCCGGTGTAGGTGGCGAACTCGTCGCTGATCTGCCGCGCCAGGTGCGGCAGCAGGTGCCACGACCCGACGATGAACAGGTCGTCGCCGCCGCTGTAGATGCAGTAGACCTTCCCCTCCCTGGACTGCGAAGCGGCGTTGATCTCGTCGCAGATGCGCCCGACGCGCCCTTCGAAGAAGAGCGCCAGCGCCGCGCTGAGGCCCGCGGCTGTGGCGAGGCTGCTGTTGGCAGCCGCGAGGATTCGCCCCAGGTCATCGACGTCCATGCGCAGCACGCCCAGGCGTTTCACGCCCTGGCTCTGTTGGACCATGATGCTGAAGGGCATCACGTCGTTCACTTTAGGCGGGCGGTCGCCGTCACGATCGCGGTCCCAATCTTTCAGGTCCTCCGGGCCCATGGTCGGGGTGGTGTTTGCGATCGGATGGAAACCGGCGACAGTTGGCGAATCCAGTGCCGGCGCCGGCCCCGCTCGATCATCCAGCGCCAGGGCAGTGGTCCAGCGGACAGGCCAGGTGGTGTTATTGGCGTTCCCGCGTGCGCCGAGGCGGGCGTGCTCACCGGCCAGCTGGATGTGCAGGCCGGTCTCGGCGAGCAGCGCCTGCCAGCCGATGCGTCCCGGCGCGCCATCGAGGTCGACCGGCCGGTCGAGGTGGTGTAGCAGGAGATAGTTGGCGTTATGGAGCAGCCGGCCGAGGTCCTCGAAGCTCCCGCACAGCTGGCAGCGACGCAGGCCGTCCTCGTCGGGCGCGACGAAGTCCGACGGATCGCCCTGGTAGCCGCACACAGGGCAGACGGCGTCCTCATTGCCGCCGTGGCCTTGGGGTGCGAACAGCGTCACCAAGTCGGCCGTCCCCAGGCTCGCGAAGCGGCGTCGCTTCGCACGGCTGAGCGCCTCGCCTCCGGCCGCCCAGGCGTCACGGAAGGCGTTGGTGTCGGTCAGGGCGGCCTGGGAGAGAGGCGCGCCTCCCAGCGCCAGGTAGAGCTCGCCTTGGTGGCGGCGAAGGAGAAAGCGGTCGAAGACCGCGCGCTGGTCGGCCACCCACTCTTCAGCCGGCATCCCGTCGACCGCCTGCGGCAGAAGGATGTAGAAGCGGCCGCCGCCCGCGTACAGCAGGTTCGAGGGCGGCATCTGGGCGCGCTCCAGCAGATACTGGGCGCAGGCGTCGGTGAGCAACTGGAGATAGAACGAGCGCCCGCGCAGCTGCTTGGTCGCCCCTGCGGCAGTGACCGTGTAGATGAACCGCTGCACGCCCGAGAGATCGCCGCCGAGCAGGAAGAGGTCGC
>CALJIC010000173.1 GCA_937974195.1 uncultured Roseiflexaceae bacterium | reverse complement strand
CGGAAGGGGCTGTGCAGCCCCTTCCGAACCATCCCCGCAAGCGGCGCCACCTCCCGTCGCCCGCCCGTTGTCATGCCTCAGCACACCAGCCGCTCGTCTCAACCGCACTGTTCGTGGCGGTGCAGCGCATCAGTTGCTCGTCTCAGCCCCAGCATAAGCAGCCCGGGTGCAGGGCACAGCGCCTGCGGAACGCGCCTGCGTGCAGGACGGACCACCGCGTAAGTCCTGTATATGACAATCTGCTCACGCGCCGGGCGAAGATGGAGCAGCAGGGCTAGCTAACCCTTGCTCTGGCCGCGCAGCTGTGCTACGATGAGTCGCGGCGCGCAGGCGTGGCCTGCCCGTGTGCCGGCATCCGGCCGCCGCCGGTGAGACGAGGTGCGGCTGCAGCGAGCTGCGGCCGGCGGCTTATATTCCCGGCACAAAGTCCCGGACGGCACATCCTGGTCCTGGTTGCCGAGCGAGAGCCGGAGGGGCGCGAGCGTGGAGCTACAGGGGACCATCGGCGAGTTCTCACTGCGCGAGCTGATCGAGATGATCGTGTACAGCTCGGTGACCGGCGTCCTCGAGGTGGGCGACGAGGAGGTCGGCCGCATCTACTTCCGCGATGGTCTGCCGTACGACGCGCGCGCGGGGGATATGGCCGGGCTGGACGCCGCCGCGCTGGTGTTCGAGGCCAGCGACGTCCCCTTCCAGTTCGTGGCCGGCGTGACGAGCCCGCACGAGACGATCTGGATGGACCCGTGGGAGCTGATCGAGCGCTGCGAGGAGCGCGCGCGCCTCTGGTCCCACGTGCGCCCGCATATCCCCAGCCTGGAGTGGATCCCGACGCTGCGGCCCAACACGGTGGACGACCAGGTGCACATCAGCGAGGAGATCTGGCCGGTGCTCTCGTCGGTGGATGGGCAGCGGAGCGTGGCCGAGATCAGCGAGCGCCTGGGGATGGCGCCGGTGGACGTCTGCAACGCCCTGGTCTCGCTGCTCAGCCAGAAGCTGATTGTGGTGCTGCCGCCGCCGCTCTCTCCGCCGGAGCCGGCCGCCGAGGCCCAGGAGACGCCGGCTGAGGGCGGCTTCTTCGAGCGCCTGATCGCGAAGACGCTCGAGGAGGAGCGCAGGCGCACCAGCGACCCGAACATGGAGCGCATCAGCGACGCGGACTTGCCCGCCCGCACCGGGTAGCGCGCTCAGCCTGCCCGCCACCCCACCAGGGTTGCAGCCACACCCTATGGCTTCTGGAACTTGGCCGAGAGGATGCCGTAGCGCTGGCGGTGGTCGGCGTGGTCGTAGGGCACGCCCGCGCGGATGCTCGGGTACATGCCATCCTCGGTCTTCTCGTAGTGCCGCTCGTCCACCAGCCGGAGCTGCGGCTCGAAGCGCCGGACGATCTCCCACGAGAAGGTCACCGGCTCGCAGATCGTCGGGGCGTGGTTCAGCTCGGTGAGCAGCAGGAACCAGCCGCCTGGCGCGACCACCCGCACGATCTCGCTGATCGTGCGCTCCAGGTCGTCCACGTGGTCCAGGGCGTTGAAGGCGCAGACGATGTCGAAGGCGCCGTCCGGGAACGGGATGTGCTCGGAGCCGGCGGTGACGTAGTCCATGCGGTGGTCGCGCGTCCCGAGGCGCCGGTACGCGAGCGCGAGCGGATCGAGCCCGACCCGCAGCGCCGCCCCGTCGGCCCACTCCAGGCTGCCCTGCGGCCCGCAGCCGATGTCCAGCACCTTCTTCCCGGCGTAGAACCGCCGGTCGAAGCCGAAGTGCTCGGTGTAGAAGTACTCGTACTTGTGGTAGGAGAAGCCGACCGTGGCGCGGCGCTCGGCCCAGAACCGCAGCTCCTCGCTCTCCTTGGTCGCTCCTGAAAGACGTAGCTTCAGGTTGTTCAATCTGCGTCGGATGCCCAACTCCATGCCCGAGTCCCCTGTACTGCTGCGCCGCGATCCTCTCTGCGCACCGGGCCAAGTGTACCACATCGCCGCGCGCTGCTCCGTCGCCCCCCGTGTGGAGCGCTGCGGCCTCTCCACGCCACCCGCGTTCGTCGACCGCGCAGGTCGTGTAGAAGTATGGTGGGCGGCACGCCCGCCACACCTCCTCGCTCGCGTAGGCGGCTGGCGCGACCGTCTCTCTCCTGAAGGCCACACGCCCGTGGGGTTCTCCCGATGACCCCTGCGCGCTGGCTCACGATCGCCGCCGCCGTGTGCCTGGCGCTGCTCTGGGCGCTTGCCCCGGACGGCGCGTTCCTCGCGGCGCTGGGGCTGCTGCTGGTCTGCCCCGGCTTCCTGCTCGAGCGCTGGCTGCTCCGCGATATGCCCCTTGCGCCGCCGGCGCGGGTGACGGTCTGGATCGGCCTGAGCATCAGCGCTGTGGCCCTGGTGTACCAGTGGGCCACGGCGCTCGGCCTGTCCGTGACGGACACAGCGGCGGGGGCGCTGGCGTGCGGGCTGGCGCTCGCGGGGGTGCTCGTGGCCTGGCGCAGCGGCGCGGCCGGGCAGACGAGCGGCGGGCGGCGCTTCTCCCTGGCCCGTGCCTCGGCGCCGGGGAGCATGTGGGCGGCTGTGCTGCTGCTGATCCTGGCGCTCACGCTCTGGACGCGCTTCGAGCACATCCGCGGCCTCGCGGCGCCGGCCTGGGTGGACTCGGTGCACCACGCGCTGCTCATCCGCGTGGCTGCGGAGCGCGGCCAGGCGCCGTATGATCTGGCCCCCTACCTGCGGGTCTCGAACCTGACCTACCACTCAGGCTACCACGTGTTCCTCGCGTCGGCGCTGGATGTGTGCGGCGCGCTGCAGCTGCCGCGGCTGCAGGAGGGCGAGCGCGGCCCCGGCGCTCTCGGGCCGTGCGCAACGCCGCTTCCTTCGGCCATGCTCCTGAGCGGTCAGGTGCTGAACGCCCTGGTGGCGCTGGCCTGGATGGGCGCGGCGAGCTACCTCTGGCGGCGCCCGGCGGCGGTCGCGGCGGCCGGGGTCGTGGTGGGGCTGGTTTCGATCATGCCGGCGTTCTACGTCAGCTGGGGGCGCTACACGCTGGTGACGGGGATGGCCATGCTCCCGGCGGCGATCGTGGTGTGCTGCGCCGCGGCGCGCGCGGAGCGGGCGGCGCGGCCGGAGGGGTGGCGCGCGGTCGCCGCGGCGGGCGTGCTGCTCGCCGGACTCAGCCTGGTGCACTTCGTGGTGCTGTGCCTGGCGCTCCTGTGGTGCGCCGCGTGGCTGCTCGTCGCCTGGGCGCCGGTCCGGCCGGTCGCGCGGCTGGGGGCGGCGGGCGTGCTGGCGCTGGCGCTGACCGCGCCGTGGACGGCGCTGCTGCTGGCGGAGGCGCGCTTCAGCACAGGCAGCTCGGCGGTCCATGTGGCCGGCAACGACTGGTACAACGCCATGCCGGAGGCCCTGCTGTGGGCGAGCAACAACCGGCTGCTGCTTGCGCTGGCTGGCGCTGGCGCCCTGCTGGCGCTGCGGCACAACCGGCGCACCGCCGTGGCCGTGCTGGTCTGGGCGGCGCTCGCGGCGCTGCTCGCCAACCCCGTCGTGCTCGGCCTGCCGTACCTCTCGTTCTTCACCAACGAGTTTCTGGCGATCACGCTGTTCGCGCCCGTGAGCGTGCTGATCGCCGGTGGCGCGGCGGTGCTCGACGCGCGGCTGCACCGCTTCGCGGACGCTGTGCCGCGGGGCCACGCGGCTGGACAGGTTTCGGCGGGCGCCGGACATCGCCGGAGTCGGGCCGCTGCCGCGCGCTCGGCCCTCCGCCACCTGAGCGGGGCCGCGCTGCTGGCGCTCGCGGTGTGGAGCGCGTCGCAGTTTCGCTCGGTGGTGCGGCCGGACACCATCCTCGCGACGGAGGCGGACCTGCGTGCGATCGCCTGGGCTGCGCGTGAGCTGCCGGCTGAGGCGCGCTTCGTCGTCAACACCGCCGGCTGGCTCGGCGATGTGGACCGCGGCGCGGACGGCGGGTGGTGGCTGCTTCCGCTGGCCGCCCGCCAGGTCAGCACCCCGCCGGTGGTGTTCAACTACGGCGAGGCGGGCTACGCGCAGGCCGTGAAGGAGGAGACGACCTGGCTGCGAAGCGGCGCCGGCGCCGACCCGGAGGCGCTGGCCGACTTCATGCGGCAGAGAGGGTACGAATACGTCTACGCGAGCGGGCGCGGCGCCTCGTTTGATGCCGCGCGGCTGCAGGAGTCGCCGCACTTCGCCGAGCTGCACCGTGACTCCGATGTGACGATCTTTCGGCTCGTACCGTAATCGATTCGCCTTGCCGCTGGTGGAACCACATGTTATGATCGGGATATGACAGGCGAGAACCCCATCAGCGAGCGTGAGCGCGAGATTCTGCGGCTGGTCGCCATGGGGGCGACGAACCAGCAGATCGCGCAGCGCCTCGACATCAGCGTCAACACCGTCAAGGTTCACCTGCGGAATATCTTCAGCAAGATCGGCGTCGCGTCACGCACCGAGGCGACTGTCTACGCGATTCGCGAGGGGCTGGTTGAGGTCGAGGGGCGCCCGGCGCCCGAGCCGAGCGCTTCTCCGGTGGCGGTGGCTGACGCGCCGGCCGAAGCTGCGCCAGAGGCGGCCGAGGCGCTGGAGCTGCCGCCCGTCGTGGAGGCCTCCGCCGAGGAGGCGCCATCGCTGCCGCCCGTCGTGGAGGCGCCCGTTGCCGAGGAGGCGACATCGTCGATCCTGGTAGCCTCGCCCGCTGCGCCGGCGCCATCGCGGCGCTGGCAGCTGCCGGTGGCAGCAGCGCTGGCGGTTGCGCTTGCTGGCGGCGGTATCGCCTATGTGCTGCGGCCGCAGGAGCCGCCGCCGACCGGCGTGACGGCGACGACGCCGGTCGTGCCCAACGCCCGCTGGCAGGAGCGGGCCGCGCTGCCACGGCCGCGCGCCGACTTCGCGGTGGCGGCGCTCGATGGGCGGCTGTACGTGATCGGCGGCAGCGACTCCGGCGCGGTGAGCGGGGCGCTCGACCGATACGATCCCGCCAACAACGTGTGGGTCCCCTTGAATGACAAGCCGACGGCGGTGAGCCACGTCAGGGCGGCGGCGATCGGGCGGTTCATCTATGTGCCGGGGGGCGAGACGGCGGACGGGCGGGTGCTGGATGTGTTCGAGGCCTACGATCCGCGCAGCCAGCAGTGGGAGACGCTCCCGAGCCTGCCGGAGCCGCGCAGCCGCTACGCCCTGGCGAGCCTCGAGGGGCGGCTGTACCTGTTCGGCGGGTGGGACGGCAGCCGCTACTGCGACGATGTGTTCGTCTACGACCCGGCGACGCGCGCCTGGAGCCGCGATGACCAATCGCTGCCGACCGCTCGCCGAGGCGCGAGCGCAGCAACGGTTGAGGGGCGGCTGTATGTGATCGGCGGCGAGGATGAGAGCGGGGCGCTGCGTGTGAACGAGCGCTACGATCCGAGCAGCGATGTGGGGCGACGCTGGGAGAGCCTGGCGCCGCTCACCGAGCCGATCCGCGAGCCGGCCAGCGTCGGCATGCTGAACTTCGTGCTGCTGTTTGCCCCGGACCAGCGCTCGGTCATGCAGTACTCGCCGGCGACCGACAGCTGGGCCGCCGTGGAGATGCCCGCCGATGTCACCGGCTCCTCGCAGGCGGTGCTGCTGGGGAGCGGCGTGTTCGTGTTCAGCAGTAGCGAGGGAGAGGCGGCCGGGAGGCTGCACGAGTATCAGCCGCTCTACAACATCTTCCTGCCCGGGACGACCAGCAACCAGTAGGGGCCGCGGAGGCGCTCCCACCGGGCCTCCCGGCGGAAGGCCTCACAGCCCGGCAGCGCCACCCACAATCACCATCCAAACGACGAGGACGGCCAGGAAGTACTCTTCCTGGCCGTCGTGCTGCGTGCGGGCTGATGGAGCTACGGGCGGGAGACCCCACGGCGCGGCGGCGCGCACCGGCTGCCAACACCCAAACGAGGACGGCCAGGAAGTACTCTTCCTGGCCGTCGTGCTGCGTGCGGGCTGATGGAGCTACGGGATCGGGATGCCGTTGTAGTCCTCGCCGGCGCCGGGGGAGATGATGCGGACCACCGCCACCAGCTGCGACCCGGCCGGGCCCTCCACCACCGCGCTACCACCAAAGGTGCCGTCGGGGTAGAAGCCGAAGTTGTCCAGCGTCGTGCCCGAGGACGGCGGCGGCGACGCCGGGGTGGCCATCGTCGGGTTCGAGTTGACCTTGGCGTTGGCCGGGATGGCACCCAGCGTGTGCGTGCCGACGACCGCGCCGTTCTTGTCGTAGTAGGTCACCTTGACCGCGCCGGCCGGCAGGTCGCTGCCGACGTTCTGGATGGCGATCGAGGCGCGCTGGCTGCCCGCGAAGAAGCCGGCGTCGTTGGCGAAGCGGACGTACGGGAGCGCGAGCTTGGACGCGCCGCTGGCCACGCCCGGCGAGGCCGAGTTCAGGCCGGCGCCGACGATCTTGCCGATGGCGACGATCGGGGCCGCGGTGTTCGGGTTGCCGCTGCTGTCAACGCTCTCGATCACAGCCGAGCCGAAGTAGCCGGCTGGCATCACGGTGCAGCCGAAGAAGCTGCGCTTCGCACCGGGGCCCAGGTTCTCGAACGTATCGACGTAGGTGGTAAGCGGCGTCGTGTCCGGGTCGCTGTTCTCCGGGCGCGCCTGGTAGGTCACGCGGATGTTCGTGCTGGCCGTCGTCGAGGTGTTCTGCACCGCGTAGGCGCTCTCCTGGCTGAAGGCCTGGCACTGCGCCGACGGCATGAAGATCTTCGTGCCGCCCTGGGTGATGCCCTCGAAGGCGTTGCCGGTGAGGCCGATGGTCGAGAGCTCGATCACCGTCGCAACCATGCGGCCGGGGGCCGACGAGCCGGTGCGGGTGCTGGTCACAATCGCCGAGCCGTTGAACGAGTCCGGCAGCCCGGGGATCGTGCCGGCGTCGAACAGCTTCACCGAGCCGGCCGGCAGGGCCGAGATGTTGATGGTGGCGGCGTCGATCTTCGCGCCGGGCGGGGTCGAGGTGGCGTCGAAGAACTCGATCTTCACATCAGCCGGAGACGAGTCGACGTTCTGCACCGAGAACTTGCTCGTCTGGTTGAAGCTGTTCTTCAGAATCGTGGCGAGCAGCACGGAGGCCGCGCCCGAGTCCGGCGAGAAGCCGTTCGACAGCGGGCGGGTGACCATGTTGCTCTGGACCGGAACCTGGACCATCGTGGCCACGATCGGCTGGTCGGACGACATCACCGCGCCGCCCTGGAAGCCGTCCGAGAGGCCGTTGGCCGACAGGCTACCGATCGCGACCGAGGTACCGGCGCCAGCGGCGAGCGGGCTCAGGTCGACTGTGATCGGGCTGCCGCTGCCATCCGCGAAGAGCTGGATGCGGACGTTGGCCTGCTCAGTCGAAATGTTCTGGTAGGTAATAGCAGTGGAGAACTTGGTGCTGTACGCCGTGGTCGCGTTCTGCGCGGTTGCCGAGCCGGCCGGGATCATGAGGCCGACAGCGACCGCAGCGGAGGCAACCATCATCCCGAGTTTGCGCTTCATCTGGACGATGCCTTTCCGTTCTGCGTTACTGACTGCGATGGGTAACATCCACTGCCCGCACGCATCTGGGCAAGTGACCCGGCGCCATTGTAGGCCCCGCCGGCCGCTGCCGACAATACTCCTTAGGGATTATTTGGCGTGGATTCAGGGCATCCGTCGGTAGTAATCCGCGGGGAAGCGGCGGAGTATGGGGTGGTACTACCCGCCTGCAGCGTGGGGATGTGAAGGCGCTCCCTTGCAGTGGGTGACGCGTTCAGGTACTATGAGAAGGATGCGAGCCGGCGGCACTGCCGGCAATAGACTGTAGACGTTTGAGGACATCAATGGGAAACTTCATCCGCGTCGCGCTGGCCCTGCTTGTCACGCTGCTGTTCACCGCCTGCAGCAGCCCCTCGGCCCCCAGCACGAGTAGCGGCGTCCGCGCGCAGCCGACACCGCCGCCCGGCAAGGCGACGGTGGTGGGCCGCGTGCTGGACAGCAGAACCGGGGAGGCGATGCCGAACACGCCGGTGCGGCTGGCCGAGGTCTACCGCTCGGGTGAGGATGGGGCCTATGTGCTCGACGGCGCATCGAGCCCTGGCGCCCTGACCAACGGGACGGGCGAGTTCGTCTTCAGCAATATCGAGGCCCGCGAGTACGTGCTGGTGGTGGGCGACCTGCTCGGGGATTACGTCGTGATCGCCGAGGCCTCCGGCTTGGCGCGGGTGTGGAACGCCGAGTCGGGCAAGGTGCTCGATGTCGGAACGCTCTCGATCGATCTGAAGGGCCCCGAGCAGCAGTCGGGCCAGTAGCCCGAATTGCTCATCAGGACGCCATGCGCCCGCGTACTACTACTTTGGTATTATTCTCAACCAGCAGGGGTAGTAGCGTCGCCAGCGAGCGCTTGAAGCGCCTGGCGCGGGCGATGTAGGCGTCGGATGAGGGACGGCGCCCTTCGGCGCGCAGGCGCGCGAACGCCTCGATCAGATCCGGGCCGCTCACGGTGCTGATGTCGAGGCAGCGGTCGGCCTGGCCGAGCTCGCGCATGATGCCCTGCGACTTGTGGAGGTAGCCGATCGCGATGGCCGGCACCCCGGCGTTGAGCGCCAGGATCACCGAGTGCATGCGGGTGCCGACGAAGTAGTCCATCTGCCCGTAGGCGGCCTGGAGCAGCTCGGGCGGCAGGAGCTCGTTCAGCACCACCACGCGCTCGGGCTGGCGCGCAGCCGCCCGCAGGCGCAGGTTCACCCGGCTGTCGTCCCACTCCTCGGCCGCCCCGCCGCACTGGTTGAACAGCACCACGACGCCGCCCTGGGCGGTGATGTCGTCGATACACTCCAGCATCGCCCGCTCGTAGCGCTCCTGCCCGGCGAAGGTCCGGTCCTGGCCGCCCCAGTCGAGCGCGGTCATGCCGACGCGGAACGCGGCCGGGATCTCCCACAGCCCCGCGCGGCCGAGCACCTCACGCGCCTGCTCGGCGGGGGCGCTCTGCATCCCGAAGGCCATGTCGGGCGCGCAGAGGGCGCGCTGGGCGCACCCGAGCTCCTCGAGCAGGTCCAGCGAGCGCCGCTCGCGCACGAACGTCAGCAGCGCGCGCCGGACGATCCAGCGCGTCGCCCGCCGGCGCACCCCATCGCGCAGCGGCCCGATCGACTGCGGCAGAAGCACCAGCGGCTTGCCGAGCGCCAGCGGCAGCAGGAATCCCCCCAGCAGAAAGACCGACCAGGTGAAGAAGCTCACCAGCTGGCCGAGCAGCCCGCGCGGCGTGATTGTGTCGTAGAGGTAGCCGCCGCCGCACGCCAGCACCAGGTCGGCCGCGGCGAACGCCTCGAACAGCGCCTGCTTGCTAGGCTCGGCGAAGAGGCGCGGCGCGCGGCGCGACAGGCGGTAGACCAGCGCGCCGAGCGCGAGCCGCAGCAGGTCGGCCACGCGCTGCCCGAGGCCGGCGATCTGCGGCCGGCCGGCCTCGTCGATGCGGTAGGCCCAGTTGTCGAGCGACTCGTAGATGGTGTAGCCGGCGAACACCTCGCGCGCGGCCGCGGCCTCGTGGAACGTCAGCGCGACCTCGGCCTGCGGGAACGCCTGCGCGAGCACCCGCAGCGTCTCGGCGTGGATGGCCCGGTCGCCGATGTTGACCGCCGAGCTCTGGTTGACGAGCAGGATCTTCATCGGCCGTCGCGCCGCGCCGCATACAACGCGCCGGCGCAGTAGAGCGCGAACAGCGCGGCTTCGATACCGACGTACAGCCAGGCGGCGCCCGCGGCGCCCCAGCGCGGCACGATCAGCCAGCCCAGCCCGAGGCTGAGCGCCGCCACTACCAGCTGCATGGCGACGCGCAGCCGCATGTTGCCGCGGGCGATCAGGACCGCCGCGCAGACGAAGGTGCCGGCCTTGATCAGCGGGATCACCGCCACGATGCGGAGCAGCGGCAGCGCGCCGGCGAACTGGTCGCCGTAGAGCCGGTGGAGGACGAGGTCCCCGAACAGCCACAGCCCGGCCATCGTCGCGGTGCCGAAGAGCGCGGCGGCGACCGACATCGTGCGCACCAGCCCGGCGAAGCCCTGGCGGGTCAGGCCGGGCGTGTTGAGCATCGGCAGGCCGACCGAGAAGAGCAGGCCCGAGACCATGAAGGTGTAGTTGATGATCGTCAGCGCCGGGCGCAGCAGCGCGACCTCGGCGGGGCCGACGGTGTTGCCGAGCAGCACGATGCCGGACTGGGTGTAGATGTTGGCCAGCACGTCGGCGGCGACGAACAGCCACGCGCCGCCCAGGACGTAGCGCAGATCGAAGGTGTGGCCGGCGGGCGAGCCGTACATCTGCCAGATGCGCGCCAGCATCGCGATCGTGATGACGCCGCCGGTGACCGCCTGGATCGCCACCAGCAGCAGCACGGTGAGCGATGCGCCCTGGGTCGCCCACAGGGCGAGCAGCAGCAGGGCCGGCGTGAGCGACTGGAAGAAGGCCACCTGGCCGTTGCGCTTGACCGCCCGCAGCGCGCTGTACCCCGTCTGGGCGAAGCTGTCGAGGATCACCCCGACGACCCCGACGACGAACACGAGCGTGTTGACGACGTGGCTCTGCCACGCGATGGCGAGCAGGGCCAGCACGACGACCGCGCCGACGGCCTTGAGCAGCAGCACATGCCAGACGCTGCGGGTCAGGTTGGCCGGGTTGCGGCTCCCCTCGGCGAGGATCCAGGTGTCCAGGCCGATGCCGAGCAGGCTGGCGATGAGGGCGAAGGTGGCGGTGAGGGTCGAGTACTCGCCGTACAGCAGCAGCCCGAGCTGGCGGGCGATCAGGATCTGGGCGACGGCGCTGAGCGCGCTGGAGATGAGCACGCCGGACATGGCGGCGGTGACGCCGCGGATGAGCGCGCGCATCATTCCTGAGAGGCCGTTCTGGCTGTAGTAGGCGCGCAGGCGGCTCACGCCGAGCCACTTGGATAGGACCACGGCTGTCGTCCCCTAACGAGTGTGTTGGGCCAGGCGGGGAATGGCGCGCCTGTCGAGCACTGCCAGCCGGACACCCCCGATGAAGCCCTGCCAGAAGGCGCGCGCCCGGTTGGTGTAGTAGCTCAGCGGCTTGCGCGCCGCGGGGGTGGTCGTCGAGTCGATCACCTCCTGGCGCACGGTGCCGAAGCGGAAGCGCAGATACTCCCGGGCGAGCCGGTCGCCGCGCAGGGCGTACGAGACGAACACAGCGATGATCCCGCAGGTGTAGTCGTCGTGCAGGGCGGCGCTGCGCTCGGCGCCGAGCCAGCCGTTGTGGTAGATCAGCACGCTCGGGTCGTAGAGCAGCGTGCACCCGGCGCGCAGCAGGCGGTAGTGGAACTCGCAGTCCTCGCCGGAGCGCAGCGGCCCGCCGGCGCCGAGGTCTTCGACGAACAGGCCGTGGCGCTCGAAGACGCGCCGGCGGAAGGCCATGTTGTTGCCGGCGCCCAGGTTCTCGATCGGCATCACCGGCCGGCGGAACGCCGCCGCGTTGGGCTTGTCGAACAGCGCGGTGCACGAGACGCCGCCGGGGCGCGTGGCGTAGCTGATCTCGCCGAAGGCGGTGGCCCAGCGGTGGTAGGTCACCGGCGCGGAGCCGTCGTCGTAGGCCAGCACCCGCCCGTAGACGCCGTCGACGTGCGGGTTGGCGTCGAAGGCGCGCCAGATCTGGTCGGCCCAGCTGCTCGACACGACGCAGTCGTCGTCGGTGAAGGCGAGGATCTCGCCGCGCGCAAGGCGGATCGCCTGGTTGCGGGCCTTGGCCAGCCCGCGGCCGGGGCGCGAGTGGTAGCGCAGCAGCGGCCTCACCGCCGCGGGGAGCCCTTCGAGCTCCAGCGGCTGGGCGGACTGGTCGAGCACGAGGATCTCGCACACCGCGGCGAGCGAGCTGCGCGCCAGGTGCTCGAGGCACTCGCGGATCTGCTCGGGCCGGTTGCGGGTGCAGATGATGATGCTGATACTGTTCGTCACGGCGCGGGAGTATACCGGCAGCCACAGGGGGTGTCAAGCTCCCGGCGCAGAGCCGCGCGGGTTTCGCGATGAGCCGCGCCTCTAGGCCCGGCGCGCGGAGGCGTCCAGCAGCCGCTCGTAGGCCGCGGCGACCGTGTCGGCGATCTGGCGCCAGTCGAACTGGCGCTCGACCAGCCGCCGGCCGCCCGTGCCGATCCGCCGCCGCAGCTCCGCGTCCGCCAGCAGCGCCCGGAGGCGCGCCGGCAGCTCCTCCGGGGCCGCGATCAGGCCGGTGACGCCATCATCGATCGGCAGGCCGCGCGCGCCGGTCGGGGTCATCAGGGAGGGGAGGCCGAGCGCCATGTATTCGAGCTGCTTGAGGTTGGTGCCGCTGCCGGTGAGCACCGGGTTGAGCGCGACATCGGCGGCCTCCAGGTAGGGCCGGGTGTCGTCCACAGGCCCGGTGAAGCGCACGCGCGGGTGCGCCCGCGGGTCGAAGGCCGCGCCGACGCTGCCGACGATCAGGAAGACGACGTCGGGGTCGGGCCAGCCGGCGGCCATCTTCACGACCTGCTGCGCGGCCTCGATGCTCGGGCCGAAGCGCGAGCCGGAGAAGGCGACGACCGTCCGGCCCGCGAGGCCGAGGGCGCGCTTGCGCTCGGCGCGGAGCTCAGGGCTGGGCGGGACGTAGGCCTCACAGTCCACGCCGTTGGGCGCGATCACGAAGCGCTCGGGCGGGGTGTCGCAGCGGCGGGCGAGCGCGTCGGCGTCTGCCTGCGAGACGGCGAGGACGACGTCGGCGGCGCGGACGGCGTTGTACTCCTGGCGGGCGAGCTCGCGGGCCAGGGCGCGCGCCAGCGGGCGCGGGGCGGTGATCCGATCGGCGGTGTAGAGCTGGCTCTCGACGTTCTGCGTGTCGAGCGCGACGAGCGCGCCCGGCCGGGCGTGGCGTCTGGCCCAGGCGAACTGCCAGGGCTGGACGACCTGCACGATGTCGGCGGCGGCGATGCGGGCGCGCAGCCAGGGCGGGGCGGTGAGGCGCAGCGCGGCGCTGTTCCAGATCGGCTGGCAGTTCAGCACGATGCTGGTGAGGCCGTACAGCAGAATGCTGAGCGGGTCGCGGGCGCTGTACTCGACGTAATTCGGCGTGATCTGGCGGATCACCGGGTCGAGGCGCGGGGCGACGTCGGCGCGGGTGACCTGCTGCGCGAACTGCTCGACGCGGTAGGTGCGCGAGAGCGCGCGGCAGAGGTTGTAGGCGCGCACCGCGCCGCCGAAGGTCGGCGGGATCACGGCGTAGGGGGTGAGGACCAGCAGGTGGCGCACGGTACAGCAATCCTGCAGCAGCTACGGTGACGATCGGTCAGGCGTATGTCGTATAGACGCGCCCCCACTGCGGCGCGAGCCGATCCCAGGTGTACGCCTCGGCGCGCTCGCGCGCAGCCTCGGCCATGCGCCGCTGCTCGGCCCGGTTGCTGAGCAGCAGCTCCAGGCCCTCCGCCAGGGCGCGGGCGTCGCCGGGGGCGACGATCACGCCGGCAGCGCCGAGCATCTCGCGGCGGTTGCCGACGTCGCCGGTGACCACCGGCACGCCGCTGGCGAGGCTCTCGACGATCTTGAGCGGCGAGCGCGCCCGCGCCACCGGGTCGTCGGCGACGGGGTCCACGGCGCAGGCGGCGAGCGCGAGGTAGGCCGCGGTGGCCCCGTGCGGCGCAGGCCCGGCGAACAGCGCCCGGTCGGCGATGCCGAGGTCGTGGGCGTAGCGCTCGAGCGCGGCGCGGTCCTCGCCGTCGCCGACGAGCAGCAGGCGGGCGGACGGGACGCGGCGCGCGGCAAGGGCGAAGGCCTTCAGGAGCAGGGCGACGTTGTGGGTGGTCTGGCTCAGCGTCCCGAGGTAGAGCGCGACGGGGACATCTTCGAGGCCGAGGGCGGAGCGCAGGCCGGCGACACGGCGCGGCGCAGGTGGGATGAGGCGAGCGAGCGGCACGCCGTTCGGCACGTACGCGATGCGCTGCTGCGGGACGCCGAGGGCGCGGCAGCGCGCGGCGAGGAAGCGCGTGTTGACGGTGACGGCCGCGGCGCGCGGCGGCAGCCGGTCCTCCCACAGGCTGAGGGCGCGGCGCTGCCAGGCGGAGGCGGTGCGGTTCCCGCCGGCCTCGTAGTCGTCGCAGTCGACGAAGAGCGGGACGCCGAGCGCGCGGGCGGCGATGACGCCGGCCAGGCCGTTGATCGGCTGCGGCTTGCAGACGTGGATCGCTTCGGCGCGCAGCTGGATGGCGGCGCGGGCCAGGGCCGCGGCCCCGGCGAGCGAGATGCGCAGGAGCGTGCCGGCGCCGAAGTAGCGCCGCCGGCCGACCGGGCCGTAGACGTGCATCTGCCCGACGTAGTGGGCGGTCGCGCGCCCGTGGTACTGGGTGCGCTCCGCGGGCGTGAGGCGGTCGAAGGTGTGGTGCAGCAGCGCCAGGTGCGCGTCGTGGCCGTCGCGCCCCAGCTCCTGCGCCACGGGCAGCCAGCGGCCGCGCGGCGAGGGGTAGTCCAGGCTGGAAGTACACAGGAAGACGATGCGCATGGCGTCACTCGATCACGAAGACGCGGAACCGGCCGGCGTGCTCGGTCTGGCGGGCGATCGGGCGCAGGTTGGCGGCGGCGCGCTCGCTGTGGGCCACGACCACCCGCACGCCGCGGCGGCGCAGCTCGGCGCGGAGCTCGTCGGGGGGCAGCGCGAGCAGGCTCGGGTTCGTGATGTCGTCCATCGTGTACTTCCTCTCCCTGATGATCGGGCGCGGCGCCCGGTCGTACTCCACGGCCCCGGGGTCGTTCATCAGCAGGTGCAGGCTCACGTAGTCCCAGAAGATCACCTCGATGACGATGCGGTCGCCCGGGCGCAGGACGCCCGATGTTCGCAGCGCGTCGACGTGGCTGCCGACGAGCTGGACGTCGGGGGCGAGGCCGTTCGGGTAGGCGGGCACCGCGGTCAGGCGGCCCACGGCCAGCGCGAGCAGCAGCGCCAGGGCCGCGAGCGGCGCGGCGCGCCCGCATCGCGCGAACCGGCTGAGAGCGAGCGCCGCGCCGGGCGTCAGCAGCAGCGTGTGTGCCAGCACGAGGCGCTGCTGGTTGTGAAGGGCGATGGCGTGGCTCAGCGTGCTCTGCATCAGGAGCGCGAACGACGCGAGCCACATGAACGCCATGAGCGGCACGCCGGGCCGGCGCCACATGAGCAGCAGCCCGGCCAGCGCGAGCGGCAGCGTGACGCCCGCCAGCAGCCACAGGTCGAGCGGCTGCCACCGCAGGCGCAGCTGGAGCGAGAGCGGGCCGTAGGTGTCCAGCCAGATGCCGCGGACGACCTCCGCGAAGTACAGCGGGCGGCCGTGGGCCACCTGCTGCCAGCCGAGCCACGCGGCCGGGAAGAGCCACGGCAGCGCGGCCGCGGCGAGCCAGGACGGCGGGCGGGCGGCGGAGCGCCACCACAGCCACGCGACGCCGAGCGAGAAGGGCAGGGCGTGGCCCCAGGCGTCGAAGCGCACCATCCCGGCGCCGGCGAACCCGGCCGCCGCCACCCACAGCGCGCGCGGGGCGCCGTGGCCGCGCCACCACGCGACTCCCGCGTAGCCGGCGCTGATGCCGAGCAGAAACAGCGGCTCGCCGAGGCCCGAGAGGCTCACCCAGATGAACCAGGGCAGGGTGGCCGCGAGGGTCAGCAGCAGCAGCCGGGCCGCCGCGCCGAGCCGCAGCGCGCGGCCGAGCAGCACGAGGGCCACCAGCGCCCCTGTCGAGGCGGCGAGGTTGACCAGGTGCGGCACCGAGAGGATGTGCGGGTACGCCAGGAGCGCCAGCGCCTCGACCCAGAACTGGAGCGGCGGCCACAGGTCGGACGGCACCAGCCGCCCCTGCGTGACCTCCCACGCGTACAGGGTGCGGTGGAAGTCGTCGTTGGAGAGGGCGAAGAAGGTCACGCCGAGGCTGCGTCGCCAGAGGAGCAGGAGCGCGGGGAAGGCGAGGATGGCGAGCGCGCCGGCCAGCTCGTACGCCTCGATGCGCCGGCCTGACGAGCGCCCAGTCACGGCCGCGCGGGCGAGCGAGAATCGGGTGAGCATGCGTGGTTCCGTGTTCACGGCGTACGCGGCGCGGCGCTGCGGCGCGGGGGCTCGGGGAGGCGGTGCCTCTCCGGAGCCCACCGCCGCGTACGTCGTGTCATCTAGAGCACGCGCGGCGAGGCCATCTCCGGCGCGGGCTGCTCGGCGACCGGCGCCGGCGCGGGCGTGGCCAGCTCCTCGATCAGCCGGATCAGCGGCAGCCAGGAGTCCACCTCTTTGCGGGCGCGGATGGCGCGGGCGAACGGCTCGCCCAGGCCCTCGCGGAAGTAGCGCAGGATCGCCTCGGCGAGCGCCTCGCTGTCCCCCGGCGGGACGATCAGGCCCGTCTCGCCGTGCAGCACCGTCTCGGGCATGCCGCCCACCGAGGTGGCGATCATCGGGCGCTCGAATCCGATCGCCAGCTGCGCCACGCCGCTCTGCGACGCCTCGAGGTAGGGCATGACCACCGCGTCGCTCGCCGAGAAGTAGAGCGACATCTGCTCGTTGGGGACGTAGGTGTTGTAGAACTGGACCGCGTCCTCGATCCCGAGCTGGCGGACCAGCTCGCGGTAGGGGCGCTCGTCCTCCCAGAACTCGCCGACGACCAGCAGGCGGACCGGCAGCTCGCGCCGCACCGTGGCCAGCGCCCGGATGAGGTGGCGCAGCCCCTTGTAGCGCCGTACGAAGCCGAAGAACAGCAGCACCGGCTCATCCGGCCCGAGCCCGAGGCGGGCGCGCGCCTCATCGCGGGGCATGGGGGTGCGGCTGAACACATCGTAGGGCGGGTGGGTGGTGCCGCGGATGCGCGCCCACGGGAGCGCCCGCCGCAGCAGCGCGAAGTCTTCCTCGCTCATGACGATGAAGGCGTGCCCGCGCCAGAGGATGCGCCGCAGCAGATACCAGTCGAACAGGCCGCCGTCCGGGGCGATGATGTGGTGGCAGAGGAACAGGATGCGGATATTGGTGTAGCGGCGGACCATTCTGGTGAGGAAGAACAGCATCGGCGACCAGAACGGCGTCCACCACTGGAGCAGCAGCAGGTCCGGGTTATCGTCGCGGATCATCCGGTAGGCGCGCCACCACGTCAGCGGGTTCATAGGCGTCAGCACCCGGTCGCACTCGACGCGCAGCGCGGTGGACTCGGGGCTGGGGTCCATGGCGGTGTTGCCGGGGTAGAGCCACTTCGGGTACTGCTTGATGTACGAGATCAGGCGCACCTCGTGGCGCTGACGCAGGTGGTGGGTGAGGAGCGTCGTGTAGTGGGCTATTCCACCCCGAAAGGGGTAGCTTGGGCCGATCAGAGTTATCTTCATAACAGCGCTTCGCGCGTGTGCGGGTGGCACGGCCGGGGCATTGTACCATATGCGGGCGCGGGCGTGGCGATGGGGCGCCCCGGCGCGGCGCCTTCTACCTGCCCTGCACGAAGCGCTCCCACTCGGCGAGGCGTTCGTGCTGGAGCGAGTTGAGGCCGATGATCGGGCGGGCGCGGCGGATGCGGTCGAGCGCAGCCGAACAGGTCTCGCCGCGGCTCATCAGGTAGGCGGCGGCCGTCAGGGGCGCGCGCCCGACGCCGGCGTGGCAGTGGACCAGCACCGGGAGGCCGCGGCTGTGGGCTGCGGCGATGAAGGCGCACGCCTCCTGGAGCTGCTCGACCGTGGGCGCGTGGAAGTCCGGCACGGGGATCCGCAGCGTCTGCTCCGGCGGCGGGCCGGCGAACGTGTCCTCGCGCTCGGCCTGCAGGCTGAGCACCGCGCGGATGCCGAGCGCGTACAGGGCCGGCCACTGGGCGGCGCGGAACTCGCCGCCGACGTAGAGCAGGTCGTCGAGCTTGCTGATGTTCAGGCCGAACAGGCGGCGCCACTGGGTGGCCGCGTAGTGCCAGAGGTTCGCCAGCGCGGCCTGGCCGGCGCGAGCGGCGTGTGTGTCGTTCATCGTTGTGCTCTGCTTCGCTGCTCTGCAGCAGCGGGAATGTAAGACCGTTTTCGGAAGGAGGGCGGCACGACCGCGCAACTCGTAGTATTATAGGGCAAGGTTCCGAGAGGCGTTCGGGTGGGCTGCGCAGCCGGCTTCGCGGCGACGCGGGCCACCACGGCCCCTCGCTACGGATTGGCAGGGCGGAGGAGGGACGATGCTTACTGCCTTCGTGATGATCCGGGTCGAGCCGGACAAGATCGCCTCCGTCGCACAGGCGATCGCCAATATGCCGAGCGTGGCCGAGGTCTACAGCGTGACCGGCGAGTACGACATCATCGCGGTGCTGCGGCTGCCGGAGTACGACCAGCTGGCCGAGGCGGTCCCGGAGGGGCTGGCGCGGATCGAGGGCGTGATCAGCACGAACACGATGCTGGCCTTCCGGCGCTACTCGGCCAAGGATCTGCAGGCGGCGTGGGACATCGGCGTGTCGTAGCGCCGGCCCACGGGAGCCCGCGGTATCGCTGGGGAGGCTAGCTCGAGCCTGTCCCTTCTCCCGCCTGTGGGCAAGAGGAGCGGGGTGGCGTGGTGGTTGCGGCGGCTTCGCTGCTGCAGCCGCCACGCCGCTTTCACATACACCACCTGGAGAGCGACGATGTACCTGCAAGATCGGGCGGCGCGCGCCCAGCTCGACCTATTCCACCGCACCTACCACTCGCTGCTGCGCAGCACCGGCGAGATCCAGGTCCAGGCGCTGGCCGAGCCCTACGCGGCGACCGAGCCGAGCCTGCACGTCGGCGTGCGCGACCAGGCGCCGGACCTGGCGGCGCTGACCTACACCTCGCTGCGGCTGCCGGCCTGCATCGACGAGGTGCGGCTGGTGCTGCTCGGCCAGTCGCACGAGGTGTTCGCCCGCCACGGCTTCGGCGATGTGCTGAGCTGGCAGCCGGTGAGCGCGCCCGGGCGCCGGCGCAAGATGTTCTTCGACGGCGAGGAGACGCTGGCGGTGCTGATCGCCAGCCCTTCGGACGTGGACGATCTGATACCGATGCTGGTGGCCTTCCAGATCGAGTGGAACAAGATCCACACGCTGCTGAGCGGCGTGTCGCCGGACGACGAGGAGGCGATCGAGGCGCACTTCGAGCGGGCGGCGGGGGCGCGCCACGAGGCGCCGCTGGCGCGGCTGCGGACAATCTGGGGCGACCAGGTTGGCGCGCGCCTGCGGCGGATGGCGCGCTGGCGGAAGCGCTTCGCCGTGCGCATGCTCGGCGGCTCGCTGGTGGACTACGAGCGCGCGACGCTGCGCTGGTGGTGGAACATCGAGGACTCGCTGCGGGGGCTCAGGCTCCGCGAGCGGCCGGTGTACTTCGTCTCCAGCAACACCCACAGCCTGATCAACCTGCTCTCGGGGTTCGCGCTGCGCAACACCGAGGAGCTGCTGGGGTTCATCCGCGAGCGCGAGCACGCCGGCCTGCTGGCGGAGTACGAGAAGATCATCGCCGAGCAGGTGCCGTCCTCGATCGAGAACTTCTTCTACTACGTGCAGAAGAAGTACCAGGCCGATCCGGCCAGCGCGCGGCTGTTCGCCAGGCGGGCCGAGGAGGAGCGCGAGCTCGGCATCCACCGCGTGCCGAGCCGCTTCTACGTGGACGTGGACGCGCAGGTGATCGAGATCGGCCGGCTGGACCCGGCGCGGATCGACCCGCGGCTGCGCCCGGAGCTGGGCGAGCGGCTGCGCGCGAGCGACGCGCTGATCCTCAATATCGACTACCCGCTGGGACTCGCGGGCTACCACATCCTCAAGATCGTCGCCCGGAGCGTCGGGAAGCTGCTGGGGGTGTACGTGGTGGGCAAGGCGGCGACGCTGAACGGCAAGATCGGCGACGTGCTCATCCCCAACGAGGTGTACGACGAGCACACCGGCAACAGCTACACCTTCCAGCCCTGCTTCGTGGCGGCGGACGTGGAGCCCTACCTGGCGTACGGCAGCGTGCTGGACAACCAGAAGGCGGTGACCTCGCGCGGGACGTTCCTGCAGAACGCGGCGTTCCTGGAGGCGTGCTACCGCGATTTCTTCACCGATGTGGAGATGGAGGGCGGCCCGTACCTGAACGCGATCTACGAGCACACCTTCGCGCAGCGCTACCCCGAGGGGGCGACGGTGAGCTTCCTGCGGCCGCCGTTCGACATCGGCCTGCTGCACTACGCGTCGGACACGCCGTACAGCAAGGGGCACAACCTCGGCTCGCGCAACCTCTCGTACTTCGGCATGGACCCCACCTACGCCACGTCGCTGGCGGTGGCGCGCAGGATTCTGCGGCAGGAAGAGGAGCGCATGGCGTCGTAGGGCCGCGGGAGTTCCAGCGGAAGGTGCGGGGAGAAGACTCCGCACCTTCCTGCGCGGCGCCGGCGCTAGAGGACGATGCCGCGCTCGCGGACGAGGCGGGCCTTGGTCTTCTTGAACAGGTCGTCGTAGTTCAGGCGGCCCATGGTGATCTCGTACTTGTAGGACTGCAGCAGCTTGTGGATCTCCGCATCCAGCTGCTCCTCGACCATGAGCTCGTCGGTGATGATCTGCATCGCGGCCTGGCGGATCTGGCCGTCGTCGCCCTTGAACAGCACGCCGTCGATCTCGGCCAGCTGGTCGAGCAGGTCGGTCGCGAGCTGCTCGATCTTGGCGTGGGATAGCTTCATCGTCGGCCTCACTTCACTCAGCTGCGCTGTGGCAAGCCGCCGGGTGGCTTTGTTTCTCGTGAGCGGCGGAAGGAGAACGTTTCGGGGAGGCGAAGCCTTCCCAAACCCCATTAACGGGCATGGTAGCATAGCCGGAGCGCATTTGCGCAGGAGGGCCGGTTCTGGTACACTCAGCGCCGTATTATTAGGGATACGGAGGGCGGGCCTCCGCCCTTTTTTTGTGCCGGCAGTATGGAGCGCTCGGAATACGTGACGATGGCGGCCGTCGAGGCCAACCACTGGTGGTACGGCGGGATGCGCGCGATCGCCGCGGCGCTGCTGGACGAGGTGTACGGCGGCAGGAGGGACCTGCGCATCCTGGACGCGGGGTGCGGCACGGGCGGGAACGCGCTGTTCCTCCAGCGCTACGGGCAGGTGGTTGGGATCGACCTCGCGCCCGACGCGCTGGAGTTCGGCGGGCCGCGGCTGCCGGGCCGGCTGGCGCGCGGCTCGGTGCTGGAGCTGCCCTTCGCCGACGGCAGCTTCGACCTGGTGACGTCGTTCGAGGTGCTGTATCACCGCGGGGTGCCGGATGAGGCCCCGGCGCTGGCCGAGGCGTGGCGGGTGCTGGTGCCGGGCGGCAGGCTGCTGATCCGGCTGCCGGCCTTCGAGCTGCTGCGCGGCAAGCACGACCGCGCGGTCCACGGGCGGCGGCGCTACACCGCCCGCGAGGTGCGCGGCATGCTGGAGGCGCAGGGATTTCGGGTGGAGCGCGTCTCGTACGTGAACAGCCTGCTGCTGCCCCTGCCGCTGGCCCAGCGCCTGCTCGAGCGCGCTCTGCCGCAGGTGGAGCGCGAGACGTCTGACCTGGCGCCGCCGCCCAAGCTGCTGAACGAGGCGCTGCGCTGGCCCATGGCGGCCGAGGCGGCCTGGCTGGCGCGCGGCGGATCGTTTCCGGTGGGGCTCTCGGTGATCTGCCGGGCCATACGGCCGTGAGCCACAGAGGATCTATATGCTGCAGACCCTCCTCAACCGCCTCTCGCAGAGCCCGCGCATCTGGGGCGCGCTGCGACGCATCGCCGAGAACGGGTTTCAGACCGAGAGGGTGATCATCGAGCGCGAGCTCGTGCCGGCGGGCGCCGGGGCGGGGCGCGCCTACCTGGACTTCGGCTGCGGCACCGGCGAGTTCGCCGCCTGCTTCCCGCCGGGAACGTACACCGGCTTCGATATCGCCCGCCACTACGTGCGCTTCGCCGCGCGTGAGCGCTCCGGGCGGTACGCGGTGATGAGCGGCGGGGCGCTCGGCTTCGTGAGCGGCCACTTCGACGGGGCGCTGGTGCTGGGCGTGTTCCACCACCTGCCGGACGATCTGGTGCGCGCCTCGGTGGCCGAGCTGCACCGCGTGCTGCGGCCGGGCGCGCGGCTGCTGGTGATGGAGGACATCCCCTCGCCGGAGCCCTGGAATGTGCTCGGCCACCTCATGCACTGGCTCGACCGGGGCGACCACATCAGGACCGATGCGGACTACCGGTCGCTGCTCATGCCCCACTTCACTCTGTGCCGCACCTACAAGGTCAGGAGCGGCATCTGCGATCTGGCGGTGTATGTGCTGGATCGGGCCGACGAGATTGGCCGTGAGGGGGATGGCGCAGCGCTCAAGAGCCGGGTGCTCGGCGGGGATGCTTAGCGGGATCACAGAGCGGCTCCGCACCTTCCTTAGCGTACGCCACGTGGTGCTGCTCGCGGCGCTCGTGGGCGTGGCGGCGGCGGGCCTGTGGCTGCTGCGAACGACCGGCGCGGCGCTGAGCCCGGCGGGGGTCCGCGCGATGCTCGCGTCCCTCGGGCCGTGGGGCCCGCTCGCGCTGGTCGCCGCGCTGGCGGCGGTGCTGGTGGTGCCGGTTGTGCCGGCCACGGTGCTGCAGCTTGGCGCGGGGCTGGCCTACGGGCCGGCGCTGGGCCTGGCGCTGGCGCTCGTCGCCGATATTCTGGGGGCCAGCGCCGGCTTCTGGGTTGCGCGGCGCTGGGGGCGGTGGCTGCTGGAGCGGCGGCTGGCGCCTGAGACAGCGGCGCGGCTCAGCGGGCTCGCCGCGCGCATGAGCTGGCGCAGCGTGATGCTGCTGCGGCTGCTGCCCGGCCCGGCCTACCCGCTGGTGTCGTTCGCCGCCGGCTACTCGCGCATGTCCTTCTGGAGCTACAGCGCCGCGTCGGTGGCCGGGGTGCTGCCCGCGCTGGCGCTGCTGGTGCTGGCCGGCGACCTCGTCACACGCTCGCCGCTGCTGGCGTTCGGGATCGTCGCCGCGCTGCTCGGGAGCCTGGCCCTGGCCGGGCGCCTGCTGCCGGCGGCCGGCCGCGGATAGCGGAAGCTTCGCAACAGGTGCATGAAAACGCCGCAGAGGAGGCCCGTGAGCCACCCCTGCGGCGCTTGCTGTGCGGGCAGCCGCCCTACTAGCGCGTCACCAGACCCTCGCCAGCGACCCAGCCCTCGCGGCCATCCTTGGTGCGGATGCGCCACCAGGTGTAGCCGTCGTCGCTGACCGGCCCCTCCAGCAGCTCGAGCTGCGTGCCGACCGGCAGGCCGTCGAGGATCTTCGCCTCCAGCCCCGGCGCAGCGCGCCGGCGCAGGTTCTGGCCCTGCTCGTTCTGCACCCAGGCCGTCGCGCCCACACGCAGCCCGCCGGCTGCGCTCACGCCAGTCGCCCCGCTCGCCACGCTGGCCGCGGCCGCCGCGGCGTCCGTCACGATCGACGGCGCCTGCTGCTTCGCGGCCGCCTCAGCCTCGGCCTTGGCCTTCGACAGATCGCCGATCTGCTTCTCCAGCGCGCGCATCTGGGCCTGCGCCTCCTTCAGAAGCTGCTCGGCGTTGCGCTGCGCCTGCTGCGACGCCTGGGCCGCCGCCCCGCCGCTGGCCGCCTTGGCCTGCGTCTCCTGGAGCTGCTTCAGCAGCTCATCGATCTGCTTGTTCTTCGCGTTGAGCTGCTGCTGCAGAGCGCCCACCTGGTCGCTCAGGTTGGCGATCGTCTGGCCGAGCTTCTCCTGCTCTTCCTTGCTCTTGTCCTTGCCGAAACCGAACATGGTGGCTCTCCTCCTTAGTTCACTGACACGACGTGCGCGGTCGTGTTGACCGCCTTGAGGTGTACGGTCCTCGGTCTCTCAGCTGTCGTGATGAACGCCGTAGCAAGGAGGGATGGAGGGTTTCGGGTTCCACGAATGCTGATCTCCGCGGCTCTGCGGCGACGATCGTCACGGAGCTGCGGAAATACGAGATCCCAGCGCGGGCAGAGTCATCGCCTAACTCCTGTTGCTAGCGAGGCGTCCGTTTGTGTGCCACGGCGTGGGAGAGGGGTGTGACAGCCATTGTAGCACGGATCGCGCAGGCTGGGGATACCCCCATGGCCGCCAGATCGTTACGGCTCGGCCGGCGGAGTGCCTGGCGCCCCGCGCAGATCCGCCCGAAACTCGTCTGCGTAACGCTCGCCGTAACGACCAGCCGACGCCCGGCGGGTATGCTTGCCCCTGTTGCAGCGACAACGACGTGTGACAAGAGCGCCGAGCTTGACAAGAGCGCTGAGATTGAGAGCCTGAGGAGAGCTGAGATGTCGACCCCCACC
>CALJIC010000172.1 GCA_937974195.1 uncultured Roseiflexaceae bacterium | reverse complement strand
TAGTGATTGGCCACGGCTCTTATGTATCGATGAGAGAGCGTGGCCTCGGTTTTTCATCAGGTTAGCATTGCTGTTGCCCATATCAATCACGTTCCTGCCGGTGCTCGAAAACCGGACCCCCTATCGGCATTTATGTACCTACGAGCATAAGCGGCGCCGAAGGGAAGCCTTGACCGGCGCGCTATACTCCCTCTGGCGCGCAGCGGGAGGAGACCAACTACTTCGCCTTCCTGCCGTACGCTCATCCCGCTCCGCCGTCCCCCGCTGCAGGATATCACACCTCAAGCGCGCCGAGTCAAGGCCACCGCTTGTGTATGTTGCTCGATGATACACTCCGCTCCCCACAGCGTGTCATGGTACTGTAACCAATCGTAGAAGGAAGCCTCTACGACAACGCCACGTACGGTTGGTATAGTTGCTCGGGCGGAAGTCAGAAAGCGCCTGTGACCACGAGCACTGTACTGATCTGCGAGGATGCCAAATGAGCGAGAAGCAATCCTGTTCCACTCAGCAAGCCCTGCCCCACCTGTACACTGAGGAAGAGCGCCGACTACGTTGGGCACTCATCATCGAAGCCATTCTGCACGACCCAACCTCCACCCACCCGCTAGAGCACCCCGTCAACCCTCCCGCCTCATCTGAACAGAAGGCGTAACGCTGCACAGTCGCCCTCACAGTCGTAGGCAAAGGCCGCTTGCATCTCGTGCTATAATGGCATCAGCACATCTGTTTTACCAGGTGAGGTGCTATGAGCACGACAATCATCATGGAACCGGATGTCCAGCAGAAGCTGGCTATCCTCGGAGGCGAAGCCTCTGACGAAGTGACAGATGTTCCCGCCACCCAAAGTATTCAGCAAGGCATCACGCACGCGACCGGCTTCATCTACAACGCGAAGCAGGAGGGCGGCGGCACCTCTCGCCTGTTCAAGGTGCTCCAAACAAATGCATGTCGATTCGCGTGCAAATATTGTTACACTTCATGTGCTATTCGGCGCAAAAGGACGACCTTTAAGCCCGACGAGTTGGCAACTACCTTTGTTTCTCTCCAGCGCGAGAAGCGCGTAGACGGCCTGTTTCTTTCCTCTGGTATTGTCCCCGACGCAGACACAACAATGGAAAAGATGCTGGGGACAGTCGAACGCCTCCGCCTCAAGGAAGGCTACACCGGCTACATTCACTTGAAGCTTATCCCCGGCGCCTCGTTCGAGTACGTCGAGCGCGCGGTCGAACTAGCCGACCGGGTCTCACTCAATCTTGAGGCTCCCAATCAAGCTCGACTGAACGACCTTGCACCTGACAAAGAGTTCGCCTCTAGCATGTGGGGGCGTATGGCGTGGGCCGCCGAACTGATGAAGCGAGCACGTCAGGAAGGCCGACAAGCCGCTCGCAGCCTTACCACCCAGTTTGTTGTTGGTGCTGTCGGCGAGAGTGATCTTGAACTCTTGGAGACGGTACAACGTGCTCACCGCGAGTTGGGGCTGTGGCGCGCTTACTTCTCAGTGTTTCATCCAATCGAGCGTTCGCCCCTAGCCGAGCAGCCGGCCGAGGACCCAACCCGTGCCCTACGGCTGTACCAATCGGACTTCATGCTCCGCGACTACGGCTTCCGCTACGACGAGCTGCCATTCGATGAGCAGGGTCTGCTGCCACGGGACAAGACGCCTAAAGAAGCCTGGGCAGAACGGCACCTGCACGAGCCCATCGAATTGAACCGTGCCCCACGCCACCAACTGCTTCGGGTACCAGGTATTGGCCCAAAGAGTGCCGATCGCATTATCGAGGCACGTCGTCAAACGCGGCTCCGTGATCTGACTCAACTCAGGCTTCTAGGGGTTACAACCAAGTGGGCTGCCCCCTACGTGCTCTTGGACGGCAAATACGTACCACGTCAGCTAAGTCTCTGGTAGGCTACGAGGTAGCCAAGCACAACCGTTGTTCGAGGCAACGATGATCACAGACACGCAAGTTCTGTCGTATTACTACAAGGGCAGCGAACCGGTTCCCGAAGATCCGATTCGTATCTCTTCCATCACTGCGGCCGAGTTTTTGTTGATTCAGTCGGAGGCACCTCACAAGCCCAATTACTATCCCATCCTTGCTTCGCGGCTTCGGCATCCGATTTCGAGCGACACAGGAGAGGTTTCTCCACGCATACCTTGGGACTCTCGAAAGCATGCTGCCTTTGGAAAGCATCGAACCGATCAACTGGTTATCCACCTGGGTAGTTACTTGCCTTCGTACATCGAATTTGGAAGCCAGGCCATCACCCAGATTATCAATGAAGGGCACGAGGTCGTTTACCTATCGAGTATCAGTCATTTGGACAAGGCGACGCAGAAGAAGCTGAGAGATAGGCTTCGTTTTCTGTTTACTCAGGAAGTAAAATGTATTGCGTTGAACGAGCACATGGCAACCGTTGGGGTAAATCTACTGGCTCAATTCCTTGAGCGATACGAGACGAAACAGAATGCTCGAAACACGGTCAATGACATTCTCATCTTGGGAACATCTATCGTACATGCCGAGGCATTGCTGACAGAAGACAGCCTCCTTAGGCGGTTCACGGCAGAAGTCGTTGGCGCCGACTGTCACGAAAGATCCTCCAATCGCTTGCTGATAGATTTTGAGGCACCGCTTGTAACGGAACGTCGAAAACCCTTGGAGTCGAAGGGATACGTAAACAGAGGGTGGCAAATCCTGGAACGGAGAGGACGATAGCTTCCGCTATGACCGAGAGGACGAGCACCAAAACAACAACCGCGCTGAACTGGAAGCTTCCAGCCGGCGCGGTGTGCTCTCTAAAGCCTTCGACGTCTATGCGGCGAGGCACAGCCTCGCGTGGAAGCGCACTGCGGAGGCGATTGAAGTGTGAACAGTTTCTTTGCAAGTACTGCTTCACGAGCTGCGCGATCAGGCGCAAGCGCACCACCTTCAAGCCCGATGAGCTCGCCACGACCTTCATCTCGCTCCACCGCGAGCGGCGCGTGGATGGGCTGTTCCTCTCCTCGGGGATCGTGCCCGACGCCGACACGACCATGGAGAAGATGCTCGCGACGGTCGAGCGGCTGCGGCTCAAAGAGGGCTACACCGGCTACATCCACCTCAAGCTCATCCCCGGGGCCTCGTTCGAGTACATCGAGCGCGCGGTCGAGCTGGCCGACCGCGTGTCGCTCAACCTGGAGGCGCCCAACCAGGCCCGGCTGAGCGAGCTCGCGCCCGACAAGGAGTTCGCCTCGAGCATGTGGGGGCGGCTGGCCTGGGCGGCCGAGCTGATACGGCGCGCCCGCCTCGAGGGGAGAAGGGCGGCCAGAAGCCTGACCACACAGTTCGTGGTGGGCGCCGTCGGCGAGAGCGACCGCGAGCTGCTGGAAACGGTGCAGCGGGCGCACCGCGAGCTGGGGCTGTGGCGGGCCTACTTCTCCGCGTTCCACCCCATCGAGCGCTCGCCGCTGGCCGAGCACCCGGCCGAGGACCCCGTCCGCGCCCTGCGGCTGTACCAGTCCGACTTCATGCTCCGCGACTACGGCTTCCGCTTCGACGAGCTGCCCTTCGACGAGCACGGGCTCCTGCCGCGCGACAAGACGCCGAAGGAGGCCTGGGCCGAGAAGCACCTGCACGAGCCCGTTGAGGTCAACCGCGCGCCGCGCCACGTCCTGCTCCGCGTACCGGGCATCGGGCCGAAGAGCGCCGACAGGATCATCGCGGCGCGACGGGAGACGCGCCTGCGCGACCTGTCGCAGCTCAGGGCGCTGGGCGTGACCACCCGCTGGGCGGCTCCCTACGTCCTGCTCGACGGGCGGCGCACGGCGGCACAGATGCGGCTATGGTAGCAGCGCCGGGCGCGAAGAGCCCGTGAGCGCGCTCCGGCGATCGCAGCTGCCCCCAGGCAGCGAAGGAGACGATGATGCGCCAGCCCGCCGTGAGGCGCCTGTACCTGATGCAGGTCGGGTCCATGCCGGAGTACCAGATCCCGATCGTGTGCTACCTGGTGCAGACGGACGACGGCAAGAACATTCTGATCGACAGCGGTCTGCCGGAGGTCATCCCCGAGGAGGCGTCGGAGTTCGAGAACGGGCGGGACGTGATCGAGCAGCTGGCGGGCATCGGCGTGCGGCCGGACGACATCGATATCGTCATTTCGACGCACTACGACGGCGACCACGCCGGAAGGCACGCGGCGTTCACGAGGGCGCAGTATGTTGTCCAGCGCGCGCATCACGTGGACGCGGCCACCAACCCGCGCTATGCGATGGTTCGATCCGAGTGGGACCAGCCGGCGGAGCGCATCCGGCTGCTGGACGGGGACACGGAGCTGCTGCCGGGGCTGGAGCTGATCGAGACGAGCGGGCACGTGCCGGGGCACCAGTCCGTGCTCGTGCGGCTGCCCAAAACCGGGCCGGTCCTTCTGACGATCGACGCCGCGCCCTTCCGCGAGGGCTTCACCCGCGATGAGCAGGGCGGCGGGGGTGCCCCGGACGCCGAGGCGACCCGCGCCAGCACGATCAAGCTGCTCGATCTGGTCGAGCGGGAGCAGATCGGGCTGGTGATCTTCGGCCACGACGCGGAGCAGTGGGAGACGCTCACGAAGGCGCCGGCGTTCTACGAATAGAGCAGCGCTTCGCACGAGCGCCGCCCGGCCTGCCGGCGAAGGAGACAGCCATGGCCGAGAACAAGACCAGACCAACCTCGGCGTCCGTCGACGACTTCATCGCGGCCATCGAGAACCCCCGCCGCCGCGCGGATGCGCTGGCCGCGCTCGAGATCTACAAGGAGGTGACTGGCCTTCCGCCGGTCATGTGGGGGCCGTCGATCATCGGCTTCGGGTCGATCCACTACGTCTACGAATCCGGGCGCGAGGGCGACATGCCGGCGGCGGGGTTCTCGCCGCGCAAGGCCAATATGACCTTCTACGTGGGCGACGACTTCGAGGGCGCGGCGGAGCTCTACGCCAGGCTCGGCAAGCACAAGCGATCCGTCGCATGCCTGTACATCAACAAGCTGGACGACGTCGACCTCGATGCCCTGCGCGAGATCATTGCCCGCCAGTACGCCAAGGACTCTCTCAGGGCGAACCCCTCGAGCTGACGCTCCCCTTGCGCTATAGCGCCGGGTAGCCTTTTGTTCGCTGACGCGAGCAATGCGGCCGTTACCGACCGTCCCCTGGCCATGCGCTCGAGCCTCGCTAGACTGGAGGAATGAGATGTCTCAGCACCGCATCTACCGGATGACGTTTTCCAGCATCTACCCGATGTATATTCAGAAGGCCGAGCGCAAGAACCGCACGAAAGAGGAGGTCGATCAGGTCATCTGCTGGCTGACCGGCTACGACCAAGCGGGGCTGCAGCGCCAGATCGAGCTCGAGAGCAACCTTGAGACCTTCTTCGCCGAGGCGCCGCTGTTCAATCCGAACGCCTCGCTGATCAAAGGCGTCGTGTGTGGCGTGCGCGTGGAGGAGATCGAGGACCCGCTCATGCGGAAGGTCCGCTACATGGACAAGCTCATCGACGAGCTCGCGAAGGGGAAGACGATGGAGAAGATCCTGCGCAAGTGAGCCGTTCCGCCGCAGGAAACACCGCCGATGCACCGAGCAGCCTGCTGTTCCGTTCGCACAATCGCTCTCCTCGTCCTCCTCCTCGCAGGAGTGATCGCCGGCGCGTGGTGGTACTCCCAGTGGAGAGGTATCGAGTGGGAGACAAGTCGCTATTCTGGGAGAGCACGACAGCATTGTGACCAGCGTGTCCTTCAGCCCAGATGGCAACACTGTCGCATCAGGCAGCCTCGATGAGACCATCCGCCTGTGGTCCATACGGTGCTTCCGCACCGAATGTGCGAAAGACTCGTAACCTGGGCCAGCTCGACGATGAGCTCACAAAGCAGGAGGCAGGCCACCTATGAGCACCAAGCAACAGACGCTGGCAGCGCTGCGCGAAGAGTTCGACCGCTGGGAGGCGCTGCTCGCCGGCCTGAGCGAAGCGCAGATCACCGCGCCGCAGCTCCAGGAGCACTGGTCGATCAAAGACGTGGTCGCTCACCTGCGCGCCTGGCAGCAGCGCTCGATCGCCCGGCTGGAGGCCGCGCAGCTCGACCGGGAGCCCGAGTACCCCGCGTGGCCGGCGCAGTTCGACCCGGAGATGGAGGGCCAGCCGCACGGCCTGAACGCCTGGCTCTACGAGCAGAGCCGCGACCGGCCCTGGCCGGGCGTGTACCAGGAGTGGCGGGCGGGCTTCCTGCGATTCCTGGAGCTCGGCGAGGCGCTCCCTGAGGACAAGCTGCTGGATGCAGGCAGGTACGCCTGGCTTGACGGGTACCCGCTGCTGGCGGTGCTGGAGGGCTCGCTTGAGCATCACCGCGAGCACGCTGAGTACCTCGCGCCGCTGATCGCCCGGCTCCAGGAGCCCGACGGCTCATAAGTTCACTCCAACAGCATTTGGCGGGGCTAGTCACTCAGCCGCCGCGCCCCGCGCGAGGCGCGCCACCGCCACGCGCGCTCCAGCGGCTCCGCACATCCTCATCTTGACCGACGGTATAACGCAAGTTATACTCATGGTATGAAAACGGCGATCTCCATTCCCGATGACCTCTTCAAGGAGGCTGAAGACTACGCTCGCGCTCAGGGCCTCTCACGCAGCGAGCTGTACGCCCGCGCGCTCCGGGCCTATCTCGCCGCGCGCCACGCCGAGCAGATCACGGCCGCCCTCAACCAGCTGTATGACGAAGAAACGAGCGAGCTTGACCCAGCCTTCAGCGCGGCACAGCGGCGTCTGCTCGCTGGTGAGGATTGGTGATGCAGCGCGGTGATGTCTGGTGGGCCTCCCTTCCAGATGTGCGCGGCTCAGGACCGGCGTTTCGTCGCCCTGTGCTGATCATCCAGGCCGATTCGTTTACCCGCAGCCGTATTGCCACGGTCATCGTCGCAGTCATCACCAGCAATCTGCGTCTCGCAGCAGCACCAGGCAATGTCTTCCTTCCTGCGCGGGAGTCGGGCTTGCCCAAGGACTCGGTCATCAACGTCTCGCAGATCATCACGCTTAACAAGAGCGACCTTGACGAGCAGGTGGGACGGGTATCGGCAGCAACGCTCGAGGATGTTGAGCAAGGTCTGCGTCTGGTGCTGGACTTGTAAGCTTCTCTGACACTCCCGCCCCTCAAGGGTGCGGGGTTCTCGGCTCTCAGGCCCGCTCGAGCAACCCCAACGCCAGCAACCGTTCCGGTGCCCGAGCTGCTAGGCCCGCAGCCGCTCCTCCGCCCGCACCGCCCCTAGCGCCTCCCGCGCTCCGACACAGCCGCACCACCGCCCCGGCCGCCTGTTGGCACCGCTCTTGCCGCGCCGCTATACTGTCCCCGCGGGGCCGCCGCGCCGAGCGCGTCCGGCCGCCGCCGGACAGGACGAGGAAAGGAGAGAGCGATGAAGCTGGCCGTTGGCGGCGATCACGCCGGCTTCCCCCTCAAGGGCCCGGTGATCGACTTCCTGCGCGCGCAGGGGCACGAGGTCGTGGACTTCGGCACCCACAGCCCCGACCCGGTCGACTTCCCCGACATCGCCCGGCTGGTGTGCGACGCGGTGCGCAGCGGGGAGGCCGAGCGCGGCATTCTGGTCTGCGGGACGGGCGTGGGCGCCTGTATCGCGGCCAACAAGATCCCCGGCATCCGCGCGGCGCTGTGCCACGACACCTACTCGGCCCACCAGTGCGTGGAGCACGACGATGTGAACGTGCTGTGCATCGGCGCGTGGATCATCGGCATCCGGGTGGCCGAGGAGGTGCTGCGGGCGTTTCTAGCCGCCGAGTTCAGCACCGAAGAGGAGTTCCGGCGCAGGGTGCGCAAGCTGGCCGAGCTGGAGCGGGAGGCCGCGCGGCGCTGACCTCGCGCGCTTATGTCTCCTTGCACAACCCGAACAACTGTGCTATGCTAGGCAGCGATGCACCGGCGAGCGCCGAAGAATCGGCGGCGCCCCAACACCTCTCCGACGGGCATCGTTCCACGAGCAGCGGCACCTGCAAAGGAGATCGAATGTCGATCGAACACGCCGCCGAACAGACGCGCGAGCTGCTGGACGCCGTCTACCGGTCCGAGTCGCGCCGCGTGCTCGCTACGCTGATCCGCCTGCTCGGCGACTTCGACCTGGCCGAGGAGGCGCTGCACGACGCCTTCCGGGCCGCGCTGGAGCAGTGGCCGAAGGACGGCGTGCCCGCCAACCCCCGCGCCTGGCTCGTCTCGGCCGGCCGCTTCAAAGCCATCGACACGCTGCGCCGGCGCGCCCGGTTCGACGCCTCGCTGGCCGCGCTCGCCGAGCAGCTCGACCACAGCGCGCAGGACGCCGCCGAGGTGGACGAGGAGGGCGTCGAGGACGACCGGCTGCGGCTGATCTTCACCTGCTGCCACCCCGCCCTGTCGCCCGAGGCGCGGGTGGCGCTCACGCTGCGCGAGATCTGCGGGCTCACGACCGAGGAGATCGCGCGCGCCTTCCTCGTCCCGCCCTCCACGCTGGCGCAGCGGATCGTGCGCGCCAAGGCCAAGATCCGCGATGCGCGCATCCCCTACCAGGTGCCGTCGCGTGCCGACCTGCCCGAGCGCCTGGACGCCGTGCTCCAGGTGATCTACCTGGTCTTCAACGAGGGGTACGCCGCCTCGTCCGGCGCCTCCCTGACGCGCCCGGACCTCTCGGGCGAGGCGATCCGCCTCGGGAGGCTGCTGCTCGCGCTGCTGCCGGAGCCGGAGGTGATGGGCCTACTGGCACTGATGCTGCTCCACGAGTCGCGCCGCACGGCGCGCACCACCGCCGACGGCGAGCTAGTGCTGCTTGAGGACCAGGACCGCTCGCTCTGGGACCGCGCGCTGATCGCCGAAGGGCTGGCGCTGGTGGAGCGCGCGCTGGCGACCGGGAGCTACGGGCCGTACACGCTGCAGGCGGCGATCGCGGCGGCGCACGCGCAGGCGCCCAGCGTCGCCGCGACCGACTGGGCGCGGATCGTGGCGCTCTACGACGCGCTGGCGCAGATGGTCCCCTCGCCGGTGGTCGAGCTGAACCGCGCGGTCGCGGTGGCCATGCGCGACGGGCCGGCGGCGGGGCTGGAGCTGATCGACGGCATCCTGGCGCGCGGCGAGCTGGCCAGCTACCACCTGGCGCACGCGGCGCGGGCGGATCTGTGCCGGCGCCTGGGCCGAACTGAGGACGCCCGCGCCTCCTACCGGCGCGCGCTCGAGCTCGCGCAGCAGGGCCCCGAGCGGCGCTTTCTGGAGCGGCGGCTGGCCGAGCTGGGGCCGTAGCCAGCGCGCCGCATACAGGTTGGCTGGCCGTATCTCGCTCGTACTGCGTCGCCCGTACTTCGCATCTCGTCATCCAGCATCCCCGCCCGACGATCAGCGATCTGCAATCTACGATCTGCGATCTGCGACCTACAATCACCGCACTCGGCTGTCGATCTGCCGCCGCGCCGAACGACTATCTGATGCCAGCCGCACCGGCGGGGCGCCGGTAGCGCCCGTGAGCGCCGGCCCGGCACACCTCAGGAACAGGTCTTACGCGGTACGGTGCTGCGGCGCCTCCCGCGGGAGCGAGTTTCTGGGGAGACGTTGCCAACCGGCCTCCTAAGGGGGAGGTGTGGAGGGCCTTCGGCCCTCCACGGACACTTTTTCCGCCGCTCTGCGGCGACAATGTCGCCGCAGAGCGGCGGAAAGAAAAGAGGAAGGCGGGGCAGCGAGCCTCCCCGCACCCCTCCAGAGGATGCGGCGGCAGTAAGGCCAAACACAGGGAGGAAGCACATGCGATTCATGGTCATGGTCAGGGCCACCGAGGACAGCGAGGCGGGCGTGATGCCGAGCGAGGAGATGCTCGCGGCGATGGGCAGGTACAACGAGGAGCTGGTGAAGGCCGGCGTGATGATCGCGGGCGAAGGGCTCCACCCCAGCTCGAAGGGCGCGCGCGTCAGGTTCTCCGGCGAGAAGCGCACGGTGATCGACGGGCCGTTCGCCGAGGCCAAGGAGCTGATCGCCGGCTACTGGCTGTTCCAGTGCGCCTCGCTCGAGGAGGCGATCGAGTGGGTCAAGCGCTGCCCGAACCCGATGTTGAGCGAGTCCGAGATCGAGATCCGGCCGGTGTTCGAGGCGGATGACTTCGGCGCCGAGTTCACGCCCGAGCTCCGCGAGCAGGAAGAGCGCCTGCGCGCCCAGCTGGGGCAGTAGCCGCGGAGGGCCCAATGGCCGTAACCTTTGTCACCGCGATCGTGCAGGCGGATGGAAAGAACGCGACCGGCATACCGGTGCCGGCCGAGGCGGTCACCGCGCTCGGCAGCGGCAAGCGGCCGAAGGTCGTCGTGCGGCTGAACGGCTACGCCTACCGCAGCACCGTCGCCGCCTACGGCGATGTGTTCATGCTGCCCCTGGCGGCCGAGCACCGCGGGGCGGCCGGCGCCAAGGCGGGCGACCAGGTGGAGGTCACGCTCGAGCTGGACACTGAGCCGCGCACCGTCGAGGTCCCCGGCGACCTGGCGGCGGCGCTGGCGGAGCAGCCCGGCGCAGCCGAGGCGTTCGACGCGCTGTCGCACACCATGCGGAAGGAGTACGTGCGCCAGGTGGAGAGCGCCAAGGCGCCGGAGACGCGCCAGCGGCGGATCGCCGGGATCGTCGCGAAGCTCAGCGCCTCCTGACACCGACTATCGCAAAGGAGCAGCACATGACCAGCGTACGGGTTCTGGTGGGCACGCGCAAGGGCGCGTTCATCCTGACGGCGGACGGCAAGCGCGAGCGCTGGGAGATCAGCGGGCCGCACTTCGCGGGCTGGGAGGTCTTCCACATCAACGGCTCGTCCGTCAACCCCGACCGGCTGTACGCGTCGCAGTCGGGCGGCTGGTTCGGGCAGGTGATCCAGCGCTCCGACGACGGCGGCAGGACCTGGGAGCCGGTGGGGAACGAGTTCGTGTACGACGGCGTCCCCGGCACCCACCAGTGGTACGATGGCACCCAGCACCCCTGGGAGTTCACCCGCGTCTGGCACATCGAGCCGTCGCTCACCGACGCGGAGACGGTCTACGCCGGGGTGGAGGACGCGGCCCTGTTCCGCAGCACCGACGGCGGCAAGACCTGGCAGGAGCTCTCCGGGCTGCGCAAGCACGACACCGGCCCGTCGTGGCAGCCGGGCGCGGGCGGCATGTGCCTGCACACGATCCTGCAGGACCCGGGCAACCCGAAGCGCATGTTCATCGCCATCTCCGCCGCCGGCGCCTTCCGCACCGACGACGGCGGCGAGACCTGGCGGCCGATCAACCGCGGCCTGCGCTCGGACTTCATGCCCAACCCGGAGGCCGAGGTCGGCCACTGCGTCCACCGTATCGCCCTGCACCCGGCGCGCCCGAACGTGCTGTTCATGCAGAAGCACTGGGACGTGATGCGCAGCGATGACGCCGGCGACTCGTGGTACGAGGTCAGCGGGAACCTGCCGTCCGACTTCGGGTTCCCGATCGCCGTCCACGCGCACGAGCCGGACACGGTCTACGTCGTGCCGATCAAGAGCGACTCCGAGCACTTCCCGCCGGAGGGGAAGCTGCGCGTGTACCGCAGCCGCACGGGCGGCAACGAGTGGGAGGCGCTGACGAACGGCCTGCCGCAGCGCGACTGCTACGTGAACGTGCTGCGCGACGCGATGGCGGTGGACCAGCTCGACTCGTCCGGCATCTACTTCGGCACCACCGGCGGGCAGGTGTATGCCTCGACCGACGGCGGCGACACGTGGCGCGCGATCGTGCGCGACCTCCCGGCCGTCCTCTCGGTGGAAGTCCAGACGCTGCCATGATCCGAGTCTATCTCCCGGCCCACCTGCGGACGCTGGCGCGCGTGAGCGGCGAAGTGGAGCTGCAGGTCGAGGGGCCGGTCACGCAGCGTACAATCCTCGACGCGCTCGAGGCCAAGTACCCGATGCTGCGCGGGACGATCCGCGACCACGTGACGCGGGAGCGCCGGCCGTTCGTGCGCTTCTTCGCCTGCGAGCAGGACCTGTCCCACGAGTCGCCGGACGCCCCGCTGCCGGAGGCGGTCGCCAATGGCAGCGAGCCGTTCATGATCGTCGGGGCGATCGCCGGCGGGTAGCACTGCGCTGAAGGGACGAGTATCTGGGTCCGGCCGCCGGCCGCCGCCTTCGAACGGCCGCACACTGCGCCTGGCGGTGGCCGGCGGACCCGACAGTACGACCGCATAAGCATGAAGGAGAGAACCACGTGCGCTACATGTTGCTGATCTACCTGGACGAGCAGGCGCTCAGCGAGGCCGAGCGCGAGCAGTGCTACGCGGAGTCCGTGCAGCTCGCGCACGAGCTCAACGCGGCCGGGCAGTACGTCAGCGCCGCCCCGCTGCACCCGACGCCCGCGGCGACCAGCGTGCGGGTGCGCCAGGGCAAGCGGCTGGTGACCGACGGCCCGTTCGCGGAGACGCGCGAGCAGCTCGGCGGCTTCTTCATGATCAACGCCGACAATCTGGACCAGGCGATCGCCATCGCCGAGCGGCTCCCCATGGCCAAGCGCGGCACGATCGAGATCCGGCCGGTCATCGAGCTGTCCGGCCTGCCGGGGCAGGCATAGAGACACGCCTGCGGCAGGTCTCTGCGCCTGCCACCCGCGCCTAGCCTCGCCTCCCCTGCGCACGCTCCACACGTGAGCCGCCCGACGGCGCCGTGCCGCTGTTGATTTCGGGCCCCGCCCGACGACTATCTGGTGAACCAGCTAGCCACCGCGATCTTGGAGGAGGCGATGAAGTACCTGTGCCTGGTCTACCACGAGGAAGCGAAGCTGGGCGAGCTGTCCGCGAGCGAGCGCGATGCACTCGTGGCCGAGCTGCTCGAGCACTGCGAGGAGCTGCGGCGGCGCGGGCACTACGTCGCCTCCGCGCCGCTGCAGCCCCGCCAGACCGGCGCGACCATCCGGGTCCGGCACGGCAGGCTCTCGGTCGCCGAGGGCCCGCTCGCCGAGGCGCGCGAGCAGCTCAGCGCCTTCTACCTGATCGACGCCCGCGATCTGAACGAGGCCATCCGGCTGGCCGCCGGAATCCCGCTGGCGCGGCTGGGGTGCATCGAGGTGCGGCCGATCCTGGCGCTCGAACAGCGGGAGCCGCCAGCCCGCCCCTGCGCGCAGTGAGCCAAAGGGCGAGCCGCGCCGGCACACGGTAAGGAGAGAGCCATGCAGACGACCACTGCACACGACGTTCTTGACTACTACGCCCGCCCGGGGCGTATGACATCGGCCGACGGCCACGCGGACCTGCTCGGCCCGCTGCCGCGCGAGGCAGGGGCGTGCGCGCGTATCATCCAGGGCCTGCTGCTGCACGAGCACCTCGCGGCCCCGGCCTACGGCATCACCCTCTCCGCCGAGCAGCGGGCCGAGTCGCAGATCCGCCCGGCGGAGGAGATGCTGGAGCGCCTCCGCGCCCGCGGCGCGCAGCCGCAGGCCGGCCTGCCGGTCGAGGAGCGCCTGGTCGGCACCTGCCGCAACTTCAGCGTGCTCTTCGTCGCCATGCTGCGCGCGCAGGGCATCCCCGCCCGCGCCCGGTGCGGCTTCGGCGGCTACTTCGTCCCCGGCTTCTTCGAGGACCACTGGGTGGCCGAGTACTGGAGCGAGGCGGAGGGCCGCTGGGTGCGCGTCGACGCGCAGATCGACGACGTGCAGCGCAGGCTGCTCAGGATCGACTTCGACGTGCTCGACGTGCCGCACGACCGCTTCCTGATCGCGGGCGACGCGTGGGCGCGCTGCCGCGCCGGCGAGGCCGACCCGGCGGCGTTCGGGCTGAGCCTCCTCAAGCTCAGCGGCCTGTGGTTCATCGCCGGGAACCTGCTGCGCGACGCGGCGGCGCTCAACAAGGTGGAGATGCTCCCGTGGGACGTGTGGGGCGCCATGCCCGGCCCCGACGAGCCGATGCCGGAGGAGCAGCTCGCGTTCTTCGACCACATCGCCGCGCTCACCCGCGCGCCCGACGCCTCGTTCGACGAGCTGTGCGCCCTGTACCAGGGCGACGAGCGCCTGCGCGTGCCGGCGACGATCTTCAACGCGATACGGAACCAGCCGGAGACGATCTGAGCCGCGGCGGCACGTGAGCGCACGGCTCCGCGTGCCGCCGCCTTCTTACGGGGAGGTGTGGAGGGCCTTCGCC
>CALJIC010000171.1 GCA_937974195.1 uncultured Roseiflexaceae bacterium | reverse complement strand
GGCTCCAGCGACCGTGTGCGGCGGTCGATGAGCTCGGCGATCGCGTCGGCGATGTGCCGGTCGGTGATGTTGTAGTCGCCGGCGGCGACGCGGATGCGGTGGGCGACGGCGAGCACCTCGGCGTGGGTGTAGCCGGTGGGCGGCTCGAACTTGTAGCAGGACAGCTCCAGCAGCTGCCCGTTCGGGTCGCGGAAGTAGATCGAGTCCATGAAGCCGCGGTCGATCGGGCCGGTGTTCTCGATCCCGCGCTCGGCGAGGCGCTCCACCACCTGCGTGTAGGTGGCGCGCGAGACGGTGAGCGCCAGGTGATGCAGGTTGCCGATGCCCTCCGGGTTGGGCGTCGGGTCGTTCTCGCGCGTCGGGCGGCAGAAGAAGGTCAGCAGCCGGCCGTCGCCGGGGTCGAAGTACAGGTGGGACTCCTCCGGCACATCGAGGTTCGGCTGCTCGAAGACGAACGGCATGCCCAGCACGCCGCTGTAGAAGTCGATGATCGCCTCGCGGTTCGAGCCGACGAACGTGATGTGGTGGACGCCCTGTGTCTGGATCCTGCTCATAGTCTTCTCTCCTTCGCTGCAGCGCGGCGGGGGCCCGCTCGTGGCGGCGGCCCCGCCGCACCTCCGCTGGTGAAGGCTGCCCCGGCTCCTCCGCCCGCCTCTACCGGCCCTCGATCGCGTCGCGCACCCGCGGCACGACCTCGCGCGCGAACAGCTCGATCTGGCTCGCCTCGTCGTCCGCCACCGGCCAGAAGATAAACGTGTCCTGGCGGTAGTCGCGGTAGAGGCGGACGAGCAGGTCCGCCCAGTGCTGGATCGGGCCGACGATCGGCCCGGGCTGCTGCGGGTCGAAGGGGGCGCTGCGCGCGGCGTCGATCGCGCCCATCAGATTATAGCCCCGCCGCACCTGCTCGGGATCGCGGCCGGCCTGAGCGGCGCCCTCGTCCAGGAGCGCGTTGTTGGCCAGCAGCTGCAGTGCTGAGACGTAGGTGTTGGTGGTCAGCACGCCGTCGGCCAGGCGGCCCGTGAGGCGCATCGCGCGCGGGCGGGTGGCGCCGGTCCAGATCCGGATGGGGTGGGCGGGGCCGGGGCCGGGGCGCGCGCCGTTCACCTGGTAGAAGCGCCCCTCGTGGCGGAACGAGCCGCCGGCGCTCTCGAGCATCCCGCGCACGATCCGCAGCGCGTCCTCGAAGGCGGCCAGCGAGTCGGCCGGCTCTCGCGCGGGGCCGCCGTAGGCCGCGATGCCCTCCTGGAAGGCGCCGGCGCCCAGCCCGATCTCCACCCGGCCGCCCGAGAGGATGTCGAGCGTGGCGGCCATCTTGGCGATCATCGCCGGCGGGCGCAGCGGCGTGCACAGCACATTGGTGCCGACGTGGACCCGGCTGGTGGCCGCCGCCAGCGCCGTGAGCAGCGTCCAGGTCTCCAGGTGGTGGCGGTTGTAGGGGTGGTCCTGGAGCATGATCAGGTCCAGGCCGTGCGCCTCGGCGATCTGCGCGCGCCGGAATGGCTCGCGCGGGTCGGCGGCCGACGGGTCGATGTTCGCGCCGAACAGGGGCGGGGGTGTCATATCACTCCCTCCTTCCTAGCTCCCCGCGCAGCTTCGCCGCAGCGGCCTCCTGGCGCAGCCGGATCGTCTCCTCGTGCAGCACCTTGATCATCGCGGAGACGTACTCGGCGACCGTCGCCAGCGCGGCGTCGTCGTAGTCGGCGACGATCTCGCTGCAGCGCCGGGAGAACGATGCGAAGACCGACTCGAGCCGGACCTTCAGCGCCGGGTGGTCGAGCGGCTCGATCACCACCTTGCGCCTGTCGTGCGGGTCCCGCGTGCGCCGGACGTAGCCGGCCTGCTCCAGCCGGTCCACCACGCCGGTGATCGCGCCGGTCGTGAGCCCGGTTAGCTCGGCCAGCTCGCCGGCGGTCATCGGCCCCGACAGGTTCAGCAGGTCGAGGGCCTTGTGGTCGGTCGCGCTGAGCCCGAGCCGCTCGGCGACCGCTGTATGAAACATCACTGTTCGCGCGCTCAGCTCGCGCCCGAGCCAACGAATCGACTCCAGCAGCTCCTCGCGCGTCTGAGAAGGGCTTGACATGTGCCGGCCTTTCCCTTAAACTCTGTGTGTCTTATTGGGTAAGATGTTTCTTTCCATTATATCTTATTTCGTCAGAAGAATGTGGTCGCCACGCGATCCCCCTGCAGCCCGTCCACCCGCGCGGTCGCTTGCGGCGAAAGCGGCGGCGCCCGCGCAGGGCGATCGGTCCCAGAAGATCACTCTCGGAGCACGTCAGGTGTGTCGTCTGCTCTCGTAAACGTGAGGATGAAGGACATGACCCCAGGCACGGCCTCGGCCAGCGCTGCGCCCTCCCGCGCCCCGCTGGCGTTCATCTTCGTCGTTGTGCTGCTCGACCTGCTCGGCGCCACACTGCTGATCCCGGTCGCAGCCTACATTGTCCGGGAGTATAACACCGATGCGCTCAGCGTGGGGTTGCTTTCGGTGATCTACTCGGCCGCGCAGTTCCTCGCCGCGCCGCTGCTCGGGCGGCTCTCCGACCGCTACGGGCGCCGGCCGGTGCTGCTGCTCTGTCTGGTCGGCTCGGCCTTCGGCTACGTGCTGTTCGGCATCGGCGGCGCGCTGTGGGTGCTGTTCCTCTCGCGGTTCATCGACGGCGTCACCGGCGGCAACCTGTCGGTCGCGCAGGCCTACATCGCGGACGTGACGCCGCCCGAGGAGCGCGCCAAGAACTACGCGCTGATCGGGGCGGCGTTCGGGCTGGGCTTCATCCTCGGGCCGGTGCTCGGTGGCGCGTTCGCCCAGATCAGCCTGGCGGCCCCGGCCTACGCTGCGGGCGCTCTCTCGCTGCTGAGCGCGATCGTCGGCTTCTTCGTGCTGCCGGAGTCGCTCCCGCCGGAGAAGCGGCTGACGGGCCGCATCTCGTTCGCGGATGTCAACCCGCTGGGGTCCATCGCCGGTATGGCGCGCCGGTCCGGCCTGGGCATGATCCTGCTGGCCAACGTGGTGTTCAACGTCGCCTTCAGCGGCTTTGTCAGCAACATCGCGGTGTACCTGATCGGGCGCTTCGCGGTGCAGCCGGCGGACATCGCGGCGCTGCTCACGGTGACCGGCGTGGTCAATGTGATCATGCAGGGCGCGGTCGTGCGCCGGGTGGCGCCGAAGTTCGGCGAGCGCGCGCTAGCGCTCGTGGGCCTGGCGGTGCTGTGCGTCGCGTACCTGGGCATGGCCTTCGCCCCGGCGCTGTGGGTCTTCTACCCGCTGACGGTCCTCAGCAGCATCGGCAACGCGCTGACCATCCCGACGATCACGGCGCTGATCGCCAACCAGGTGTCGGCGCAGGAGCAGGGCCAGGTGGCCGGGGTCGGGGCCGCGCTCAGCAGCCTCTCGAACGTCGTCGGGCCGCTGTGGGCCGGGCTCGCCTACGACCACATCATGCCGAGCGCGCCGTACTGGTCGGGCGGGCTCCTCTTCGCCGGCGCCTGGGTGCTGATCGCCCGCCTGCGCCGGGAGCGCGCCCCCGAGCCCGTCCCGGCCGCCTAGGGCGGGCGCCCTCACAGGGAGGTGTGGAGGCCCCGCCCTCCGCGCCTCCCTTTACTGGCTCCCCAGGGCACAGGGCGATTCTGCTGTACAATACCCGGCGCTGGTACCGTTGCGCCGCGCCCCGCGCGGGCGCAGACAGAAGACAGAACGTGCCGATGCCGCTGGCCGATCTCCTCCCCGCCTTCGTGACCATCCCCGCCGGGAGCTTCCCGATGGGCACGCCGGAGCGCGAGCTGAGCGCCCTGGCGAAGGCCTACGGCGGCACCCGCGAGTCGTACCGCGAGGAGTCCCCGCAGCACAGCGTCGCGCTGCCCGCCTACGCGATCGCGCGCACGCCCGTGACCTGCGCGCTCTACGCGGCGTTCGTGGCCGCCACGGGCGCCCGCCCGCCCCTGCGCTGGCGCGGCGCGGCTCCCCCGCCCGAGCTGCTCAACCACCCGGTGACCGACGTCACCTGGCACGACGCGCGCCAGCTCTGCGCGTGGCTGACCGCCGAGCTGCCGGAGGCCGACCGCCGGCGGCTGGCCGGCGACCTGGCCGGCGGCCCGCCCTCCTTCCGGCTGCCGACCGAGGCCGAGTGGGAGCGCGCGGCGCGCGGGACCGACGGGCGGCGCTTCCCGTGGGGCGACGCGTGGGACCCGTCGCTCGCCAACACGCGCGAGTCCGGCCTGGCGAGCACGGCGCCCGTCGGGAGCTACCCGGCCGGCGCCAGCCCGTCCGGCTGCCTCGACATGGCCGGCAACGTGTGGGAGTGGACCAGCTCGCTCGACGCGCTCTACCCCTACGACCCCTCCGACGGCCGCGAGGACCCGTCGGCGCCCGGCAGGCGCATCCTGCGCGGCGGGTGCTACGCCAACCCCCACGGCTACGCCCGCTGCGCCTGCCGCTTCCGCATGCCGCCCGAGATGCGCAACGAGTTCCTCGGCTTCAGGCTGGCCCTTTCTTGACCGCGCCCGCGCCGCGTGCTACAGTAAGCAGCAGTGTAATGCGGCAGAAGCGGAGGCGATGGCGACAGTCTTTCTGAACCCGGGCAAGGAGCGGCCGCTCCAGCAGCGCCACCCGTGGGTGTTCTCCGGCGCGGTGGCGCGCGTCCAGGGGTACGTCGGGCGCGGCGACGCGGTGGACGTCGTGGACTCGACCGGCGAGTGGCTGGCGCGCGGCACCTGGAGCAGCGGCTCGCAGATCCGCGTGCGCGCCTTCACCTGGCGGGCCGACGAGCCGCTGGACGAGGACCTGCTGCGCCAGCGCCTCGAGCGCGCGGTGGCCGCCCGCCGGCTCCTCGGCTACGACGGCGCCGACGCCGCCTACCGGCTGGTGTACGCCGAGTCGGACGGCCTGCCCGGCCTGATCGTCGACCGCTACGGCCCCTACCTCGTCGTCCAGCTGCTCACCCAGGGCATGGCCGCGCGCTCCAAGCTCATCGTGCGGCTGCTGGCCGAGCTGCTGAGCCCGCTCGGGATCTACGAGCGCAGCGACGCCGAGGTGCGTGAGAAGGAGGGCCTGCCGCCCGGCGAGGGGCCGCTGTGGGGCGAGCCGCCTCCCCCGCAGGTGCGCGTCAGCCAGGCCGGCGGCCTCCTGGCGCTGGCCGACCTGCGCGGCGGGCAGAAGACCGGCTGGTACCTCGACCAGGCCCAGAACCGCCTGCGGGTGGCCGCCTACTGTGCCGAGCGCGAGGTGCTGGATTGCTTCTGCTACACCGGCGGCTTCACCATCGCCGCGGCGCGCGCCGGCGCCCGCAGCGTCACCGCGGTGGACACCAGCGGCCCGGCGCTGGAGCTGCTGCGCGAGAACCTGCGCCTCAACGGCGTGGCGTCGGCGGTGGAGCCGGTCGAGGCCGATGTCTTCCGGCTGCTCCGGCAGTACCGCGCCGAGGGGCGCCAGTTCGACGTCGTGATCCTCGACCCGCCCAAGTTCGCCCACAGCCAGGCCCAGCTCGAGCGCGCCACCCGCGGCTACAAGGACATCAACCTGATCGCGCTCCAGATCCTGCGGCCCGGCGGCGTGCTCGCGACCTTCTCCTGCTCGGGGCTGGTGTCGGCCGACCTGTTCCAGAAGGTGGTCTTCGGCGCCGCGCTCGACGCCCGGCGCGACGTCCAGGTCATCGAGCGGCTCACCCAGGCGCCGGACCACCCGGTGCTGCTCACCTTCCCCGAGGGGGAGTACCTGAAAGGACTGATTTGCCGCGTGTGGTGATGTGCACCGCTTTCTTCATACTGCGTAAAGCGATGCCGGCGGCCGCTGGGGCGCGTTCCCGCCGCGCAAGATGCCGTGCCGGCCGGAGCCCCGCCCGCGACTCCAACTCGCGGGCGCGCCCGAGCGCCCCGCGCGACTCCGCGCCGCGCCGCACGCACAGCGCAGCCCACAATTCGTGCCTATGACCTTCAGCGTTCTCGACGACGGCCACGTCTCCAGCCCGTCAGGCTTCCGCGCGACCGGCGTCTCCGCCGGGCTCAAGGAGATCCGGGCGCGTGACCTGGCGCTGATCCTTTCCCAGACACCGTGCCGCGCCGCGGCGCTGTTCACGACCAACAGCATCACCGCGGCGCCGGTGTACTTCGACCAAGTGATCCTGGCGCGCAACCGCGAGGGGATCCGCGCCCTGCTGATCAACACCGGGCACGCCAACGCCGGCACCGGCCAGCCCGGCCTGCAGAGCGCGGTCGAGTGCGCCAAGATCGTCGCCGACGAGCTCGAGGTCCCGCGGGACAGCGTCCTGCTGCTCTCCGCCGGCCAGATCGGCGTGCCGCTGCCGATGGACAAGATGCGCGCCGGGATCCGGCGCGCGGCCTCGGAGCTGGACAGCAGCGGCGGGCGGCGCGCGGCGATCGCGATGCTCACCGGCGAGGCGCGCCCGAAGGACCGGGCGATCCGCGCCACCCTGCGCGCCGGGCGCAGCGCGGTGCTCGCGGGCATGGCCAGGGGCGGCCGCGCGCTCCAGCCGCAGTCCGCCACGCTGCTCGCCGTGCTCACGACCGACGCGCCGGTCGAGGCCCGGCTGCTCCAGCACGCGCTCGAGCAGAGCGCCGCGAAGAGCTTCGGGCGGCTGGCGATCGGCGGCGAGGCCAGCCCGAACGATGCGATCGTCCTGCTCGCCAACGGCAGCGCCGGCGGCCCGCTGGTCGGCGACCTGAACAGCTACGAGTTCGGCGCCTTTCAGGAGGCGCTGGACTACCTGTGCAGCGACCTGGCGCAGCAGATCGCGCGCGAGGCGGCCGCCAGCGGCAAGCTGGTCCAGATCCACGTGCGCGGCGCGTCGAGCGAGGCGGACGCCCGCCAGGTCGCGGCCGCGGTCGCGCGCTCGGAGGCCGCCCGCTGGGCCTTCGCCAGGGCCACGCCGGACTGGAGCGGCGTGCTTGTCGCGGTCGGCGCCAGCGGCGTCGCGCTCCGGCCCGAGGCGCTCGAGCTGCGCGTCGGCTCGGTGGCGGTGATGGCCGAGGGCGTGGCGCTGCGCTTCGACCAGAGCGCGCTCGTGCAGGCGCTCTCCGGCCCCGAGCTCGAGCTGACGGTGGACCTGCACGTGGGCGCCGGCGCGGCCACCGTCTGGACCTGCACGGCTCCGTCCGAGGGGTGAGGCCTATGTCGCACCAGCTTCCGCTCTTCCCGCTGCGGACCGTGCTCTTCCCGAGCGCGCAGCTCTCGCTGCACATCTTCGAGGAGCGCTACCGGCTGATGGTCGGCCGCTGCCTGCACGAGAGCAGCCCGTTCGGCATCGTGCTGATCCGCAGCGGCTCCGAGGTGAGCCCCGACGACCCGTGGACGCAGCGCCTGCGCGCGGCGGCCGGGATCCCGGAGGACCAGATGCCCCGCAGCGACACCGTGCCGCACGCGGTCGGCACCAGCGCCCGCATCAGCGACAGCGTGCGCCTGGAGGACGGCCGCTACTACCTCGTCGTCGTCGGGCAGCGGCGCTTCCGCATCCAGCACATCACGCAGCGCCAGCCCTACCTGGTGGCGGCGGTCTCGTACCTGCCCGAGAGCCTGAGCGAGTCGGCCGCGGCGGCCGCCGCGGAGCTGCGGGCGCTCTACGACCGCTACTGGGAGCTGCTCAGCATCGCCACCGGCCAGCGCTACGAGCCGGAGGCGCTCCCCGAGGACCCGCTCGAGCTGACCTACGCGCTGGCGCAGCGGCTGAACGTGGACAACGACCGCAAGCAGCGCTGGCTCGAGGCCGACGCCGAGACTCGCATCAGCGAGCTGCTGGCGCTGCTGCGGGCGGAGCTGGCGCTCCTGCCGGGCTCCGGCCCGCGCGATGTCGGCTTCGGCCGGCCGTGGAGCTGGAACTAGGGGCATCGCGGGTCGCGCGGGCGGCGTGGCGAGCACCTCAGACCCTTCTGAAGCCTATGATCGTAGCTTCCTGCCTGATCACGCTGCACCTCCCGGGGGTGCACTCGCTCAAAGAGAAGCGCAGCATCGTCAAGTCGCTGCTGGGGCGGATGCGCAGCCGCTTCAACGTCTCGGCCGCCGAGGTGGCGGAGCAGGATATCCACGGGCGCGCGGTGCTGGGCGTGGCGTGCGTCTCTGGCTCCGGCGGCTACGCGCAGGGGCAGCTGGAGGCGCTGGTGCGCTGGATCGAGGAGGAGCGCCCCGACGTGACCATCCTGGACGCGGACATCGAGCTTCTGTAGTTATGGACGAGATCCTCCCATACCCCTTCCTCGCCATCGTCGGGCAGGCCGAGCTGAAGACCGCCCTGGTGCTGGCGCTGGTCAACCCGCGCATCGGCGGCGTGCTGCTGATCGGGCCGTACGGCGTGGGCAAGACCACCGCGGTGCGCGGGCTGGTCGACATCATGCCGACGATCGAGCGCGAGGAGCTGGACGAGCAGGGCCAGCCGGTGATGCGCCGGGTGCCGATGCGCATCATCGAGCTGCCGCTGAACGCGCGGATGGAGGATGTCGTCGGCGGGATCAACGAGCGCGTGGCGCTGGAGCAGCAGCGGGTGCTGCTGGAGGACGGCGTGCTGGCCCGCGCCCACCGGAACCTGCTCTACATCGACGAGGTGAACCTGCTGGACGCGCGGGTGATCGACGCCATCCTGGACGCCGCGGCCCAAGGGCGGACGTTCGTGCGGCGCGGGGCGATGACCCGGCTGTACCCCTCGCAGTTCGTGCTGGTCGGCTCGATGAACCCCGAGGAGGGCCGGCTGCGCCCGCAGATCCTGGACCGCTTCGGCCTGCGGGTGTGGGTGGCGCCGCTCGCCGACATGCAGCAGCGGCTCGAGATCTACCACCGGATGCGCGCCTTCCGCGATGACCCGCAGGCGTTCCGCGAGCGCTACGCCGACGAGACCGCCAAGCTCCGCCAGGAGATCGTCGCGGCGCGCGAGATCCTGCCGCACGTCAACGTGCCCCAGGCGGCCGAGGAGTTCGCGCTGCGCTGCATCCAGGAGCTGAAGATCCCCTCGCACCGCGCCGAGATCGCACTGCTGGAGGCCGCCCGCGCCCGCGCCGCCGCCGAGTTCCGCGTCGAGGTCACCGTCGACGACGTGGCGACGATCGCGCCGCTCGCGCTGCGCCAGCGCCGCAGCCTGCCGATCGAGGACTACGCCGTGCAGATGGCCGACGAGGACGCCACGATCGCCGCGGCGCTGGCGAAGATCGGCGCCCCGGCGCCCCCCGCGAAGCCCCGCGCGCGCCGGCGCACCCGGACCGAGCGTCTCCCCTAGCCGCGGGCCTCGCCGCCCCAGGCGCGCACCGCGCCCCCGCGGCACAGCGGGCAGCGCCGCCGCTCCTCGCACCCGGCCGGCTCCACGCCGACGATCTGCCGGTAGGAGGTGGGGTCGGTCGCGCCCTCGGTGACGAGCACCAGCGCGCGGCTGTGCGCCCCGATCCCCAACGCCGCCGCGAGCTCCGCGCCGCCCGGCTCGCGGCGCAGCGCCAGCAGCCCGGCCACGCCGGCCGCGCCGGTCTCGCCGGCCACCACGCCCTCGGCCGCCAGCAGGCGCATCGCCTCGCGCGCCAGCTCGTCCTCCACCGCCACAGCCGCGTCCAGCCCGCGCCGCAGGAGCGGCCAGGCGATCAGCGAGGGCGCCCCGCAGTTCAGCCCGGCCATGATCGAGTCGTGCGGGCCGGGCACCTCGACGATCCGGCCGGCCTCCAGCGACGCCAGGACGCACGCGGCGCGCGCCGGCTCGACGCCCAGGATCAGCGGGCCGCCCGGCCGCCGGTAGTGCCGGATCGCCGCGGCGGCCAGCGCCCCGACCCCCATCTGGATCACGACGACATCCGGCGGCCCTTCGCCCCGCGCCGCGAGCGCATCGTCGATCTCGTGGAAGATCGTGCTGTAGCCGGCGATCACCTCGCGCGGGATCTGCTCGTAGCCCGGCCACGAGGTGTCAGAGATCACCAGGCAGCGCGGCCCGGCGAGCGCGGCCGAACGCGCGACCGCGTCGTCGTAGCTGCCGTCCACCACCGTGACGGCCGCGCCCTCGGCGCGCAGGGCCTCGATGCGCGCCTGCGCCGTGCCCGCCGGCACCAGGATGTGCGCCCGGCAGCCCAGCGCGCCGGCCATCCGCGCGACCGCCCGGCCGTGGTTGCCGTCGGTCGCGGCGGCCAGCGTCAGGCCGAGCGGCTCGATCTGCCGGCGGAGCTCCGGGAGGCTCCCCCACGGCGCGAGCCCGCCGAGGTGTGCCGCGAGCGCCCGCTCCACCGCCCAGGCGGCGCCGAGGATCTTGAAGGCCGGCAGGCCCATGCGGCAGGACTCGTCCTTCACCTGCACGCGCGCCAGCCCGAGCTGCGCAGCCAGATGCGGCGCATCGAGCAGCGGCGTCGGCGCGTAGCCGGGCAGCCGGCGGTGGAGCTCCAGCGGCCTCCGGTCGTCCGGCGGCTCTTCCGCCAGCGGCCCGGCGTGCGGGTTGAGGAGGAAGCGCGATGTCATGCCCCGCCCTCTTCCTGAGCCGACCCCAGCAGCGGCGCGGCCCGGTCGTACACCTCGGTCCACAGCCCGGCGTACCAGGCGGCCCAGCGCGCGGCGCCGACCAGGAACTGCCAGCGGTCGGGGAGCGGGCAGGCGTAGAACTCGTCCACCATCGCGTGCAGGTGCTTGAAGTTGTGCAGCAGCGTGCCGTTGTCGGTGCAGGCGACGGCCGTGAGCAGCGCGATCAGCGGCTCCGGCGGCGCGCCGAGCGCGGCGTACGCCCGCACGGCCGCGGTCGCCGTCCGGTGGTCGTGGGCGGGGAGCGCGTCGCGCAGGGTCGCCAGGAGCTGCTCGGGCGCCTGGCCGCGCAGCCGGTCGACGTCCTCCTCGTACGGGTAGGGCCGCGCCGCCTGGAACGGCACGAAGGCGAACGTCTCGCTGAGCACGCTCGGCCCGCGCTCGAGCAGGCTGCCGGCCTGGATCGCCGCCAGCGCCCGCGTGCGCGGCAGCATCAGCGGCAGCACGGCGCGCAGCGCGTTCATGGCCGTGCCGATATGGATGGGTGCCACCTCGCGGCTCACCGCGTCGTAGTCGGCCTGCGGGGGCACCGGCTCGGTCATCAGGTACATGTCGCAGGCGGCCAGCGAGGCGGCCGCAATCGCCGAGGCCGGCGCGACGCCTTCGGCCAGCGCCCGCGCGGCGATCTCCGGCCGGTCGTGCGGCGCGGCGGCCAGGAACTCCGCGCGCAGCGCGGCCACCGCGTCGAAGTCGATCGCCTGCTCGCCCGGCCGGTCGCCGGGAGGGCCGGCCTCGAGCCCGTAGCGCGCCAGCAGCTCCAGCGCGCGGTCGTAGGGCCGGAAGTCGCGGGAGAAGCTGGCGCTGTAGCGCAGCGCCCAGCGCAGCAGCGGCTCGGCCGCCTCCCACCCGATCAGGTCGGCCATCCCCAGGCAGAGCATCGGCGAGATCAGGGTGTGGTCGTCGGTGACGATCCCCTCCAGCCCGACGTCCAGCAGCAGGTCCACGACCTCGGCGCGCGGCAGGTCCTCCATGAGCGCGACGAAGCGGTGGTCGGCGCGCATGTACTCGCCGATGCGCACGTCGGCGCGCAGCCGGCGCAGGTTCTCGGGCACGCTCGCCTCGCGGAACGGCCAGTAGGGCAGCAGCTCGTAGGGCGCGAAGGACGGGTCGTGCAGGTCGTACACCACCTGCGCCAGCGCCTGGACGATCAGCAGCTGGCGGGTGCGCGTCGGCTGCCCGGCGGCGAGCCTGCGGGCGTCCTCGCAGCCGATCATGGCGTGCGAGACGAAGCCGAGCAGGTTCTGGGCCTGGTTGTTCAGGTAGCGGGCGGCGCACAGCGCGCCGGCGGCCCACAGCTCATCCTCGGGGGCGCCGGCCACGAGCGCCTCGGCGATGGCGGCGGGGGCGTCGCGCGGGGTCAGGGTGCGCAGCCAGGCGATGCGGGCCTCGACGGTGCGCTGGTCGAGCACTGCGGGTGTGTCGGCGATGGTCATCGTTCGTGCTCCTGTGCTTGTGCGCTTACGATCCGTTCGGGAGCGTCACCGGGTGCGCCAGGGCCATCAGCCAGCGGCCGTTCACCTAGCGAAAGACGTTGGTGAGGGCCAGCCTCTCTTCGGCCTGGCTGCCGTCCGGGAGCCGCAGCTGCGCCACCTGGATGCCCGTGAGCACCGCGACGGTGTCGACGAGCTGGACCGCCACCTGCTCGGCGCTCACCCTCGCTATCGTGAGCGGCATGCCCACGATGGCCCGGATGAACGCGGCGCGGTCCTGGTCCGGCTCGCCGGGCGCGCGGCACACGAAGTCGTCGGCGAGCGTCTCCGCCAGCAGGTCGGCGTCCTTGCGCTGCAGCGCCTGCCAGAAGCGCCGCTGGCACTCGAGCACGGCCTGCGTCGCTTCGGGCGATGGGGTTCCGGCTGCCATGCTGCCTCCTCTTCCGGCTGTGGAATGAGCGGACTCCGGGGAGGGCCTCCCCGCGCCACACCGACGCGCCCCGGCCAGCTAGGCCGCCGGTCCGGACCAGAGCGCGGCCACCCGGTAGCTGGGCAGCTCAAGCGCGACCAGCGACGGCAGGCCGAGCTGCCGCCACAGGCCGAGCGGCTCGACTCCCGCGCGCCGGCTGACGAACAGCGCGATCACCGTGCCGTGCGCCACGACCACGTGGTTGTGCCCCGGGTGCGCCGCGAGCAGCCCGTCGAGCGCGGCGCTGAAGCGCGCCTCGGCCTCGTCGGCGGTCTCCTCGCCGAACACCAGCCGCTCGGGCTCGGCGAAGAACGCCGCAATGGTCCGCTGGAACTGCTCGGCGCCGACGAAGGGGGACGTCGCGCGGTGGTGCTCCTCCAGCCCGTCGACGATCGTGGCCGAGACGCCGAGCTGCTCGCCGGCCAGCCGCGCCGTCTCGGCCGCCTTGGGCTCGGGGCTGGCGCTGAGGCGCGCCGGGACGTACGGCGCCAGCTGCTGCGCGAGCGCTGCGCAGCGCCGCCGGCCCTCGGCGGACAGCTCCCACGTGCGCGCGGGCCGCGCCGGGTCGATCTCCGGCAGCGAGTGCCTCACGAGGACGAGGTATGGCATCTGCTTGGCCCTGGCCCCTACGGGGCCACGGCGGTGACCACGATCGGCCGGCGCTCGGTCACGATCACGGTGTGCTCGAACTGCGCCACGTAGCCGCCGTCGAGGGTGGTGAGCGTCCAGCCGTCCGGCTCGGCGAAGATGCGCCCCGATCCGGCGGCGACGTGGGGCTCGATGGTGAAGACCAGCCCGGCGTGCAGCCGCTGGCTGGCCCCGGGCGCGAAGAACTGCGGGATGTCGTGCGGCTCCTCGTGCAGCGCGCGGCCGATGCCGTGGGCGTGCAGCTCGCGCACGATGCGGAACCCGGCCCGGCGGGCCACCGCCTCAGCCGCCCGGCCGACGGCGCTGATCGGGGCGCCGGCGCGCACCGCGGACATGGCGGCCGCGAGCGCCGCCCGCGCGCAGTCGCGGAGCTGCTGGTGGCGCCGCGATACCGGCGGCACCGCCACGGTCACCGCGGCGTCGGCGAAGTAGCCGCCGAGCTCGGCCGAGATGTCCAGCTTCACCAGGTCGCCCGCCCGCACGGTGCGCTCGCCGGGGACCCCGTGGGCGGCCTCGTCGTTGATGCTGACGCACACGGCGCCGGGGAAGCCGTACGTCAGCAGCGGCGCCGAGCGCGCGCCGTGCCGGCGCAGAAAGCGCTCCGCCAGCTCGTTCAGCTGCGCGGTCGTCACGCCCGGGCGCACGTGGGGCTCGAGCTCGCGCAGCGCCAGCCCGACGACCCGGCCGGCGGCCAGCAGGCCCTGCACATCCCCGGGGCTCTCGATCGTCATAGTGTTCGCTCCTGTCGGCGCCCTCGCCGCGCTCCAGTGTATCACGAGTTCCGCACAGGGGCCACGCGGCCGTGCCGGCCGCCCGCCTAACAGAGAGGTGTGAAGGGCTGTAGGCCGCCCTCCGCGGGCGCTTTTTCCGCTGCTCTGCAGCGACACAGTCGCCACAGAGCAGCGGAAAGGGGGTGATTCTGGGGAGGCTTCGCCTTCCCGAACCCCTCCAAATGGGTGCGGGAGTGGAGCCGCCGCGTAAGTCGTGTTCCTTATCCTTGGAGTCGCGGCCTAGCTGCTCGCGCTGCTGTAGTGGCGCACGGCGTAGCGCCAGAACCTGTTCGTGCCGGCCAGCGCCAGCGCCGTGAGCCCCACGCCCGCCACTAGCATGCGCCAGTCGGCCTCCCCGAGCAGCGCCTCGGTCGGGAAGGTGGTGGCGAAGGCCACCGGCACGACGAACGTCAGCAGCGCGCGCACCAGGCCCTTGAAGAAGGTCACCGGGTAGCGCGCCGCCTCGAAGAAGCCGTAGAACAGCTGGTCGAGCGTGTCCACCTGCACCAGCCAGAAGCTGAGCGTCACCGTGCCGAACCACAGCGCGTACAGCAGCAGCAGGCCGCACAGCAGGAAGCACGCCGCCATCGCCAGCCGCCGGGCGTCCAGCGCCACTCCCGCGAGCTGCCCGGCGTAGGCCGCCAGGCCGAGGCCGATCAGCACGTTCGCCAGCTCCGGCGGCGCCATGAGCCGCGTGCTCACCAGGAACTGGCTCGGCACGGGCCGCAGCAGCAGGAAGTCCATGTCGCCGCGCCGGATCGCCCCCGAGATCGCCAGCATGTTCGGCGCGATCTGCAGCGCGATCAGGCCCTCGACCATCCGGTAGACCCCGGCCAGCATCAGCACCTCCGCCTGCGACCAGCCGGCGATCTGGTCGGTGTAGCGGTACAGCAGGAGCAGCGTCAGCACCGCGAGCGTGACCTGGATCGCGGCCTCGCCCACGTTGACCAGGAAGTTGGCGCGGTACTCGGCCTCGCGCGCGAACGACAGCGCGGCGAACCTGCGCCACAGACGAAACGCGAATCGCATCGGTGCACCTCCCGTCAGGCGCCGGCGGCCGCGTACTGCCGAAGCCCGGCGCGCCACAGCAGCCGGTAGCAGCCCCACAGCGCCGCGCAGTAGGCCAGCTGCACCGCGAAGCCCTGCGCCGCCGCCTCCGGCGCCAGCTGCCCGGTGAGGATCTCAAGCGGGAAGGAGATCGTGTAGCGGAACGGCTGGGCGGTCAGGAAGCCGTCGAGCCAGCTGGGGAACAGCGCCAGCGGGACGTACTGCCCGGCCAGGAACGCGCCGGCCACATTCTTCACCCGCACCAGCCCGTTGACATCCTCGATCCAGAAGGCCAGCGAGCCGATCACGAAGTCCAGCAGGAAGGCCAGCGCCGCCGCGCCCGGCAGGCTGAGGGCGAACAGCAGCCAGAGGACCGGGTCGCCCGGCAGCCGCAGGTCGTCGCGGAAGAGCAGCCCGACCACCAGGACCAGCGGCAGCAGCAGCATCAGCTTGATCACCTTCTCGCCGATGTTGTTGCCCAGGTAGTCGAGGATCGGCGGCACCGGGCGCAGCAGCAGCGGCGAGAGGCTCCCGGTGCGGATGCTCTCGGCGACGAACATCGCCGCCCAGGTGCCGGTGAGCATGACCACCAGGCTGAGCAGCACGTAGTAGGTCACGAGCTGGTCCCGCCCGAAGGGCAGCGCGGCGCCGTGCTCGCTCGCCGCCAGCCACACGCCCAGGGCGACGAGCGGCCCGGCGATGGTGTTCAGCATGTAGATCAGGAACGCCCCGCGGTACTCGAGGGTCATCGCGACGTTGCAGGCCACATGCCTCCACAGTGTGCGCAGGATCATGGCTGGGCCTCCTCCTGCCGCGCCGCGTGAAACACGACGCGGATGATCTCCTCCACCGGCACCTCCTCGATGCTCAGGTCGACCACGCGCCCGAGCTGGAGCAGGCGCGCGGCCACGTCGGCGGCCTCTGCGCGCGGCACGGCCAGCCGCACCTGGCGCGGGTCGTCCGTCGGGCGGCGCACGGCATCGCGCGTCGCCTCGCGCAGCGCCTCGGCGGGCGGCGGCTCGGCGAAGACCGCGCTGAGGATCTTGTGCGGCGCCGCGGCCTCCGCCAGCGCGGCGAGCGAGCCGTCGAACTGCAGGCGCCCGTGGTCGATCAGCAGGACGCGGCGGCAGAGCGCCTGGATGTCGTCCATGTAGTGGCTGGTGAGCAGGATGGTCGTGCCGCTCGCGCGGTTGAGGTCGCGCAGGAAGTCGCGCACGCGCTGCTGCGAGATCACATCGAGCCCGATCGTCGGCTCATCCAGGAACAGAACGGCCGGGCGGTGGACGAGCGCGGCCAGCAGCTCGAGCTTCATCCGCTCGCCGAGCGAGAGCTTGCGCACCGGCACGCCCAGCAGATGCCCGACCTCCAGCATGTCGGACAGCTCCGCGACGGTGCGGCGGAACTCCTGATCGGGCAGGCGGTACATATCGCGGTGGAGCAGCAGGGTCTCCATGGCCGGGATGTCCCACCAAAGCATGCTCTTCTGGCCCATCACCAGCGCGATGTGGCGCAGGTAGTCCGGCTCGCGCCGCGACGGGGTGTGCCCGAGGACCGTCGCGCGCCCGCTCGTTGGGAAGAGCAGCCCGCAGAGCAGCTTGAGCGTGGTGGTCTTGCCGGCGCCGTTCGGGCCGAGGAAGCCCACGATCTCGCCGGGCTCGATCGTGAAGGACAGATCTTCGACCGCGCGGGTCACGGTCGTCTCGCGGCGGATCAGGCCGGCGATGGCGCCGCGCAGGCCGGCCTCGCGCCGGTAGGAGCGGTATGTTTTCGTCAGATGTTCGACGATGATGGCGCTCATAGGTTTGCAGTAACTCTGTACGGTGTGGGCCGGGGCCCACAGTGTCCCTCGCGTGAATGTTTGGACTTACGCGGTGCGGTGCTGCGGCACCTCCCGCGGAGAGGTATAGAGACCACAGGCCCTCTTCCCTAGCGGGAGGTTCGGAGTGCCGCAGGCCCTCCACGGCCTCTTCCCTGGCGAGAGGTTCGGAGTGCCGCAGGCCCTCCACGGCCTCTTCCCTGGCGAGAGGTTCGGA
>CALJIC010000170.1 GCA_937974195.1 uncultured Roseiflexaceae bacterium | reverse complement strand
GCCCTGGGCGAAGTCGGCGGCGGCGTACTGGGCGGCGCGGGTGCATCGGCGCGCGCCACTCCGGCCGCTGGGCCAGCAGCGCCAGCAGCTCCGGCGCATCCGCGCCGTACACGCCAAACGGCTCCTCGACCGGCGTGTCGAGCCAGCCGTGCAGCCGGAGCGTGGCCGTGGTGCAGGGCCGCGCCTCGAGCCCGCCGACCTCCGCCGCCCGGCTGACGGTGTGCTCGGCCATGTGGCGGTAGGTCGTCCACTTGCCGCCGGTGATCGTCACCAGCCCCGACGGCGAGACGACCAGCGTATGATCGCGCGAGAGCGCCGCCGTGCTGGCGATACCGGAGGCCTTCACCAGCGGGCGCAGCCCGGCGTACACGCTGAGCACGTCGTCGCGCGTCGGGTCCTTGGAGAGGTAGCGCGCGGCGTGGCTGATGAGGAACTCGATCTCGTCCGGCAGCGCCCGCGGCTCGATCTCCGCCTGCGGCACCGGCGTGTCGGTCGTGCCCACCACGACCTTGTTGTGCCAGGGGACGGCGAACAGCACCCGGCCGTCGTCGGTCCTGGGGATCATGATGGCGTGGTCGCTGGGCAGGAACGAGCGGTCGAGCACGATGTGGACGCCCTGGCTGGGCGCGAGCATGGGCTGCGCCTCGGGGTCGTCCATCTGCCGCAGCCCGTCGGCGTAGACGCCGGTGGCGTTGACTACCACGCGCGCGCTGAAGCGCAGCTCCTCGCCGGTCTCGGCGTCCCGCGCGACGACGCCGCTGACGCGCCCGTTGCTCTTCTCCAGCGCGACGACCGGGGCGTAGTTGAGCGCCGTGCCGCCGAGGTCCAGGAAGGTGCGCAGCAGCGCCACGGCCATGCGCGTGTCGTCGAACTGGCCGTCGAAGTAGACGACGCCGCCCTTCAGCCCCTCCGGCTCGAGCGTCGGCGCCAGGCGCAGGGCCTCGCGCTTGCCGACCAGGCGCGAGAAGCCGAGGCCCAGGCGCCCGGCGAGGACGCTGTAGAGCAGCAGGCCCGAGCCGTAGAACGGCTGGTCCCACCAGCGGTAGGCCGGCACGACGAAGGCCAGCGATCCGACGAGGTGCGGCGCGATGCGGCGCATGATGCCGCGCTCGCGCAGGGCGCCGTACACCAGGCCGATGTTGCCCTGCGCCAGGTAGCGCACGCCGCCGTGGACCAGCTTGGTGCTGCGGCTGCTCGTGCCCTTCGCGAAGTCGGCCGCCTCGAGCAGCAGCGCGCGGTAGCCGCGGGCCGCGGCGTCCACCGCCGCGCCCAGCCCGGTCGCGCCGCCGCCGATGATGATCATGTCCCAGACCCCGCCGTCGCGGGCGCGGGCCAGCAGGTCGTCACGTTTCACGGGAATATCCTTCTTCAGCACGAACTCGAACGGTGTGGCGGCCTCGGCGCCTCTGCGCGGCCGGGGCCGCTTCTATTCTACCGCTTCCCGCGGCAGCGGCTCGCTGTGGGCGAAGGGGGCCGTGCGCGCTCCAGCCTCACGCCCTGCCGAGCCGCTCCGGCCACCAGGCCGCCACCTCCAGCTCGCGGGCGAAGTGGAGCAGCGGGCGCGTGTCCGGCAGCGCCAGGCCGATCTGCGCCGTCATGGTGTTGCGCTCGACCTCGGCCTCGGCCGGCTGGAGCGGCCAGGGCCGGTGGTGGATGTCGGCGCGCCAGAGCTGGCCGGCGCGGTTGGCGGCGTACAGGCAGTAGCGCTCGGTGAGCCAGGTCTCCAGCGAGCCGGGCGCGGCGCGGAAGGCCGGGCCGGTGGGGCGGTAGCGGGCGGCGAAGGCGGCCGGCGGCGCGCCTCGCTCGGTGCGCTCGCTGGAGTAGTGCACCGTGTCGCCCAGCGTGCGCGCCGCCATGCGCGCGTGGCGGTAGTTGAGGTGGAACACCGCGCGCGCCATCTCGACCGCCGGGCGGCTCGCGGCGTCCAGGCTGAAGAACCAGACCCCCGGCTTGCCCCCGGCGGTCACGTAGGTGCGGACGTTCAGCTCGGGGAAGGCCGAGACGCCGGGGAGCGCCGGGACCATCCGCGGGCGCACGCCGGCCATGCGGAACGGCACCACGCCGAGCCACGCCTGCCCCTCGAAGGTGTCGAGCTCCAGCCCGGGCGGGATGTAGGGCCGCAGCGCCTCCGCGGGCACCGGCCAGTGCATGAACAGCAGGTCCAGCCAGCGCATCGCCATGATCCACGGCCGCGCCGGTAGCGGCCAGGGGCGGTGATCGGTTATGTCAAATCTTATCGCGCTCATGAATTCGTGTGTTATCGCGCGCCGCTGTGGCGCTCCGCCGCACGCTGACGCATTCTACCGCACATGCGCCCGGCGCGCTGAGGGGCGCCAGCGCTAATGTGGCGCTAATGCTTCTCTAATGACGCTCTAACGAAAGCTGGGTTATACCAGTGTGCGGAGCGGGCTTCGTGCGCCGCGGCAGAGCCGCGGCGCGCGCTCCAGACTGTGGTCGAAAGCAACACACTGACGGAGGCTGTGCTATGCGGCGCTACCTAGCGCTTATGGGCGCGACAGTCGCCCTCCTGCTCGGCCTCGCCCTCCCGGCGAAGGCCCTGGCGCAGCAGGCGCCATCCCCGAGCGACGAGTCGGGGCTGCTCCTGTTCACAGACTTCCCCTCGAGGGTGATCGGTGTCGGCGAGACGATCACCATGAACCTCAAGCTGCGCGGCAACGGCTCGCCGCAGATCGTCGACCTGGCCACGCAGGGCGTTCCGGAGGACTGGTCGGTGACCTTCCGCGGCGACGGGCGCATCGTGCACTCGGTGTTCGTCATGCCGGGGACCGACGCCACGGTGTCGCTGCGGGTCGAGCCGCCGGCGAACGTGCCCTCCGGCGACTACCGCTTCACCGTCCTGGCGCGCGCGGGCAGCGTGCAGGCCCAGCTGCCGATCTCCCTGACGGTGCAGGACCGCGTGCCGCCGCGGCTGACGCTCACGTCGGAGCTGCCGACGCTGCGCGGGCAGCCGGGGACGACCTTCCGCTTCAATGTGACGCTCAAGAACGAGGGCGACGACGACACGGATGTCCAGCTGGCGGCGACGCCGCCGAACGGCTTCTTCGTGACGTTCCGCCTCAGCGGCCAGGAGGTGACCAGCGTGCCGCTGCCGGCCGGCGAGTCGAAGACGGTGAGCGTCGAGGCCCAGGCGAGCGATGAAGTGCAGGCTGGCACCTACCCGTTCAGCGTGCAGGCGAACAGCGAGACGAGCAACGCGGAGATCCGGCTGGCGGCCGAGGTAGTCGGCCGGCCTGACCTGGCGCTGGCTGCGCCCGACGGGCGGCTCTCGGGCGAGGCGACGATCGGCTCGGAGACGCCCATCAAGCTGCAGCTGCGCAACAACGGGACCGCGCCGGTGCGCGGGATCGAGCTGACCTCGAGCGCGCCCACCGGCTGGTCGGTCGAGTTCTCGCCGTCGTCGGTCGAGGAGCTGGCGCCCGGCCAGCAGATCGATGTGACCGCCAACCTGCGGCCGGCGGAGCGGGCGGTGGCCGGCGACTACGTCGTCACCTTCACGGCGCGCCCGGCCGAAGGCGCGTCCAAGTCGGTCGAGTTCCGCGTGACCGCGGTCACCTCGACGCTGTGGGGCGTCGTGGGCATCGGGCTGATCGCTGCAGCAGTTGTGGTGGTGGCGCTGGCGGTGGCGCGCTTCGGCAGGAGGTGACCTATGAGCGCTGCCGTCATCGAGACGCGCGACCTGACCAAGCGCTACGGTGACTTCGTGGCCGTCGACGCGCTCAACCTGACGGTGCGCGAGGGGCAGGTGTTCGGCCTGCTCGGGCCGAACGGCGCCGGGAAGACCACCACGATCCTGATGCTGCTCGGCCTGACCGAGCCGAGCTCCGGCGAGGTGCGGGTGCTGGGCCTCGACCCCACCCGCCAGCCGCTGAGCGTCAAGGCGCGCGTCGGCTATCTGCCCGACCAGATCGGGTTCTACGACGACCTCACCGCGCGCGAGAACCTCGGCTACATCGCGCGGCTGAACGGCCTGCCGCGCGCCGAGGCCCAGCAGCGGATCGATGCGGCGCTGGCGCGCATGGAGCTCTCCGAGGTGGCCGACCGGCCGGTGGGGACCTACTCGCGCGGTATGCGCCAGCGGCTGGGTCTGGCCGAGCTGCTGATCAAGCAGCCGCGGATCATCATCATGGACGAGCCGACGCTGGGGCTGGACCCCGAGGCGGCGCGGCGCTTCCTGGAGCTGATCCGCGAGCTGAAGGACGAGGGGATCACCATCCTGCTCTCCTCGCACCTGCTGCACCAAGTGCAGACGGTGTGCGACCGCGTCGGGCTGTTCTACAAGAGCCGGCTGGTGCTGGAGGGCTCGGTGCCCGAGCTGGCGCAGCGGGTGCTGGGCGGCGCCTACCGCATCGAGCTGCGCGCCGACGGGCCGGCCGACACGCTCACGGAGGCGCTGCGCAAGGTGCCGGGCGTGTCGGCGGTGCGCCAGGAGGCCGGCGCGCGCTTCGTCGTCGAGGCCACGTCCGACCTGCGGGCCGAGGCGGCCGCGGCGGTGGTGACGGCCGGCGGGCGGCTGACCGAGCTGGAGCTCGACGAGCCCGACCTCGACGAGATCTACGCGCGTTACTTCGAGGGGGTGCAGCATGCTGCAGCGAACTGAGCAACTCACCACCAGCGCCCGGGCAGCCCAGCCGCAGCGCGTCCGCGAGGGGTCGCCGTGGACCGGCCTGTGGGCGGTGGTGGCCAAGGACATGGCCGACCACCTGACGAGCGTGCGCATGCGCATCCTGGAGGCGCTGATCGTCCTGACGGCGCTCGGCACGGTGTACGGCGCCTCCGAGGGCCTGCGCGAGACTGTCAGCCAGGACCGGTTCCTGTTCCTGCGGCTGTTCACCACCGGGCAGGAGCCGCTGCCGGCGTTCGTCGGCTTCCTGACCTTCCTGGTGCCGCTGATCGCGATCGCGCTGGCGTTCGACGCGGTCAACGGCGAGTTCAGCCGGCGCACGATGGCGCGGGTGCTGGCGCAGCCGATCTACCGCGACGCGCTGCTGCTCGGCAAGTTCCTGGCCGGGCTGTTCACCCTGGCGCTGGTGCTCGCGGCGATCTGGCTGCTGATCTTCGGCATGGGCATCCTGCGGCTGGGGGTGCCGCCGGGCGGCGAGGAGACAGCGCGCGCCCTGGTGTTCCTGCTCGCCACGCTCTTCTTCGGCGGGATCTGGCTGGGGGTGGCGCTGCTGTTCTCGACCGTGTTCCGCCAGCCGGCGACCGCGGCGCTGGCCTCGATCGCGGTCTGGCTGTTCTTCATGGTCTTCTGGAGCATCATCGCCAGCACGCTGGCGCAGGCGATCAGCCCGACGGAGCGCGGCACGCTGAACGAGGTGCTGGCGCAGGTGCAGACCGCGCAGACGCTGGCGCGCGTCTCGCCCAACACCCTGTACGTCGAGGCGACGCTCGGGCTGCTGAACCCCAGCACGCGCGCGTTCGGGCTGGTGCTGCCCTGGCAGCTCGAGGGGGCGCTGCTCGGCGCGCCGCTCTCGCTCGGGCAGAGCCTGCTGCTGATCTGGCCGCAGCTCACCGCCATGGTCGCGGCGACGATCCTGCTGTTCGCGCTCTGCTACGTCCTGTTCCAGCGCCAGGAGATCCGGGCGTAGGCGAGGGGCAAGGTCCCATCCCTTCCTTCAGCCGCTCGGCGCCGGCTCCGCCGGTACCGGGCGGCTGAGTGTTTGTGGGGGGCCTGCGCTCCGGGCAGGCGGGCTCGAAGCGCCGCTAGGGCTGCAGGTCGCGCGAGGCGAGCAGCCCGGCGGGCACCTGCAGCGCCCCGCTCTGGGCGTCGATGAGGCCGTTGTCCTCGCCCTCGATGCTCACCGCCTGCGTGTAGACGTCGCCGGCGATCGGGCGCCGGCGCATCTCGCGCTTGAAGCTGCGGATCAGCCCCGCCTTGGCGCGCGCCTCCTCCGGGCCGCCGTACGCCGAGAAGCCGAAGCCGCCCCACTCGCTCACCACCAGCGGCACCTGGCCCTGGTAGAAGAACGGATCGCCCACCACCAGCGGGAACGCCGCGACGCCCCGCAGGTCGCCGGCCACCAGCCGGCCCAGCGCCTGCCGCCAGCGGTCGAGGTCCGGCGTGTAGAGGTGGGCCGTCAGCAGGTGCGACTCGAGCCGCCCCTCGGTCGAGACGTGGTGCCAGCCGTCGTTGTCCACCACCAGCAGCTGCGGGTGGTTCAGGCGCATGTAGCCGTAGACCCCGGAGATGTAGGCGCGCGTCTCCGCGTTCTCCGCGATATCCTGCGCGCCCCAGTCCTCGTTGTACAGGCTCCAGATCACCACCGCGGGGTGCGAGCCGACGAACACCAGCATGCGCCTCAGCTCGGCCCAGTGGTTGTCGCGGCTGCGCTGGCTGGAGCTGTGCGGGCTGGGCACCTCGACCCACAGCAGCATCCCGATCTCGTCCGCCAGGTCGTAGATCCGCGGGTCGATCCCGGCGATGTGGATGCGCACCAGGTTGCAGCCGAGCTCCTTCATGGCGAACATGTGCCGCCGCATCTCCTCGTAGGTCGCGGTGCCAGGCTGGTAGAGGATGCCGTCGAGGTAGGTCGGGCGGCTGTTGAGGTACACGTAGCGCCCGCGCGCCTCGATCTGGCGCAGGCCGAAGTGGGTCTCGATCTGCGCCACGCAGCCGTCCGGGCCGGCGAGCTGGGCGACGAGGTGCAGCAGCTCCGGCGACTCCGGCGACCAGAGCTCGGCCCCCGGAAGCTCGAGCGCCACCCGCTGGCGCTGCTCGCCCGCCCGCAGCGGCAGCCGGAAGTCGCCCACCGCCAGCGGCCTGTCGCTGCCGCGCGGGGTGACGACGACGTGCAACGTGTACTCGCCGGGGTCGTGGACGCGGGCGGTGAAGGTGAACTCCACCATGCGGTTCTCGACCGTGCTGATCACGTCGAGGCGCGAGCGGAGCCGGTTGCGCAGAACCGGCTCCAGCCAGACGCTGCGCACCGGGCCGCTGATCGTCTGGTACCAGATGCCGCCGCGCTTGAAGACCCGCGACTCCTGCTTGCCGCGCGGGATCTCCTCATCCAGCGAGTCGCACACCCGCACGGTCAGGCGGTTCACCGGCCGCAGGAGCTCGGGCGGCAGCTCGTAGCTGAACGAGGTGTACTCACCGACGTGGACCTCCTCGCCCTCGATCGTCTCCAGCAGGCGGCCGTTGAGCCACACGCGGGTCTCGTAGCCGCAGGCGCCGAAGGTCAGCTGCACGAGCCGGTCCGGCTCCTCCAGCCAGCCCGGCAGCACGGTGAACTCGCGCTCGTACCAGGCGATGACCGGGCGGTCGTGATGCGCCGCCTCGCGGTGCGCGTCCTTGGCGCCCTCGATGTACGCCTCGATCGTCCCCGGCCACTCGGCCGTCGCCAGGTAGTCGTGGCCGCGCTGCCAGCCCTCGGCGAGCCCGCGGTTCTCGAGGTCGAGCGCGAACCGCCAGGCGCCGTCGAGCAGCGCGAACTCGTGCGGGCGCACGACCGACCGCGGCAGCGGGTTGAGGTGCGCGGCGACCGCGCGCGAGTCCTCGCGATCTCTGGTGAACCCGTGTTCGATGTTCGTCATGGCGCTGCCCGTGCCCGCGGCTCCGCCGCTTCTCTCGCCGCTCTGCGGCGTGTTGGGGTCGGAGAGGTGCAACCTCCTCCAACCGCTCTTCTTCTGTCGCTCTGAGGAAGGAAAGCTTCCAGCGCCGCGTACGTCGCATTCGAAAGACCAACCGATGCACTCGGCGTGCCAGGGGGCCGCCGCCGGCGGCGCAAGGTGTAGTACTATTGCCCCCGAAGAGAGTGACCGCAGTGTGAGGAGGAGCGCGTGGATATCTCGATCATGATCGAAGGCCAGATGGGGCTGAACTGGCCGCGCTGGAAGCAGATCGCCGCCACAGTCGACCAGGCCGGCTTTGCGGGGCTGTTTCGGTCGGACCACTTCACCGACCCGCAGCCGCCGAACCAGGACTCGCTCGAGATGGTGATCTCGCTGGCCCACCTGGCCGAGCGCACCGAGCGCATCCACTTCGGCCCGTGCGTGGCGCCGGTCACGTTCCGCGACCCGGTGATGCTGACGCGCCAGGCGCTCGCGCTCGACGACCTGAGCGGCGGGAGGATGATCCTCGGCCTCGGCGCGGGGTGGCAGGAGCGCGAGCACCACATGTTCGGCTACCCGCTCGGCGACGTGCAGACGCGCATGGACCGCTTCGAGGAGGGGCTGAAGGTCGCCCACCTCCTGCTGCGCTCCGACGGCCCGGCGACGTTCGAGGGGCGCTTCTTCCAGCTCCGCGAGGCCGAGCTGCTGCCCCGCCCGCAGCGCCCCGGCGGGCCGCGGATCATGGTCGGCGGCAACGGCACGCGGCGCACGCTGCCCCTCGCCGCGCGCTACGCCGACATCTGGAACGGCGTGTTCCTCACTCCGGAGGGCTTCCGGGAGCGCTCGGAGCGCCTCGACGCGCTGCTGCGCGAGCAGGGCCGCGCCCCGGGCGAGGTGCGCCGCACGATGATGACCGCGGTGTTCTTCGGGCGGGATGAGGCCGAGCTCGACCGGCGGCTCAGCTGGCGCCACCAGCAGGAGCAGTTCGCCGGAAAGTCGCTCAGGGAGACCGTCGCCGCGCTGCGCGAGAGCAACAACCGCATCGTCGGCACGCCGGACGAGGTCGTCGAGCAGCTGAGCGCGTACGCCGCCGCCGGCGTCGAGGAGATCTTCCTCCAGTGGCTCGACCTGGACGACATCGACGGGCTGCGCGGCTTCGCCGAGAGCGTGCTGGAGCGCGTGCGGAAGCTCTAGCGCATCCGTTGCGGGTGTTTGCGGGAGGAATCGGCCGCCGGTGCGAAGCTCGCGTCGGCGGCCGGCTGCCCGGCGGCTTCGCTGGAAGCGCCTAGGACGCGGCCAGCTCGCGGAAGTAGTCCGCGATGCGGCGCTGGCCGTACGCCGGCGCCACCACATCCTCGGTGAACATCGCCGCCGCGAACGCCACCAGCTCGGACACGCGCGGCGCGAACGGCCGGGCGGCCGCGCTGAGCAGGCCGGCGCTCCACCGCGGGAGCGAGCGCACGCTCGGCGCCCGCCCGACGGCCTCGAAGGCCAGCTCGGCCACCCGGCGCCGCGTCAGTGTCTCTGGGCCGCCGAGCGGGATATCGCGGCTCTCCGTCTCGGCCACCGCGTCGGCGCAGCGCTCGGCCAGGTCCGCGTCGTGGATGGGGTTGGTGCGCGCGCTGCCGTCGCCGAAGATCACGCCCCGGCCGGCGCGCGCCATCTCGACCAGCGCGGCGTAGGCGGAGAAGAACGAGGTCGGCGCGAGGATCGCGTAGGACAGGCCCGAGGCCCGCACCTCCGCGGCCACGTCGGCGTGGGCCTTCATGTAGGCGAGCTGCGGGTAGCGCTCGGCGCCGAAGGCCGACACGTACACGAAGCGCCGCACGCCGGCGCGGCGGGCCTCCGCGAGCAGATTGTGGTTGCCGACGTAGTCCACCGCCCGGTAGCCCGGCCCGCGCACCGCGAAGTCCAGGCTGACGCTCTGCCCGAGGCTGGAGAAGACGACCGCCGCGCCGTCGCACAGCCCGGCGATCGTCCCGGGGCGCGTGGCGTCGCCGACGCGCACCTCGTCCGCGACCTGCGCGATGCGCCCGGCGCGCGCCTGCGAGCGGGTGAGCGCCCGCACCCGGTAGCCGCGCCGCCTGAGGGCCCCGGCGACGTGCCGGCCAAGCTCGCCCGTCGCCCCTGCCACAACCACTGTGTCCACGGCCTGCTCCATCACAACAAAGAACGACGGGGCGATTGGCTCCCCGTCGTTACGGCTGCATGATAGCATAAGCCGGCCCGGTTTTCAACGGCCCAACGCCCGATGTTTTTCCGCCGCGCACAGTGTATCCTGTGCGCACCTGTGTCTTCGAAAGGAGGTGCGCCTGTGATCGGCAACCCGGAGCCTACCGCCGAGATCGACGGGGCGCTGCTCCAGCAGGAGCTCGCCGAGGCTCACAAGACGATCCGCGGGCTGCTGCGCCAGCTCGACAAGGAGCGCGCGCGCTACGACGAGTGCCTGCGAGCGTATAACAAGACCGTCGCCAACCTGTCGGCGATCGTGCGCGAGAACATCCAGCTCGAGCGCGAGCGCGACGACTGGCGCCGCAAGGCGGAGCAGGCCGGCGTGCCGCTGCAGATCGGCGGGCTCAACCTGCAGCTGACTCCGGAGGAGGTGAGCGCGATCCGCAAGGCGATGGCGCGCCTTCACCACCCGGACGCCGGCGGCGACGCGGAGCGCATGAAGCTCTGGAACGCGGCCCTCGACCCGCTCGAGCGGTGAGGCGCCGGCAGCTCCCCTGCCCTTCAGCAGCCGGCGCTGAGGAAGATGGTATACTGGGGGCGCATCGCTGAAGCTGACGTAGGAGCCTATGCGCCGTCCAAATCGAACGACCGGCGCAGCATTCGAGCGGAGAATGTTGCGCGCACCATACCTCAAGCGGGCGCACATCGCGCCCATCCTTCTCATCACACTGCTGAGCCTGCTGATCGGACCGGCGCCCGCGCTGGCCGAGCCGCAGCAGCAGCCTTCCACAATCGACTTCTTCGGGCTCAACACCTACATCACCGGGCTGGAGCGGATCGCCAACGACGGCGACGATGGCATCGCCACGCTCACGGCGCGGGGCCGTGCCGCCGGCGCCGCCTGGGCCCGCGAGGAGCTGAGCTGGGCCAACATCGAGCCGGGCCGCAAGGGCAACTGGAACTTCGACTACATGGACCGCCGCATCGGCCAGCTGGCCGATGCCGGCTACGGCATCGTCGGCATGCTGCTGACCACCCCCGAGTGGGCGCGCGTGCGCGACTGCGCCCGCCGCGCCGCGGAGGCGCGCACCGAGACCTACTGGTGCCCGCCGGCCAGCCCGCGCGACTTCGCCGACTTCGCCTGGACGATCGTGGAGCGCTACGACGGCGACGGGTTCATGGACGCCCCCGGCTCGCCGCGCATCGCCGCCTGGCAGATCTGGAACGAGCCGAGCGCCCCGCTCACCTGGCCGGGCACCCCCGCCGAGTACGGCGCCATGCTGGTCGAGGCCTACAAGGCGATGAAGGCCGCCGATAACAGCGCCATAGTCACGCTGGGCGGCGTCTACATCTTCGATGGCCTCGGCACCGACCCGACCGACGGCCTGCCGTTCTACTCGCACATGATCGCCGCGGTGCCCGAGTCGCTGCACACCTGGGACGCGCTGCCGATCCACCCGTACATGACCTCGGCCGCGCCCGATGCGCCCGGCATCCACGCCACGATCACCGTCTGGGGCCGCATCCTCACCGCCCAGCGCTGGCTCCAGCAGCACGTCGGAAACAACGGCGTGCGGCCGCTGTGGATCAGCGAGCTGGGCTGGTTCACCTGCCGCTGCGGCCAGGTGGACTGCCCGCCGTCGAGCGTGCGCGACGAGAGCACGGCCGCGACCTACATGGTGCGGGCGCACGCGATTGCGCTGTCGCTCGGGGTGCAGCACGTCAGCTACTTCCAGCTCGAGGACAAGTTCGACGGCGAGTGGGGCCACGCCTGCGAGGACGCCGCGGCGATGCTCGGGACCAAGGCCGAGGGCTACCGGGAGAAGCCGGTCTTCCAGGCCTACCGCACGATGACCGAGCAGCTCGCCGGCGCGTCGTTCGCCGGCTACGGGTCGGCCCACCGCTACCGGCTGAACCCGAACGACCAGAACTACAGCGGCCTGTACCACCTCCGCTTCCGCGCCGCGGGCGGCGCGTGGGTCGACGTGCTGTGGCGCACGGTTGGGTCGCAGCAGGTGGTGCTGGCGCGCGAGCCGGGCACGCAGGCCGAGATCATCAGCCGGGACGGCGAGCGCACGCAGGTGAGCACGCCGCGCATCACGCTGACGGTCGGCGAGGAGCCGGTGTACGTGTGGCAGGGGCCGCCGCGCTCGTAGCGCATAGCAAGGAGGGGCGCCGGCACGTGTGACCGGCGCCCCTCTCAGCTTCTCCCCGCGCCTCACAGGCCGCGCGCGAGCTCCCAGGCCCCGTCGGGGAGCGCCACGGTCCAGCGGAGGCGCCGCAGCCACTCCTCCCAGGCCGGCGGCTGGAGGCGGGCGCGGGTGAGGATGCCCGCGATCTGCCCGAGCGCCAGCGCGCGCACCGTCTGCGGCTCGAGGCCGAGCGCGAGCGCCCGCGACGCGCCGTAGCCGTCGAGGAACGCCTCCCAGGCAGCCTGCTGGACCTGGCGGAAGTGCATCGTCCACGCCACCCAGGCCAGGTCGACCAGCGGGTTGCCCCAACCCGCCCACTCCCAGTCGAGCAGCGCCAGCGCGCCGGCCTGCCACAGCGTGTTGTGCAGGCCGGCGTCGCCGTGCACCAGCCGCGCCTCGCCGCGCCACGCCGGGTGATCGAGGCTCGCCACAAGCGTCTCGCGCAGCTCCTGGTCGAGCGGCAGCCCCGCGAGGGCCGCCCGCGTCTCCGCCGCCCGCGCCGCCAGGTCGAGGTCCGGCTCGACGTTGGCGGCGCACCGCACCGTGTGGACGCGGGCCAGCGCCGCCCCCAGAGCCGCGAAGCTGCCGGCGAGCGACTCCGGCGGGCGCTCGTAGAGCCGCAGGCCCGGCTCGCCGGCCAGCGCGCGCGTCACCGCGACGGTCCACTCGCCGTCCTCGCCGAGCGCCAGGAGCTCGGGGGCCGGCAGCGCGGAGCCGCGCAGCAGCGAGAGGACGCGCGCCTCGCGGCGCACGTCGGCGCGCTTCGGCGGGGACGACGCGGCCTTGATGACCACGCGCGCCTCGCCGATCCGCGCCGCGACCGTGCGGTTCGAGAAGCCGCCGAAGGTCGGCGCGAGGTCGGTGACCGGCTCGCCGGGGAAGGCCGCCGCGACGATCTGCAGGACGGCGTCGGGGATCACGTGGGCTCGCCCTCCAGAGCCCGGCGCGCCGCGCGGGTCAGCCCGCGCACCACCAGCGCGTAGGACTCGTCGATCAGGCTGCGCAGCAGCTCCTCCGGCAGGCTCCCGTCGAGCGTCACCGTGATCCAGTGGCGCTTGTTGAGATGGTAGCCCGGCCGCACCGCCGGGTAGGTGTCGCGCAGGAGCTGTGCGTGGTACGGGTCGCACTTCAGCGAGATCTGCAGGGGCGGCCTGCGGAAGCTCACCAGCGCGAACATGCGCCCGCCGACCTTGGCCACCAGCGGCTCCGGGCCGAACGGGAAGTCCTCGCTGGCGCCCGGCCTGCCCATCAGCAGCGCGCGCAGCTCATCGAGCGTCATGTCACTCCCAGTAGTCGTACTCGATGCCCAAGGCGGTGGCGCGGGCCACGCTCGGGCCGTAGAGCCGCGACACGACGTGCAGCGCCATGTCGATCCCGGCGCTCACCCCGGCGCTCGTCACGACCGGCCCGGCGTCGACGTAGCGCTCGTCCTCCAGCACCTCGATGTCCAGGTAGCGCTCGCGCAGCTCGGGCACGGACTCCCAGTGGGTGGTGGCCGTGCGGCCGCTGAGCAGCCCGGCGCGCGCCAGCAGGAAGCTGCCGGTGCAGACGCTGGTGGTCAGCTCCGCCTGCGCGCTGCGCTCGCGGATCCAGCCGAGGATCTCCGGGCGCTCCTCGAGCGGGCGCGCCCCGGCCCCGCCCGGCACCACGAGGATATCGGCGGGCGGGCAGTTCGCCAGCGTGTAGTCCGGCTGCACCACCAGGCCGTTGCGGGTGCGCACCGGCCGGTCGTGCTCGGCGACGGTGAAGACATCCATCAGGCGCTGGCGCTCGCCCGTGAGCGCCCGCGCCGAGCTGAACACCTCGAACGGCCCGGCGAAGTCAAGCAGCTCCACGTCGTCGAAGATCAGAATGGCGACGGACCGCCGCCGCACGCCTTCGTCAGCCGACATGAACAACCTCCTACGCTTACTCAGCGGCCGGCGCGGTGGCGCGCTCCAGGAACGTCAGCCGGACGAGCGCCTCCTCGCTGGTCGTGCCGCACATCTCGGGCGACGGCCTGAGGCTGACGCACACCGCGGGCCGCTCCGGCCTCCCGAAGAGCCGGCAGCGGTTGTCCGCGGTCAGCTGGACGCAGCGCACGCCCGCTGGCTTGCCGTTGGGCATCCCGGGGATCGGCGAGGAGATCGACGGCGCGATGCAGCATGCGCCGCACCCCACCCGGCAGGACATCGGCTCGCTCTGTTGCTCCGGCCTCATAGCCGGCCATGATACCACCTGGCGCGGGTGTCCGGGGACAGCGGGCCGCCATACCCGCCGCGCGTCACAGCCCGAGCGGCAGCGTCACCATTGTGTAGCGCTGGATGAGCGCCCCCGTGACGCCGAACACCAGCACAACCCCGAGGGCCCAGCCGAACCGCAAGGTCAGCTGCCGCTGCCGGGCGCGCATGATCAGCGGCAGGTTGATCGCCGCGCTGGCGAGCGAGGCGATCATCGCGCTGATCCCCGCGGTGGTGTTGGAGATGGTCCCCTGGGAGGCCAGGGACGCCGCCGCCGCCACCGCGCTGGCGCTCGACACCAGGCCGCCCAGCAGGCTCGTGACGTACACGCCCACCTGCCCCAGCGCCTGCTGCGCCAGCACCACCACCACCTGCAGCACCAGGAAGAAGAGGCCGTACTTCAGCGCCGACTTGAGCGAGAAGGGCGACTCCAGGTGGAGCAGGGGGGTCTCACCTCCCGACGACGCATTCGATTTTCGATGCAGGACGATCAGGACCACGCAGGCGAGCAGCATGCCGAGATGGCTCAGCCCGCTGTTCATCAGAACGCTGGGCGCCAGGATGGCGAGGAGGACGGTGTTGCGTACCACCATCGCCGCGGTCGCGAGGATGCTGCCGCGGTAGGCGACATCGGCCAGCTGCCCGTTCGTGTCCTGCACGCGGGTGGCGAGCTCGCTGACCGTCACCGTGCTGTTGACCAGCCCGCCGAGAAATCCGGTCAGCTCGATGCCGCGTGTCCCGTAGATCTTCCACAGGACGTAGTTCACAAACCCGATGCCGGCGATCAGGATGACGGTCAGGAAGGCCTCCTGCGGCACGAGCACCTGCCACGGATCGATCGGCCCGGTCGGCAGCGCGGGGTAGATGACGAACGCCAGGATGCCCAGCAGAATGGCCGAGCGCAGCTCGGCGTCGCTCAGATGGATGCTGAACCCCTGGAGCGGCTCTTTCCACGCCAGGAGCGCGGCCGTGACAACCGCCACCGCGACCGGGGCGACAGTGTGCCCCTGGCCGCACAGCACCCCGACGGCGCCCATGACCAGCAGGGCCGCCGACGTGGTGAGCTCCGTCCCGCGGTCCGCCCGCAAGGTCTGGAGGTTCAGGAATACGATCAGCACCCCGAGCAGGAAGATGCTCAGCAGCGCGAAGGACTCGCCAAGCAGCCCGCCGAGGCAGCCGAGCATGGTGACGAACGCAAAGGTGCGCACGCCCGAGGCTTTGCGCCGTCGCTCGCGCTCGAGGCCCACAAACAGCCCAATGGCCAGCGCCAGCCCCAGCCGCTGAAGTGTCAGCAGGTAGGGCCACTCGGACGTCGGTAAGATCATGCCTCCTCCCCAGAACGTAGATGAATGAAGAACTGTATTGTACTGGGGTTTTTGCAGATTCTCGCAGGACGTCTGCGGATTCCCGATGGCGGCGCGCTACACCAGGAGCAGCGCCACCAGCAGCGTGAGCGCCGTGATCGGCACGCCGACGCGCAGGTAGGCGCGGAAGCTGATCCGCACGCCCCAGCGCGCCGCGAGCTCGGCGACGATCAGGTTCGCGACCGAGCCGATCAGCGTCAGGTTGCCGGCCAGCGTCGAGGCGCTCGCGAGCATCAGCCACGCCCGCCGCTCGTCGGCGAAGGCCGGCACCAGGCTCTGGAGCAGCAGCACGGCGGGCACGTTGCTGATCAGGTTCGACAGCGCCGCCGTGACCAGCGCGAACGGCGCCAGCCCGCCGCGGGCGAGCGGCGCGGCGGCCTCGAACAGCCGGTCGGTGAGGCCGCGCGCCTCCAGGCTGCCGGTGACGACGAACAGCCCGGCGAAGAAGACCAGCAGCTCCCAGTCCACCGTGGCGAAGATGCGCTGCGGCCTGAGCCGCCTGGTGGCGAGCAGCGCGGCCGCGGCCAGGAAGGCCGCCAGCGCCACCGGCACGCCGGCCAGGAACAGCGCCAGCATCGCCGGGACGACGAGGGCGCTCTTGATCAGCAGCGGGCGGTAGAGGCGCGGCGCCCCGCGCCCGGACAGGTTGCCGCGCGCCACGTCGGGCACGACGAACCGCTCCGGGCGGAACTCGCGGCGGTGCAGCAGCACGATCACCGCCCAGCAGATCGCCAGGCCGATCAGCGCGGTCGGCGCGAGCGCGGCGGCGAACTCGACGTAGGGGATGCCGGAGGCGCTGCCGATCACAATGTTCTGCGGGTTGCCGGTGATCGTCGCCGACGAGCCGACGTTGGCGCCGGTGGCCAGGCCGAGCAGGTAGGGCAGCGGGTCGCGCCGCAGCGCCCTGGTGGTGTCCAGCACCACCGGCGCGAGCATCAGCACCACCGTGTCGTTGATGAACAGCGCGGAGAGCACCCCCGAGGCCAGGATGACCATCGCCAGCAGCGTGCGCGGCCCGCGCGCCACGCGCACCACCTGGCGGGTGACCACGCCGAAGAACCCGGCCACGTACAGGTGGCCGTTGACCACCATCATGCTGAACAGCAGCACCAGCGTCGCGGCGTCGACCGCGGCGTAGGCCTCCTCGACCGACATGGCGCGGGCGGCGAGCAGCAGCGCCGCGCCGATCAGGGCGATCGTCGTGCGGTTGGCGCGCAGCAGCGGCCAGCGGCCGACCGCGATCCCCGCGATCGTGGCGGCGACAATGGCGATCGTGGCCCAGTCGAGCGGTGTCATCAGAACCTTGTTGCTGGCTCATTCCCACGGCGGGGCACAGAGAGGCGCAGCGTAGGGCGCAGCGTAGGGGCGCAGCACGCTGCGCCC
>CALJIC010000169.1 GCA_937974195.1 uncultured Roseiflexaceae bacterium | reverse complement strand
ACGGAGGGCACGGAGGACGATCCACGGAGGGCACGGAGGGCACGGAGGACGATCCACGGAGGGCACGGAGGAGGTTGCTATGCGCCCTCAGGGCTCGGCGGCGGCGGCGAGGTCGTCGATGGCGGCGGCGAGCTCGCGGGCGAGCGGGTGGTCGCCGAGCCAGGCGCGCACGCCGCCCAGCACCTCGCGGTAGTACCAGAGGGTCGGCCCGGCGCCGCGCTTGAAGCGCGACCAGACGCCTGGCCCGCTCTCGCGCAGGTCGGCGAGGACCGAGCGCGCGTTGTGGAGGGCGTCGGCGGCCTTGAGGGCCGCCACGTCGGGCCCGGCGGCGCGCAGGCGCTCCAGCTGCTCGGCCTTGCGCTGCTCCCAGGGCCGCTCAACGCCCGCCTCGGCCTTCGTCTCGGAGACGGCGGCGACGAGCCGGGCGACGGCGGGGCCGAAGGCGGACTCGATCTGCGCGAGCGGCACGCCGCAGTCCTCGACGACGTCGTGGAGCAGCCCGGCGATGGCCAGGTCCTCGCCGAAGCCGTGGCGGATCAGGATGACCGAGACGGCGACCGGGTGGGCGATGTAGGGGACGTCGGTGCCCTTGCGCAGCTGGCTGCGGTGGGCGCGGGCGGCGAGCTTGAGGGCCTCGTCGTAGCGAGGGGAGTAGACGAACATGTAGATTCTCCTCAGATCCACGGAGGGCACGGAGGACACGGAGGGGCGCAGCAAAGGCGCCCTGAGGTTGCGCCTCGGGCGGGGTTGCAGCGGGCACGGCACCTTGCGAAGCGGGAAGGCGCGCCGGATGCCGCCGGCATCTCTTTCGCCCAGCGAAATGAAAACGGCATCAGCTCTGGCGCGGGCGTCCGTCGGGCGCGAGGTGTTTGCAGATGCCGGCCTTGAGCGTCTGGCCTGGCACGGGGTGGCCGAGCATGGCCTCGAGCTGGGCGGCGCAGCGGATGAGGGCTGGGAGGTCCACCCCGGTGTCGATGCCCATCTCGTGGAGCATGTGGACGAGGTCCTCGCTGCAGATATTGCCGGGCGCGCCGGGCGCGAAGGGGCAGCCGCCGATCCCGCCGCAGCTGGCGTCGAAGCTGTCCACCCCGCACTGGAGCGCGGCGAGGACGTTGGCGAGGCCGGCGCCGCGGGCGCTGTGGGGGTGGAGGCGCAGCGGGGCGCGGCTGAAGCGCTCGCGGAAGGCGCGGCAGACCTGCTGCACGAGCAGCGGGTGGCCCATGCCGGTGGTGTCGCCGAGCGTGATCTGGGCGGCCCCGAGGTCGAGCAGGCGGCCGCAGATCTCCAGGACGCGGGCGAGCGGCACGTCGCCCTCGAACGGGCAGCCGAACGCCACCGAGACCACGGCCTCGAAGGGCCGGCCGGCGCCCGCGGCGATCGCGGCGACCTCGGCGGCCTGGGCGAGCGACTGCTCGATGCCCATGTTGACGTTGCTGCGGTTGTGGCTCTCGGAGGCGCTGAGGAAGATCTGGATCGCGTCGGCGCCGGCGGCGACGGCGCGGCGCGCCCCGGTGGCGTTGGGCACGATGGCGCTGTAGGTGACGCCGGGGGCGCGGCGGATGCGGGCGAAGACCTCGGCCGTGTCGGCCATCTGGGGCACGCTGTCGGGCCGGACGAAGGCGCCGACCTCGATCTGGGTCAGGCCGGTGAGCGAGAGGCTGTTGATCAGGCGCACCTTCTGGTCCGCCGTGAGGATGACATCCTCGTTCTGCAGGCCGTCGCGCGGGCCGACCTCGCGGATGCTGACGCGGGCTGGGAGGCCGCTGAGCTGGCTCAGGCCGTAGTCCATCGTGAACCTCGTCGTTCACTTCTGGCCGGGTGGCCCTCCAGGTGGCCCTCTGGCGCCCGAAAGCCGCGCCGCGAGCCTCCTCGGTCACCCGGCCGCCGGGTCTTCCGTCTGGAGCATATAGCCCATGCTACGGATGCTGACGAGCGAGATGCCGGGGATGCCGGTGGCCTCGAGCTTGTGGCGCAGGCGGGCGATGTGCGGCCGGAGCAGGGCGCGGGCCTCGTCCTCCGGCTGGGCGCGGCCGTAGACCGCCTCGGAGAGCGTGCCGTAGCTGAGGGCCGTGTCCGGGTGCTGCGCCAGGGTGGTGAGCAGCGCGAACTCGGTGCGGGTGAGGGCGAGCGGGCTGCTGCCGAGGCGCGCGCTGTGCCGGCGGAGGTCGAGCAGGAGCGGGCCGACCTCGATCTGGTCCGAGCTAGTGGGCTGCGGGGGCGGCGCGCCGCCGTTCTCGATCATCCCCAGCGCGCGGGCGCTGTCGCTGATGCGCTGGAGCAGCTCGCTGCGCTGGAGCGCGATGCGGCGCTGCTCGAGCCCGCGCTCGACGCGCTCGCGGATGTCGTACACCTGGGCCGGCTTGAGCAGGTAGTCGAAGGCGCCGTGGCGGAGCGCCGCGATCGCGCTGTTGATCGAGCCGTGGGCGGTGAGCAGGATGACCTCGGTGGCCGGCCAGCGGCTCTTGGTCTCGCGCAGGACCTCGATGCCGTCGGTGTCGCCGAGCTGCAGGTCGAGCAGCAGCAGGTCGAACTCCTCGTTGGCCAGGAGCTCCTTGGCGCCGGCGCCGCTGGCGGCGCACTGGACGCGGTACCCCTGGGCGCGCAGGGCCGCCTCGAGCATCATGCGCACCGGGCGCTCGTCATCGACTACCAGGATTTTTGCTGGCTGCTTCATAGACATTCGCGTGCGGCTCGCCAGATGTGGCCGCGACGCCCCCCTTTCTCTCCTAGCGTTCTGGCTCTATGACTTCTTCTGCTCGATGGCGGGCAGGACGATCGTGAACGTCGTGCCTTCGCCGGGGATGCTCTGGGCGCTGATGCGGCCCATGTGACGCTCGACGATCACCCTGCTGGTGTAGAGCCCGAGGCCCATGCCGCGCTCCTTCGTGGTGTGCAGGCCGTCGAAGATATGCGCGAGCTGGTCCGGCGGGATGCCGACACCGGTATCCGTCACTGCGATCACCACCGACGTCGAGTCGGTGTTGTCGTGGTGGGCGTAGGTCTGGATGTGGAGCAGGCCGCCATCGGGCATCGCCTCGGCGGCGTTGAGCACCAGGTTCAGGAGCACCTGCTTGATCTGGTCGGCGACGCCGTTGATCAGCGGCAGGTCGTCGGCGAGCTCGCGGTGGACGCGGATGCGGCCGCGCTCGAGCTGCTTGCTGGTGAGGAGCAGGACGTTCTCGATGATCTCGTTGACCTGCACCTGGCGCAGGACGTCAGCGCGCGGCCGGTAGAGGTCGCGCAGGCGGGCGAGCACCTGGACGATGCGCTCGATCTCCTCCTCGGCGAGCTTGAGGAAGTGCTGGTTGGGCGTATCGGGCGGGCACTGCTCGAGGAACAGCGCCAGGAAGCCCTGGATGGCCTGCAGCGGGTTGCCGACCTCGTGGGCGATGCTGGCGGCGAGCTGGCCGATGGCGGCGAGCTTCTCGACGCGGACGAGCTGGTTCTGGAGCGCGACGCGCTCGGTGATGTCCTCCCACACCTCGACGACCTGGTGCGGCTGGCCGGCGGAGTCGAGCAGCGGGATGCCCGAGATCTCGAGCAGCTGCTGGGTGCCGTCGGGGCGTGAGATCGTGCGGCGCTGCTGGCCGGGGGTGCGCGTGGCGAAGGCGCGGGCGGCGGGCGACTCCTCCCACTCGCCGAGGGTGGCGCCGTAGAACCGGCCGACGAGCGCGGCGGGCTCGAGGCCGAAGCGCCCGGAGAGCGCGCGGTTGGCGGCCAGGATGGTGCCGGCGGCATCGATCAGGGCGAGGCCCATCGGGACGCCGTCGATCACGCCGCGGATCAGGTTGCGGCTGAGCTGGATCTCGCGCAGGCGGGTGCGCTCGGCCACCTCGGCGGCCTCGAGGTGCAGCGTGGCGACCTGGCGGGTGGCGTTGAGGGCGATGGTGGCCAGCGGCGCGAGCGCGGCGATGCGCGCGTCATCGATCGCAGCGCCGGCGTCGAAGAGCAGCACCGCGCCGCCGAAGATGCCGTCGGAGTCCGAGAGGGGGAGGGCGAGGGCCGTCCAGTCGGTGGAGGGCTGCGTGTACGGCTGGCCGCCGGCGATCGCGTGGCGCAGCAGCGACGGCCCGCCGATCTTGCGCCAGAGCGGCGTATCCAGGCGCCCGCTGCTCGCCACGAGCCGCGGCGGCGCGCCGGGGCGCTCGGCGAGGGCCAGATAGCATGCCCAGGCGCCTGAGCTCGCGCACAGTGCCGCGGCGATCTCACGCGCGCCAGCCTGCAGCGTCGGCGGGATGGCGGTCGGGCCTCCCGAGCGGGTGGCGGTCTTCTCGGCGACGGCATTCATTGCTGTGTTTCCGGCTGGGCAGCCCCAGCATCAGGCGTATTGTTGCATTTTGGCAAAAGCTTGTCAAGACAGCGGGCGATTGGCTGCACGAGCGACGTGCGTTTTCCACAAAATATAAACAGGCCCTTGACAGAGAACAGGTGTTTCGTTATACTAAAAACTACTACATCAGTTCTAATGTGCGCGCAGTTATTGCGGCATGGCGAGCGCGGCCTGGAGCGGCCGCCCCCAAGAAAGGATAGCACCATGCGATCCGCAGATGGCCTCTCCGCCCGCCAGCGAGAGATACTCAGCTTTATCGAGCAGTTCAAAGAGGAGAACGGCATCGCGCCGTCCATCCGGCAGATCCAAGAGAAGCTGAATATCTCCTCGACTTCGGTCGTGGCGTACAACCTGAAGGCGCTCGAGAGCAAGGGGCTGCTGAAGCGCATGGGCAAGATCTCGCGCGGGATCACCATCCCTCAGGCGCAGCCCACGCGGCTGAGCCGCATGTCGGGCGCCCAGGTGCCGCTGCTCGGCACGATCACCGCCGGCCAGCCGCTGCCGAACCCCGAGGAGATCGCGGCTGAGGCAGCGGAGACGATCGAGGTGCCGGCCGACATCGCGCCGCCTGAGAAGCTGACCGATGTCTACGCGCTGCGGGTGCGCGGGCAGTCGATGATCGACGCGCTGATCGACGACGGGGACATCGTGCTGATGCGCCGCCAGGAGACGGCCGAGAACGGCCAGATGGTCGCGGTGCGCATCGAGGACGAGAACGCGGTGACGCTGAAGAAGTTCTACCGCGAGGGCGACCGGGTGCGCCTGCAGCCGGCCAACACCACGATGGAGCCGATCTACGTGAACCCGGCCTCGGTGCGAATCGAGGGCCGCGTGGTCGGCGTGCTCCGCTCGATGCTCTAGCGCTCCCTCGACAGCCTATACCTCTGTGACGACGGGCACGTGCAACACACGTGCCCGTTGTCGTTTCTTCGCCCCCCGCAAATGCGCTGGGCGTCTGCCCCGCCGCCCGGGACGGTGGCACGCCTCGTGCGCCCACACCCAGCAGGCCGCGCGTCTGCGCAGCGGCCCGATGAGCTGAGAGGGGGCGAGTATGACGCCGATGTCAGGCCAGATCATCCCGCGCGAGCGCTGGGTCACCTTCTTCGACGACCTGAGCCGCGCGTACCGCGGGAATGCGGCCACGCTTGAGATCGTGGCGCCGGCCACCGGGCCGGTCGTCGTTGCCTTCGACGAGCCGTTCGACGGGATCAGCGCCGGCGACCCGGGCTGCGCGACGGTTGTCATCCAGCTCGGCGGGAGCTTCGACCACACCATCGCCTCGCCCCTGCGCGTGCGCAGCGTGCGGAATGCGACGGGCGCGGGCCGGATCGTGGAGGTCGAGGCGGTCGAGACGCCGCTGACCAGGCTCTACCTGGCGGAGGAGGGGCACCAGAGCACCGGGAGGGGTGAGATCTTCGGCGGCGCCGAGCGCAGTGTGGACCAGTCATTCGACTCGAGCATGAGCGCGCCCGGGCCGGGGCAGAGCCGTGAGGTTGGCGGCGACCCCACCGCTGTCGGGGGCAGCGCCGGCGCGGCGGGCGGCTCGGTCGCGGGCCCGGCGGGGGCGGCGGGCGGAGGCGGCGTCGGTGAGCGGGATGGCGGGGTGAGCTTCGGCTCCAGCGATGATATGGGCGGCGTCGCGACGGTTGGCGGCGGCAGCCTGGGCGACCAGGACCTGAGCGGCAGGCGGAGCTACGACATCACGGCCGCCGTCTACGACGATTTCGTGCCGAGCCGGGCGGCTTTCGACGAGGAGGGCGAGACTTCGGTGAGCGCGGGCGGAGGCGGCACCGGGCACGGCGAGGCGGACGTGCGCGGCGCGGGCGCCACCGGCTCTACGTCCAGAGGTGAGGCGGACGTCATCGACGCCGGCGCGGGCCAGGGCGTGATCGACCGCGGCATCGACCCGATCGAGGGCGCGCCGATCGACCCGGCGAACGATGCGACCGACAGCTACGTGCAGGGGGATGTGGGCGCGCAGGCCGAGCGCGATCTGGATCAGCTCCCGCGGCAGCGGAGGGTGCCCAAGAAAAAGAGGAGCAGATAGAGGGCCGGTGTCAGTGCTGGCGGCGTTTCCGCGAGCACTGACACCGCGGAACTCCGGCCTCGCTCAGCGCAGCACAGGCCTGAACTTATAGCCGTAGACGATCAGGCCGTCCGGGCCGAGGTCGCGCAGCTTGCGGGTGACCATCTCGACCGGCATGTCGATCGCCGCCTGCTCGGCGTCGCAGTCGGTGAGCTGCGCGGTGACCAGCGGCCCCTCTTCGAGGCGGACCAGCGCGAGCAGGTAGGGCGCCTGGTCCTCGTAGCCATCCGGCGGCTGGTGGACGACGGTGAAGGAGTAGACCGTGCCGCGGCCGCTCAGCGCGAGCGGCTCCCAGTCGTCGGTGGCGGAGGGCGCGGGCGGAAAGCGCACCTCGCCGGTCGCGCGGTTGCGCTGGCCCTCCAGCCGGTAGCGCGCCGAGCGGACTCTCCAGTGCTTCGCAAGCTCCATAGTTGTCGTTCCTAACAGTTTCAGTTCGATGTTGCGCGGGCGTCGGCGGGCGAGCTACGCGTTGTCTGCGACGAGCACGTGGGTGGCGGCAGTGGCGCCAATGCCGCCGAGACACTGCGCGAAGGCGACGCGCGCCCCCGGCACCTGCGCCGCGCCGGCCTCGCCGCGCAGCTGGCGGACGAGCTCGACCAGCTGGTAGACGCCGGTGGCGCCGACCGTATCGCCGCGGGCCTTGCAGCCGCCCGCAGTCGCCAGCGGCGTCGCGCCGTGCGGGCTGATGGCGCCGTCGGCGGCGGCGCGGACGGCAGAGCCGCGCTCGAAGAAGCCGCTCGACTCGAGCGACAGGGCGGCGGCGATGCCGTGCGGGTCAGTGACCTCCAGCACCTGCACGTCGGCGGCGGAGAGCTTTGCGGCGCGCAGCGCTGCGGCGGAGGAGCGCGCGGCCGCCTCGAGCCAGAGCGGGTCGGGCCGGCTGTGGAGCGCGGGCGTGTCGGTCGCGACGGCGGAGCCGGCGATGCGGATGCGCGGCCCACCGAGCTCGCGGGCCAGCCCTTCGCCGGCCAGCAGCACGACCGCGGCGCCATCGGCGGCCGTGGAGCAGTCCAGCAGGCTCAGCGGGTCGGCCACGGGCGGCGCGGAGCGGACCTTCTCGGGCGTGATCGCGAAGCGGTAGAGCGCGCCGGGGTTGTTCGCGCCGTTGGCGTGGGCGTTGACCGGGAAGGGCGCGAAATCCTCGGGGCGGCAGCCGTAGACGTGCATGTAGCGGCGCATCAGCAACGCCCACTGGGCGGTGAGGGTTGCGCCGTGGATGGCGTCCCAGTCCGGGTCGCCGGCGAGGGCCAGCGCGGCCTCGCGGCGGCCGTCGAGCACATCGCTGGGCTTCTCGACGCCGACGACCGCGACGAGATCGTGGGCGCCGGAGGCGACGGCGAGGAACGCCTGGCGCAGCGCCACTCCGCCGGAGGCCCCACTGGCCTCGACGGCGTGCGCCTCGACGCCGGGCAGCCCGCAGGCAGCGGCGACGGCGGCGCCGAGCTGGGCCTGTGTCTGGAGCGGGCCGGCGAGGGCGCTGGCGACGTACATGGCGCCCACCTGCTCGCGGGCGAGCGGGCCGAGGGCGGCGGCGAACGCCTCGGCGGCCAGCGACGGGCCGCTGCAGTCCCAGTGCTCGGCTACGGCTGTGGCCGCCGATCCGACGATGTAGACATCACGCATATTGTCGTTCCTTAGCTAGCATATCGGCCGCAGAGCGGCGGGAAGCGGGGACTTCGGGCGGTCAGGCCGCCCGATCCCACCACGCGTCGGGCGTGGACATTACAAGACGAGCTTGCCGCGCCACTTGGCGTACACAGCGTAGTCGACAAACGTCTCACGGCTGAGGTAGGCCGCGGTGAGCGGCGCGCGGGCGCGGCGCTCCTCGATGCGCTCGGTCACGCGCAGGGCGTAGGCGTCCGAGCCGGCGCCCGAGCCGTAGGTGGTGACGAAGATCGTCTCGCCCGGCTGGGCGACGTCCAGCACCGCGCAGAGGCCGAGCAGCGCGGCGGCCGAGTAGGAGTTGCCGATCTTGGGCGCGAGCAGGCCGGGCGCGATCTGCTGGGGAGTGAAGCCGAGCTGCTTGGCGGCCGCCTGCGGGAAGCGGGCGTTCGGCTGGTGGAACACCGCGTAGGTGAAGTCGGCCGGCTTGGCGCCGAGCGCCTGCAGCAGACCTTCCGCGGCGTGGCGCGTCTGCGAGAAGTAGGCCGGCTCGCCGGTGAAGCGGTTGCCGTGCACCGGGTAGGGGCGGTCGGCGCGGCGGAAGAAGTCCGGCGTGTCGCCGACGTAGGAGCAGGTGCCCTCGATGAGCGCGACGGCCTCCTCGGCGGGGCCGACGAGCAGGGCCGCGGCGCCGGCGGCCGCGGTGTACTCGAGCGCGTCGCCGGGGCGCCCCTGCGCCGTATCCGCGCCGATCGCCAGGACGTACTCGGCCATGCCGCTCCCGACCATGCCCATCGCGGCGGTCAGGGCCTCCGAGCCGGCCTTGCAGGCGAACTCCCAGTCGGCGGCGCTGACCCACGGGGTGGCGCCGAGCGCCTCGGCCACCAGCGTGCCGGAGGGCTTGACTGAGTAGGGGTGGCTCTCGCTCCCGATCCAGACGGCGGAGAGCCGCTCGGCCGGGACGCCTCCGCGCGCGAGGGCGTTGCGGGCGGCCTCGATCGCCATCGTGACGGTGTCCTCGTCCGGCCCGGGCACGCTCTTCGACTCGACCGGCAGGCCGGCGCCGTTCCACACGCGTGCGATCTCGCGCGCGGCGATGCGGTAGCGGGGGATGTAGACGCCGTAGCCGGCGATGCCGACCGGCTTCTCAGGACGCATCATTCGTAGACTCCTCGCTCACACGATGTACGCGGCGGCCCGCCTCTGCGGAAAAGAAGCGTCCGTGGAGGATCGCAGGCCCTCCACACCTCCCTGGAAGGAGGGCGGGCGGCAGCGACCGCGTAACTCCAGTCAATCGTTCTGGGATGCAGATTTGGTGATGGGCGGGGCGGCGCTCCAGAGCGGTGGCCGGGCGATGGGGCGCTGCTCTGACACCCCGAAATGTCTCTGCCACCCGGCCGCGCCACCCCGCCACCGGATCAGGCGGTGACAGCGCGCAGCTCCTCGAGCAGCGCCTGGGCCCGTGCGGGCTTGATCTGGCCCTCCTCCACCATGCGCTGCGCGATGATATCCACCTCCGCGCCCTGGGCGCCGGCGGCGAGCGCCAGCTGGCGGGCGTGCAGCCCCATGTGGCCGCGCTGGATGCCCTCGGTGGCGAGGGCGCGCATGGCGGCGAGGTTCGAGGCCAGGCCGACGCAGACGCAGATCTCGGCCAGCTCGTGGGCGTGCTGGACGCCGAGCAGCTTGAGCGCGGCCTGCGCCGCCGGGTGGACCTTGGTCGCCCCGCCGACGACCCCGACCGCCAGGGGCATCTCGAGCGTGCCCACCAGATTGCCCTGCTCGTCTCGCTCCCAGTGCGAGAGCGACGTGTAGCGGCCGCTGCGGGCGGCGTAGGCGTGCGCCCCGGCCTCAACCGCGCGCCAGTCGTTGCCGGTCGCGATCAGCACCGGGTCGATGCCGTTGAGGATGCCCTTGTTGTGGGTGGTCGCGCGGTAGGGGTCGACAGCGGCGAAGGCGTAGGCCCAGAGGATGCCCTCGACCACCTCCTCGCCGCGGATGCCGTCGCGCTCGAGGGCGGCCGGCGGAACAACGGCGCGCGCCCGCGCGCGGCGCCGGTCGCTGAGATTGGAGAGGATGCGCAGGTAGGCGCGCCCGCCGCTGATCTGCTCGAGCGCCGGCGCGACGGCCTCGGCCATGGAGTTGATGGCGTTGGCGCCCATGGCGTCGCGGCAGTCGATGATCAGGTGGACGACGAGCATGGGGCCCATGGGGCTGGTCGCGAAGCTGTGGACCTCGACGTCCTGCGCGCCGCCGCCGAGGGCCACCAGGCTGGTGCTCTGCCGGTTGGCGAGCGCGATGATCTCGTCGCGCCGGGCGAGAATGTCTGCGGCGGCGCGCGCGTGATCCGCGACGCCGACCAGCTGGACCTGGCCGATCATGAGCGGGGGAGTCGAGCTGGCCTCGAAGCCGCCGCCGGCCCGCACGAGCTTGGCCGCGTAGCTGGCGCCGGCCACGATCGAGGGCTCCTCGACCACCATCGGGATGAGGACATCGCGGCCGTTGATCTTGAAGTTGGTCGCGACCCCCAGCGGGAGGTTGAACGTCCCGATAACGTTCTCGATCATCTTGTCGGCGCGCTCGACGGACAAGGCCCCATTGCCGCCGTGGAGCTGGCGCAGGTCTTCGTCGGTCAGCCCGTCGAACGCCTTCACCGCCTGAAGTCGCTCGAGCGGGTTGAGCTGGTAGAAGCCGCCAAGCCTAGAGTTGCGCGTCGCCATAGTTGAATGTTCGTCTCCTGTGATCTCGAGGGTCCACACGTCACTTGTGAACCGCAGAACGATCGATACTAACCGAAAGTATACCAGCTGACAGGTGCTCAAAAGCACCGGAGCGGCTGTCAAAACCTATCAAGCAGCTCGCGGTGTGCTATCATCAGGGGGCGAGGTGTGCGGAAGCACAGCGCACCACAGCATCGGCGGACTGCTAAGCACACGGGAATGGACGACGAGAATCCGGCCGGGGAATCAGCCGCTATGGATCGCGCAAGGGGCCTGGCACGCGGCCGGCTCCCAGCAGCTGGGGCTCGACGGGCGCCGTATGCCGCGCTGCTGCTGCTCCTGGCAAGCGCCGCGCTGCTGGCCGCCTGCGCCGCCGCGCGACCCGCCCAGGAGGCTGGGAGGAACCCGGAGTTCGCGCTTGTCGCCGAGGCGCTGGCGCAGCCGCAGCCCGGGACCATCTCGGTCGCCGGCTACCTGCTGGCCGACGCCGACGGCGAGCGGCTGGTGGGCCGGCTCAGCGCGGGGCCGGAGGGCCTGCGGCCGGTCGGGTCCGCGCAGGATCAGATCTGGATCGAGCGTGGCGAGGGCGCGCCTGCCGCGGATGGGCTGCGCAGCGGGTCGGGTGGCTCGACGCTGGTCATCGCGCGCGGCGGGCTCGAGGGGCCGGGCTCCTTCGGCCCCGGCGGGGCGTACCGCTTCCGGATGCGGGCGCCCGAGGTGCAGGCGCTCACGCCGCGCGAGGCGTCGGTGGAGACGCTGGTGAAGCGCCCGCAGGACTACGATAGGCAGGCGGTGCGCGTGAACGGCGCGCTGCTGGCGCGGCCGGGCGCAGCGGTGCTGGCGTCGCGGCTCGGCCCGGGCGGCGTGCCGGAGGCCGCCTCGCTTCAGCTAAAATTGGCCGGAGTGATCGACGAGGCGATGCTTCCCGCCTCGCTCGAGCGCACGCCGTCGGGCGACGTGCGCTTCGGACTTGTGCAGGTCGAGGGGGTGTGGCGCGACGGCTCGCTCACGGTGCTGGCGATTCTGCCGGTGACGTCGGCGACACCAGGCGAGGGCTAGAAGGCGCGTGAGGCCCTCACCGGCGCGACGGTGGCGGCAGCGCATGGCGGCACGGCCACAGGAGTGTGTAACCCCGCTCGGCCTTCCGCCGTCCTGTATAGTGTGGCGATGCGCACGACGCTGTGCGCCGCCGTATATCCCCCCACGCGTCAGGTCGCCGAACGCACGATGCCGTCCCCGCCACCTGGTGAGGCGATCACCAGGGCTATCCGCGCCGGTCCAGCCGGCAGGATACCGAGATGAGGAAGAGCTCATGACCTGGCGAAGATCCAGGTAGCCCAGAGCGTCCCCCCAGAGCGATCTGCGCAGCGCCGGAACAACAAGACACGGCAACAAGAGGTAGAGCTATGACGGCGCACCAGAGCGACAGAGAGGCGCAGGACGAGGGATACGCCCTGTTCAGGCGGGCGATCGCCGAGGGCGAGGCGGCCGCGTGGGCAGCGATCTACCAGCGCTACCGCCCGATGCTGATCAGCTGGGTCCGGCAGCAGAGCGTCCAGCCGCCGCCCGACGAGGATCACGGCGCCATCGCCGACCGTGCCCTCTCGCGCGCGTGGTCGGCGCTGAGCCCGGAGCGCCTCGCCGCGTTTCCGAATCTGGCGGCGCTGCTGGCCTACCTGCGCAGCTGCGTGGCGGCGGAGCTGATCGACATGGCGCGGGCGCAGGCCAGCCGCGAGCGGGCGATGCAGCGGCTGGAGCAGCGCGGCGTGCCGACGCCGGAGCAGCTGGTGCTCGAGCAGATGGAGTTCGACGAGCTGTGGCGCGTGGTGAGCGACGCGGTGGAGACCGAGCAGGAGCGCGTGGTGCTGGTCGAGAACTTCCTGTACGACATCCCGCCGCGCAGGATCCTGCTCCGCCACCAGCGGCTGTTCAAAGAGGTGAAGGACGTGTACGCGGCGCAGCGCAATCTGAAGGCGCGCCTGCAGCGCAACCTGGCGCTGCGCCAGTTCCGTGAGGACCTGGCGGCCGACTAGCCGGCGGGCGGCCTGGGGCGGCGGGGGCGGCAGAGGCTGCTCCCGCCGCCTCTTTTTGCATTTCGAGCCGTCTCCGGTATACTTGGGGCGAGCCCGAGGAGATGAAAGCCCCATGGCGCAGTACGAAGTTGTCGTCGCTGGACACCTGTGCCTGGATATACTTCCGGGGCTGGCGCGCGGCGTCAGCTTTACGCCCGGCAGGTCGGTTGCGGCCGGCCCGGCGACGCTCGCCACCGGCGGGGCGGTGGCGAACACAGGTGTGGCGCTGCACCGCCTGGGCGTGCCGGCGCTGCTGGTGGGCCGGGTCGGCGACGACCTGTTCGGGCAGGCGGTGCGGCAGATCATCGGCTCGCGCGGCCCGGAGCTGACGGCCGGGCTCGTGGTGGCGCCCGGCGAGCAGACGTCGCACACGATCGTGCTGAGCCCGCCGGACGCCGACCGGATGTTCATCCACCACCCCGGCTGCAACGCGGCCTTCACGGCGGCCGACGTGACGGACGAGATGCTGGCGCAGGCGCGCCTGCTTCACTTCGGCTACCCGCCGACGATGGCGCGGATGAGCGCGGAGGGCGGGCGCGAGCTGGCGACGCTGATGCGCCGCGCGAAGCTGGTCGGCGCCGGCACCTCGCTCGACTGGACGATGATCGATCCACATGGCCCGGCCGGGCTAGTGGACTGGCGCGAGGTGCTGGCGGCGGCGCTGCCGCACGTCGACCTGTTCATGCCGAACATCGAGGAGCTGCTGCTGGCGCTGGACCGGCCGACGTTCGAGCGCATGGCGGCCGCGCCGGGCGGGCTCGTGGAAGCGGTGACGGCCGAGCTGCTGGCCTCGGTCGCCGGGGAGCTGATCGCGCTCGGCGCCGGCGTGGTCGGCCTCAAGATCGGCCACCGCGGCATGTACCTGCGCACGGCCGGCGCCGAGCGGCTCTCGCGGATGGCGCGGGCCGCCCCGGCGGACCGGCTGGCGTGGAGCGACCGGGAGCTGTGGGCGCCCTGCTTCGCGGTCGAGGTCGCCGGGACGACGGGGGCCGGCGACGCGACGATCGCCGGCTTTCTGATGGGGCTGCTGCGCGGCTTCGGCCCCGAGGATGCGCTGATAGCCGCAAACGCGGTCGGCGCGTGCAGCGTGGAGGCCGCGGACGCGGTGAGCGGCGTGCGGAGCTGGCCCGAGACGGCCGAGCGCATCGCGGCGGGGTGGCCGCGGCGCGGGCTGGAGCCGGGGAGCCTCGGCTGGCGCTGGGACGCCGGGCGCCAGCTGTGGCGCGGGCCAAACGACGGCGGTGGCATGTAGGGCGCGCTGCGCCCCAAGACGGAGCACCAGTATGTATCTCTGCCGGTTTGGCGAATCCGAGGACGGCGCGCGGATCGGCGTGGTCCGAGACGGCGCTGTGTACGATGTCACCGAGCGCTGGGCGACGATGGCCGACCTGCTGCGCTGGTCAGCCGGGCACGGCAACCAGCTGGGCGAGACGCTGCTGAAGCTGGTGACCGGGGCGGCGCCGGCGGCGCAGCTGTCCGAGCTGGCCAGCGGGCAGGGCCGGCTGCGCCTGCTGAAGCCGACCGACGCGCAGGAGGTGTGGGCGGCGGGCGTGACCTACGAGCGCAGCCGCGTCGCGCGCGAGGAGGAGTCGGCCGGGAGCGGCATCTACGACCGGGTGTACACCGCGCCGCGGCCGGAGATCTTCTTCAAGGCCACGCCGAGCAGGACGGTCGGGCCGGGCGAGGCGGTGGCGGTGCGGCAGGACTCGCGCTGGAACGTGCCCGAGCCCGAGCTGGGCCTGGTGGTGAACCCGGCGCTCGAGCTGGTGGGCTTCACCATCGGCAACGACATGAGCTCGCGGGACATCGAGGGCGAGAACCCGCTCTACCTGCCGCAGGCGAAGGTGTACGCCCGCTGCTGCGCGCTCGGGCCGGTGATCGCCTGCTGCGACGCGATCGCGGACCCGCGGGCGCTCACGGTGCGGCTCGAGATCCGGCGCGGCGGCGCCCAGCTGTTCGCCGGGGAGATCAGCACCGGCAAGATCGTGCGCCCGTACGAGGAGCTGATCGGCTACCTGGGGCGCGACAACCTGTTCCCGGACGGGGTCGTGCTGCTCACCGGCACCGGGATCGTCCCGCCGGACGACGTGTCGCTCGAGGCGGGCGACGAGGTGATCATCGCCATCGACGGGATCGGCGAGCTGCGCAACCCGGTGGTGCGGGGCGGGAGGTGATCCGTTGACGGGGTGACGGGGTGACGGGGTGATGCTGGAACCCCGTAGCGTATCGCGATATGCCAGAAACGCCGGGTGACTCCTTCACCAGGTCACCCTGTCACCTTGTCACCAGGTCACCTGGTCACGATCTTGTCAGAAGCGGCGATGGCGCGTATACTCCACAGGGAGCTCGCCGCTTCGGAGACACGACATGCCACTGGCGCGCCGCAGAGCCCACAGCCTCCTCCTCTTCGCCCTCGCCCTCGCGCTGGCCATCCCGCTGCTCGTCGTTCCCGCTGGCCCCACGCGCGCGGCCGAGGGCCTGCCGCCGATCGTCTTCGTCGCCCGGTCGCGCATGACCACCGGCGACTATATCTTCCCGGCCGACCGCGGGCCAGCCGGGCAGCTGACGGCCGGGCTGGAGCGCTTCGCCCCCGGCTCGCGGCTGATGGTGCGCGAGCCGGACGGCCGCCTGCGCACGCTGATCGACACCGCCCGCCCGCCGGGCGACCCGCTCAACCCGCTCGGCCTGCGGGACCTGCAGGCGCCGGACGTGTCGTTCGACGCCCGCCGCATCGTCTTCTCCGGCACGACCGGCCCCGAGCTGTTCCGCGGGCTCGCCTACCGCCCGCGCCTCTCCTGGCGGCTGTACGAGATCGGCGTCGACGGCACGGGCCTGCGCCAGATCACCACCAGCGACCGCAGCATCAGCATCCCAGACGGCCTGGGGAACGCGGAGGCCTACAGCTACTACGACGACCTGTTCCCCGCCTACCTGGCCGACGGCCGGATCGTCTTCAGCTCCTCGCGCTACCCGAGCCGGGCGCACTACGACGGCCGGCCGACGTTCAACCTGTACGTCGTGAACCCCGACGGCACGGGGATGCAGCGCATCACCACCGAGCGCGGGAGCGCGCTCCACCCCACGCCGCTGCCCGACGGCCGCATCCTCTTCAGCCGCTGGTGGATCAACTTCAACCAGCCGAGCGAGAAGGGGATCTACAGCCGGATCGACAACCGCAGCGGCAGCGAGCCGGCGCGTGACCAGCAGGGCCGGGTGATCACCGTGGAGCGCGAGGTGGTTGTGCGCGACCCGGCGCCCGCGAGCGCCCCCGAGGCGCCCTCCGTGCCGTCCGGGCCGCCCACGGCCACGCCGAAGCCGACCATCTGGCCGACGGCGCGCCCGCCCGAGATGCGCCTGACGCCCCGCCCGCCGACCGCCACGCCGGTGCCGGCGACGCCGCCCCCTGCGCCACAGGCGACGCCGGCCGCGCAGGGCGGAAGCCGGACGGTGGTGGTCGGGCAGCCGGTGCTTGGCTACCGGCTGCCCGACGGGACGCTGGTGTACTCCAACACCGACCGCACCTTCCTGCCGGCGCGCGGGCGCCTGGCCGACGGGACGCCGATCCGCGGCGCGCCGAACACCTGGCACCTGATGAGCATCGACGTGAGCGGCACCGACATGCGCCGCTACGCCTGGACGCCGCGCTACGACTCGTACCTGACCGATGACAGCGGGCAGGACACCTACAACGCGGCGCAGCCGGCGCTGGTGCCGACCGAGGACGGGCTGCTGGTGGCCTACACCAGCCAGCGCGACCCGACCATGGCGCACTCGACGTTCTACACCGGGATCCGGGTCGCGCGGCCGGGGATCGACGCGATCGGCTTCAACACGACCGAGGCGATCGCCGGCCAGCGCTGGGACTCGCCGCAGCGGCCGCCCTACGCGCTCAGCCCGGCCGGCCTGCCGGACGGCCGCATTCTCTTCTCGCAGTCCTCCACGGAGGTGGAGCCCGCGCGGCAGGCTCTCTACCGGTTCCAGCAGGACGGGCGCGAGTACACGCTCACGCTGCAGCGGACGGCGCTTCGCTACACGCTGCACGTGATCCGGCCGGACGGGAGCGATTTGGCGGAGGTGCCGCTGGAGGGCGACCTGGAGGACTTCGACGCGCTCGACGCCGTGCCGATCGTCGCCCGGCCGGTCGGGAACGGCCCGAACGAGTGGCGCCTCCCGGTCGACTCGGGGCTGCCCCCGGCCGCCGACGACCCGCTGCAGTGGAACGTGCCGCGCGGCCTGCTCACCGGCGAGGGCCGGCCGGCCTACACCTGGAGCCGCCGCTCGATCGACGAGGTCGAGTTGGTGCGGATCGAGAACGCGAACGTGTACGCCAACCCGCCGCTGAGCCTGCCGTTCGTCAACAACTCGCCGCCGCCGGGCAGCGTGGCCTACGCCGACATCTACATCGACGCCAACCAGTTCACCGGCGCCTCCTACCGCGCCGAGGCGCCCGACGACCAGGTGCGGGCGGTGAAGTGGCTGACGGTGCCGGTGGACGAGAACGGCCGGTTCGTGGCATCGGCGCCGGCCGACGTGCCGGTGTTCATCGTGCTGCGCGACGCGGAGGGCCGGGTGGTGCGCGGCGGCAACCGGGCCTCGATCGCGATCGCGCAGGGCAACTCGCCCGGGCGCGCCGGGCAGCGGGTGTTCTGCGTGGGCTGCCACATGGGCCACGCCAGCGGATCGCTGGACGCCGACCCGCTGGCGGCCTACGGCTGGACGAACATCGCGCCGGCGGCCCAGGTGACCGCGAGCTCCGGCGAGGCGCGGCGCGCGACCGACCGGCGCGGCTACGTGGCTGCGCCCGGCGCCGCGGGCGTGTTCCACGACCGGACGCCGCCCTGGGTGGCCGGGGGCGTTGGCTCCTGGCTGCGCCTCGACTGGAGCCTGCCCATGGCAGTGCTGGAGGTGCGGCTGACCGGCGCCGAGCCGGGCCAGGCCGGCATTCCCGCCGACTACAGCCTGAGCGGCGAGCTGGTGCTCTCGCTCGGCGGCGAGGTGGTTGCGCGCGAGCAGGTCGAGTCGATCGCGCCGCTCTCGGCCGGCAGCACGACCGTGCGGCTGCCGCGGCCGCTGGCGGTGGACCGGATCGAGTTCCGCGCGACGGGCATCTCGGGGGGGCCGGGTGCGCGCGCGGCGCTCAGCGAGATCGAGGTGATCGGGCAGGGGGCCTCGCGCGAGACGCTCAGCACCCGCCCGTCGACGCTGGCGCTGCCGCTGCTGCAGCGGTAGCGGCTCAGACGAGCAGCGCGTACAGCCGCCGCTGGCGCTCGATCGCCTCGCGGTACAGCGCGTGGCGCTCGGGGTCGGGGGTGTACTCGGCGCCGGTCGCCGCCGGGACGGCCGCGAGGTCCGGCAGGGCGCCGAGCGCCTCCAGCGCCAGCAGCGCCGCCCCGCGGCTCGTCGCCTCGGTCTCGGCGGAGGCGACCAGCGGCCGCCCGAGCACGTCGGCGATGATCTGCATCCAGGCCGGCGAGGCGAGCAGCGCGCCGCCGGAGGCGACTAGCGTCACCGAGTCGGGGCGCACGGCCGGCGAAGGCACGCCCGGCCGCCGCTGGTCGCCGCTGGCAGCCCGGTCCTCGAACAGCCCTTCGGCGATGAGCGCGAAGCGGTAGGCGACCGCCTCGAGCGCCGCGCGCAGGATCTGGAGCGGCGTGGTGCCGAGGGTCAGGCCGTGGATGGTCGCGCGCGCGTCGCCGGCCCAGCCGGGGCTGCGCTCGCCGGCGAAGAACGGCAGCACGGTGAGGCCGTGGCCGTCCGCCGGCAGCGCCGCAAGCGCGTCCTCGACCTCTTCCTGCGGGCCGAGCTGAAGCGCGCGGCGGGCCCACGAGTAGACGTTCCCCCCCTCGCTGGTGGCGCCGCCGAGCAGCGCCCGCCGACCGTCCACCCGGTAGCACCACAGGCCCGTGGGCACGTGGTCGACCTCGGGCAGCACCACCCGCAGCGCGCCGGTGCTCCCGACCGTGAGCGCCACCCGCTCGGGCGTCACACAGCCGCTCCCGACGTTCGCCGCCGCGCCGTCGCCGACGGCCGGGAACCACGGGACGTCGCGCAGCGCCGGCCAGCGCGCGGCGTACTCGGGCAGCAGGCCCTCCAGCGGGTCGCCGACGTCGACGAGCTCCGAGAGCTGCTCCGGCGCGACCTCCAGCGCCTCGAGCAGCGGCGCGTCCCACGTGAGCCGGCGGCGGTCGAGCAGCCCGCTCCACGAGGCCACCGAGTAGGCCACGCGGCAGCGGCCGAACAGGCGCAGCTCGAGGTACTCGCCGAGCGTGACCCAGCGCGCGGCGCGCCGGAACACGTCCGGCTGCGTGCGCCGCAGCCAGGCCAGCCGCGCCGGCCAGTAGCTCGTGCGCAGCAGGCAGCCGGTGCGCTGGTGCGTCTCGCGCTCGTCGAGCCGCTGGCGGAGGGCCGCCGCGTCCTCGTCGTTGCGGGTGTCGGCGTAGGTGATCAGCGGCGTGATCGGCCGCCCGCCGGCGTCCAGCCCCAGCAGGTTCGAGACCAGCGTGTCCACCGCGACGCCGCCGATCGCGTCCGCCAGCGGCCCGGCGGCGGCCAGCGCCTCGTCCAGGCAGCGCCCGACGCGCGCCAGCGCCTCGTCCGGGTCGTCCTCGGCGGCGCCCGAGGCGTCGTGGCGGACGCTGTACTTCTCGCGGGCGCCGACCCCCTCCACCGGCCTGCCGCGCGCGTCGAACAGCATGACGCGCACTGACGATGTCCCGACGTCGATGGTGAGGATGAGCGGCGGCTCGGCCTGGCGCTGTTCGATGCTGGTCATAGTGCAGTGGCCTCGTTCAGTGTGCGGCTCGCAGCCAGGAGTATGCCAGAGGTGCGGCGCGGGCGCAAGCTGCGCGATTCGGCGTGGCCCGTCCGCTGGCGCTGGAGATCGGGTATCATCTAGCGAGGGCGGCGCGCCCCGGAGCCGGGGCGTTGGGCGAAGCTCCGCCGCGTCGCCCGCTCCTCCTGTGGGCAGCATCACCTGTGTGAGGTGCCACATGCCACCAGAAGCTCCCCGAAGTATCCGGCCCGGACGCCGGCGGTTCCTCACGACGCTCGGCACCGCGCCGGCGGCGCTCTCCCTCCGACCGCGACGCGCCAGCGCGCGGCAGGGCCCATCGGCCGCCGCATCGATCTGGGTGGACGCCGGGCGCGAGCTGTGGGAGATCCCGGCCGGCCTGCGCGGCTTCAACTTCTGGGGCACGCGCTCCGACGAGGCCTTCTTCCCCGAGTACCGCAAGATCGGCGTCAGCCTGCTGCGCTTCCCGCCCGGGCGCACCGGGGACGAGAACGACCTCTCGCAGCAGCTCATGGACGAGTCCGGCACGGTGGCGCGCGGCCTCGGCGCGCAGCTGATCGTGCAGGTGCGCCTGCGCAACGGCGTGCCGGAGCGGGCCGCGGACAACGTCCGCTACATGAACAAGGAGAAGCAGTACGGCGCCGAGTACTGGGAGGTCGGCAACGAGCCGGACCTCTACGTCGCGCGGCCCGGCGAGCCGCCGCTGGACCCGGCCTGGTACGCCGAGCAGTTCCGCGCCTACGTCGCCGCGATGAAGGCCGTCGACCCGTCGATCAAGGTGCTCGGCCCGGTGGTGAGCAACGAGGGCAAGCTCGACGAGTGGATGCGGCCGTTCATCACCGCCTGCGGCGGCATCGCCGACGGCCTGAGCTGGCACTTCTACCCGGGCGACAGCCGCACGCCCGAGCCGGAGCTGCTCGCCTCGACGGCGCGCTTCGACCGGGCCGTCGAGCGCATCCGGTCCTGGTGGCGCGACCCGGCCATCAACCCGGACGGGCACCGGCGCGAGGTGCCGATCGTGCTCTCGGAGTACGCCGCCTCCTGGCAGTCGAACAGCAGCAAGAACCTCACCACGCAGGCGGCGGCGATCTGGACCGCCGACATGCTCGGGCGGCTCATGGTCAACCGGATCGCGCTCGCGGCCTACTTCGCGATGTGGGGGATCAACTTCCACGGCGTGTGGGACCGGCGCGGCAATATTCGCCCGGTGTACCACACCTTCCGGCTGTTCAGCCAGTTCGGCGACCGGCTGCTGGCGGCCGAGACGGACCAGGCGCTGCTGCCGGCCTACGCCGGGCGCAGGCCCGACGGCGCGCTGAGCGTGATGGTGATCAACAAGAGCCCCGACACCGCCTACGCGGGGACGATCGAGATCCGCGGCGCGCGGGCGGCCGGGCGCGCCGAGGTGTGGCAGCACGTCGAGGGGCAGGAGGTGGCCGTCGCGCCGTACGCCGGCCCGCTGGAGCCGCTCGAGGTCACCTTCCCGCCCTACTCGACGACGCTGCTGGTGATCCCGGTCGAGCCGGGCGCGCCGGAGCTGCTGCGGGGCGCGCTCGGGGCGACGGCGGTGGCCGCCGGGGTGGTCGGGGCCATGTGGGCCTACCGGGCGCGGCGGGGCCGGCGAGGGGCGAAGGGGGCGCCGGCCTAGCGCGCGATCCGCTCGGCGCCGGCGTACACGTTGAAGCGCTCGCCGCGCAGGAAGCCGACCAGGGTCATGCCGAAGGCGCGGGCCACATCGACCGCCAGGCTGCTGGGCGCGGAGACGGCGCAGACGATCGGGGCGCCGGCGGCGAGGCACTTCTGCATGATCTCGTAGCTGGCGCGGCCGCTGACCATCACCAGCGCCCGGTGGAGCGGGAGGCGGCCCTGCAGCAGCGCCCAGCCCACCAGCTTGTCGAGCGCGTTGTGCCGCCCCACGTCCTCGCGCAGCGCCAGCAGGCGCATCTCGCCGCCGGGCGAGGGCTCGAACAGCGCCGCCGCGTGCAGGCCGCCGGTCGTCGCGAACAGCCCCTGCTCGGCCCGCAGCGCGTCCGGGAGCTGGAAGAGCGCCTCGGCCGGCACCACCGGCCCCGCGGGCAGCGGCGCGGGACACCGGAGCTGCAGCGACTCGATGCTGGCCTTGCCGCACACGCCGCACGCGCTGGTGGTGTAGAAGTGCCGCTCCAGCGAGGACAGGTCCGGCAGCTGCTCGCGGCGCAGCGCCACGTTCACGACGTTGTAGCGCTGCTCCTCGCTCAGCTCGCGGTCGACGCAGTAGCTGATCTGGCCGATCTCCTCGCGGCTGCCCACGACCCCCTCGCCGTACAGGAACCCCGCCGCCAGCTCGAAGTCGGCGCCGGGCGTGCGCATCGTCACCGCGACCGTCCGCCGCTCGCCGCCGGCGAGCACGCGGATCTCGAGCGGCTCCTCGGTGGCCAGCCGGTCGCTCCGGCTGCGCGAGGCGCCCCGCTCGACGGTGAGGACCCGCGCCCGCGTCGTGCTGGTGCGCGCGGCGGGCGTCACGTGCAGGTCATAGGCGAGGTCCTGGTCGCTCACGTCGCCTCCTCGGCCTTCCTGATGCGCACGACGGCGTTGTAGTCCGGCACGTGCGCGACGGGCGAGCGCCGCGCGTGGTCCAGCAGCACGTTGCCCTCCGGCCAGTGGACCTGGACGTTGCCGGGCAGGATCGGCGCGATCGCGACTCTGCCGCTGAGCTGGCCGCGCTCGTTCCACACCACCACCGGCTCGCCGTCGGCCAGGCCGAGCCGCTCGGCGTCGGCGCGGCTGATCAGCACGGCGTCGCGCCGGGCGCCGGTGATCGCGTCGCGCTGCTCGTGGATCATGCTGTTGAACTGCTTGCCGCGCCGGGTGGAGAGCACGAAGTGCCCGTCGGGCAGCTCGCGGCGCGGCAGCCGCACCGGGACGAAGCGCGCCCGCCCGTCCGGCGTGGGGCAGACGCCGCCGGGGCACAGGTGCGGCCCGCCGTACTGGAACTGGTCGCCGGCCCGGCGCAGGTGTTGGATGCCGTCGTACATCGGCACGACGCGCGCGATCTCCTCCCGCAGCTCGGGGGTGCCGGCCACGCGCAGCTTCGCGGCCAGCTCGGGCCGGGCGCGCGCCGCCAGCTCCAGGAACACCTCCCACTCCGGGCGCGCCTCGCCGGGGCGGGGGCCGGGGATCTCGGGGCTGAAGATCACGCGCCGCTCGGTGCTGGTCTCGGTGACGCCGCCCGGGATCTCGTAGCGCGTCGCGGCCGGGAGGAGCAGCACGGTGTCCGCCGGGTCCACCAGCATCTGGCTCGAGAGCACGATGTCCATGTGCACCCGCAGCGGCACGCGGCCGAGCGCCTCGTCGACGTAGGCCGGGTCGGGCAGCACCTCGAGGAAGTTGCCGCCGGAGGAGAAGAGCAGGTCGAGCCGGCCGGCCGCGGCCGCGTCGATCATCTGCGGCGCGGTCAGCCCTGGCTCGGAGGGCACGCTGAAGCCCCACTGCGCGCTCAGCGCCGCGGCGCTCTCGGGGCCGATCGGCACGCCGCCGGGGAAGGCCGTCGAGTAGGCGCCCATCTCCGCGCCGCCCTGGACGCCGGAGTGGCCGCGGATCGGCATCAGGCCGCACCCCTCGCGGCCCAGGAAGCCGCGGCTGAGCGCCAGGTTGATGATCGCGCGCACCTGGTCCTCGCCGGACTCGTGCTGGGTGACGCCCATGCTCCACACGAACACCGCGCTCTTCGCCCGGCCGACGAGCCGCGCGAACTCCTCGATCTCGGCCCGCGTCGCGCCCGAGACCCGCTCGATCTCGTCCCAGCTCTGCCGGCCGATCTCCGCCAGGACCTGCTCGAAGCCGGCGGTGTGGTCGCGGATGAACGCCGTGTCGAGCTGGCCGGTCTCGGCCAGGTGCCGCAGCGCGCCGTTGAAGAAGGCCGCGTCGCCGCCGGTGTTGACCAGGAAGGTCCGGTCGGCGATCCGGGTGCCGAACAGGGCGCTCTCGGCGACCGACGGCACCCAGTAGCGCTCCATGCCCGGCTCGCGGTAGGTGTTGACCAGCACCACCTGCGTGCCGGCCTTCTTGGCGTAGTGCAGGTACTTGGTGGCCACCGGCTGGTTGTTGGCGACGTTCGAGCCGACGAAGACGATCAGGTCGGTGCCGATCCAGTCGCGGTAGGAGCAGGTGCTCGCGGCGACGCCGAGGGCCTGCTTGAGGGCCACGGTGCTGGGGGAGTGGCAGACGCGCGCCGCGTTGTCGATCGAGTTGGTGCCGAGGGCGCGCACGGCCTTCTGCGCGGCGTAGTAGGACTCGTTGGGCATGCCGCGGCTGGTGAGGTAGAAGGCCAGCCGGTCCGGCGTGGTGGCGCGAATGCGCTCCGCCACGAGGTCGAGCGCCGCGTCCCAGCTGATGCGCTGGAAGCCCGGCTCGCCGCGCCGGCGGATCATCGGGTAGGGCAGCCGGCCGAGGTCGCGCAGCTCGGCGCTCCGCCTGCCGCGCAGCGGGGCCACATCGGCCAGGATGCCCGGGTCGAACGCGGGCATCGTGTTGAGGCGCAGCAGGCGCAGGCGGATGTTGCAGAGGTGGATGCCGTCGAGCGTCCAGTCGCGCATGCCGGTCGTCCCGAGCGCGCAGCCGTCGCAGACGCCCTGCGTGAGGATCCGGTAGGCGTAGGGAAGCTGGCCGCGGTTCTCCTTCAGCGCCTTCCAGATCTCGAGGTAGTTGTTCGGCCGCTGCTCGCCGATGCCGAACGGCCGCAGGCTAGCCCAGATGGAGGGGGTCCACCCCTTGCGCACACGCTTCATCGCTTTCCGTGCCCTCCGTGCCCATCGTCGGACGCCGTGGATCGCCTCTCCGTGCCCATCGTCGGACGCCGTGGATCGCCTCTCCGCGCCCTCCGTGGATCAGAAGAGGCTCAGCTGCTCGCCCTCGTCGCGCTCCGGCAGGGTGTTGAAGCCGTGCTCCGCCGCCCACTCGGCCGAGGGGCCGCGCCAGCGGTGGCGGGCCATCACCACGTGGCCCTGCGCGTCGAAGCTGACCCCCTCGGCCTCGAGCAGCTCGCGCTGGCGCAGCCCGCGGGTGCTGATCGCCCCCTCGCGGTTGACCACCCGCTGCCAGGGCACCTCCGCGCGGTCCGGCGGGAGCTCGCTGAGCGCGTAGCCCACCGTGCGCGCGTCGCAGCCGCCGCCCACCACCGCGGCGACGTCGCCGTAGCTGGCCACCTGGCCGGGCGGGATCTGGCTCGTCACCAGGTAGATGCGCTCGTAGAGGAGCGAGTCGGCCGCTGTGCTCATCGCGTTTCTCCGCCCAGAATCCGCGGAGGGCACGGAGATCACGGAGGGCGCAGATCCGGCGCTCCGTGTCCTCCGTGCCCTCCGTGGAACTACAGCGCGCTGATCACCTGATCGACGACCTCGATGTTCTCCTTGCCGCCGTAGATCTCCCACCACGGGTGGGCGCCCTTGGCGAGCACCTCGTTGAGCGCCTGGATGTTCTTGACGCCGCGGTCCTTGAGCCAGGCCTCGAACCCCTCGGCGCCCTCCTTCGCGTAGGCCGGGATGCCGTCCTGCCAGGTGGCGCGGCCGCACAGCACGCCGGCGAAGCGCGTGCCGGCCTCGGCGGCCAGCTCGAGCGTCTCGCGGAAGACCTCGTCGCTCACGCCGGCGCTCAGGTAGATGAACGGCTTGCTCGCCGCATCCGCCGCCTCGCGGAACAGCTTCATGGCCTCCTGCCGCGAGTACGCCTCCTGCCCGGCGTAGGCGCGCGTGCCGCTGACGAACTTCATGTTGACCGGCACCTCGACCTTGAGGACGTCCACGCCGTAGCGCGGCTTGGAGAACTCCTCCATGTAGGCCGTCACGTACTTCGGCTTGACCTTGGCGAACTCGAAGCTCTTCTCGTCGCCGATCTCATCGTCGTAGGCCAGCGGCTCAAGGAAGAACGGGATGTCGTAGGCCGCGCACTCGGCGCCCACCCGCTCGATGAACGCCTGCTTCACGCTGTTGATCTTGGCGTCGTCGAAGGGGTTGTAGTAGAGCAGGATCTTCACCGCGTGGCCGCCGAGCTCGACGATGCGGCGCACGCTCCACTCGCTCAGCAGGTCCGGCAGGCGCCCCTTGACGCTAGCGTCGTAGCCGGTCTTCTCGTAGGACACCAGCACGCCGGTGCCCGGCGCGCGCTGCTGGATCGCCTCCAGGCCGTACTCCGGGTCCATCAGGATCGCGGAGGCGTACTGGGTCAGGATGCGCGTCCCGATCGCCTTGAACGTCGAGAGATCCTGGTCGGTGGCCGTCCCGCCCTCGCCGCGCGCCTTGGCGATGGCCTTCTTCAGCGAGCCGCGCTGGTCGAGCGCGGCCGCGGCGATCACGCCCTGCTCGTTCGCGCAGGCGTTGATGCGGTCAAACTTGCCCTTGGTCATGCGAACCTTGGCCATTGTATCCTCCTTGTGGGCGGGTCACTGCGCGATAAAAGCAAACGACACCGCCATCATGACTGCCGATAACGCGAGGCCGCCGAGCACCTGCAGCGGCGTGTGGTTGCGGGTGCGGACGCGCGCCCAGCCGACGGCCGCGGCGAGCGCCCACAGCGCCAGGCCGGGCGTTCCGGTGTACAGCAGCGTCACCGTGGCGAGCGAGCCCATGCCCGCGCCGTGCATGCTGATCTTCCAGAACAGGTTGACGATGCCGCAGACCACGCCGATCAGCAGCGTGCCCACGGCCAGCGCCAGCAGCGGCCGCGGCACCCCCAGCGCCGCCAGCACGCCGATCGAGATCAGCACCGAGAAGGTGGCGAACAGGTACATCTGGTTGCGCTCGTGGCGCACCGAGACGTCCGGGTCGCTGAACGCGCCGCGCCGCAGCTGCACCAGGTAGAACAGCAGCGGCGGCAGCACCTGCAGCAGCACCGCCACGCCGGCCCACGACAGGCCGTTCTCGCCGCTGTCCAAGGCGTAGTAGCCCACGGCGAAGTAGGAGGCGATGCCGGCGACCATAGGGTTGAAGACAACCGAGAGCAGGCGCGCGAGCGCGAGGCTGCGGCTCTCTGCCACGGGTGCGAGGGTATCGCGGGGCATATCGGGCCGGTGCGCCATGTGGCCTTAGCTCCGGTACAGATCGAGAACCTGCCGCGCCGCGCGCTCCCACGTGAACCGGCGCGCCTGCTCCGGCCCAGCAGCTCGCACGCGTGAGCGGAGCTCCGGGTCGCTGATTGCCCGCTCCAGCGCGGCAGCGATCGCTCCGGTATCGTGCGGCGGCACCAGAAGCGCCGCGTCGCCGAGCGCCTCCGGCAGACTCGAGCTGTCCGACGCCACCACCGGCGTTCCGCAGGCCAGCGCCTCGAGCGGCGGGAAGCCGAACCCCTCGTAGATCGACGGGTACGCGAACGCCTCGGCCAGATTATACACCATCGGCAGGTCGCTGTCGTTCACGAAGTCCAGCATGCGCACCCGCGACTCCACCCCCAGCCGCGCGATCGCCTCGAAGACCGGCTCGTACAGCCAGCCCTTCCGGCCGGCGATGACCAGGTGCAGGCCGCAGGCCGCGGGCCGCCCGGCCTGCCCCTCGGCGCCGATGAGCCGCGCGAACGCCTCCACCAGCCGGACCAGGTTCTTGCGCGGCTCGATGGTGCTGACGAACAGGATGAAGCGCTCGGGGAGCCCCAGCCTGCGCCGCACCGGCTCGGTGACCTCCGGCGCGAGCGGCCGGAACTGCGGGCCGACCCCTGGGTAGATCACGGCCACGCGGCCCGGCTCGACCCCCAGCAGGCGCTCGAGGTCGCGCCGCGTGGCGTGCGAGTCGGCGACGACCGCGTCGGCGCGCGCCAGGCTGCGCGGCACCGCGCCGTTGAGGTAGCGGGCGACGCTCGGCAGGGCGCACTCTGGGTGGACCATGTAGGAGAGGTCGTGGATGGTGACGATCCGGCGCCGGGCGCGGGTGGGCGGCAGCACGAAGTCCGGCTCGTGCAGCACGTCGAGCGGCCCGGTGAAGAGCTCGACCGGGATCGGCGCCCGGAGCCGGTGCCAGAGCTGGGTGAGCCGGCGCGGCGGCAGCGGGATGGGGGCGGCGCGGACGTTGGGGTGCGCGGCGCAGAGGCGGTCCAGCTCATCCTGGTAGGGCACCGCGGCGCCCGGCCAGCCGGCGGCGTAGAACAGCGTGTAGCGGTATTCGCCGCCCAGGGTCAGGATCTCGCGCACCAGGTCGCGCGTGTAGCGCCCGATCCCGGCGCCCTGCCAGGCGGCGGCGGTGTAGTCGATTCCTACTCGCATGCTGCGCGTGGTGCGGGGGGAATGGCCCTCGCCTGCGGGGCGCAGGGTGAGCGGCCGCCCGTCAGAGTCATTTCCGTTTGCTGAAGATATACAGCAGCAGGCCGAACACCACGATGCTCCAGAAGTTGATCGTCCGGTCGAGCACCGTGACCGCCAGCGCGAGGTTGTGGCTGGACTCGGCCTGCAGGGCCGTGGCGGCCGGCAGGAACATCACCAGCACCGCGGTGACGGCGCCCTCCACCACGCCGAGGCCGGCCGGCGTCAGCGGGATGGCGGTGAGCAGCGACGAGGCCAGGGCGACGAAGATGATCACCGGCAGCGCGAGCTGCAGCCCCTCCACCTCCAGCGCCTGGATGACGAAGTAGAGCCGGAAGCCCTCCAGCAGCCAGACGCAGCCGGTGAGGGCGATCAGGCGCGGCAGCAGCCCGGGGCGGAACGAGCGCAGCGCCGCGTGCTCGAACTGCCCGTAGACGCGGTGGAGGCGCCGCGGCATCAGCTTCCGCACCAGCGGGCTGAACCAGCGCATGCTCGCCAGCCCGGAGATGATGATCCCGACCAGCACCAGGCCGGAGATGAAGATGATGTTCGTCTGCGGCGGCAGGCTCGTGCCGAACACGAACCAGCCCGAGATGACCAGGAAGGTGAACAGGCCGATCATGTCGAGCAGCCGCTCGGCGAAGATCGTCCCGAAGGTCGACGAGAACGAGACCTGCCCGTTGCGCTTGAGCAGGTAGCCGCGGTAGGCGTCGCCGAGCTTGGCCGGCACGATGCAGTTGGCGAACCACGACAGGTACATGTACTCCATCAGCGCCGGCATCGAGGCCCACGTCTTCCGCCCGGCGCGCACCGGCACCCCGGCGTTGTCCAGCAGCATGCGCCAGCGGAAGGCGCGCAGCGGGAACGTCAGGTAGAACACCACCAGCGCCGTGAGCATCAGCAGCGGGTCGGCGCCACGCACGTAGGCCATGGTCGCCTCGAGGTCGATGTCGAAGCTGCGGAAGACGAACAGGATGATCGCCAGCGCCAGGCCGAACGAGATCAGCGTGCGCGGGTCGCGCAGCGAGCGCCCGAGCGAGAACCCGCGCCGCTCGACCTCCTGCTCGGCCGGCGACTCCGGTGGTGCGTCCGCCTCCTCTGGCTGGGAGCGCTCGGTTGTCGATTCGTTGATCATGGCTATCCCTTCCGGACGCACCAGGGCTGTGTGCCGTCTATCCGATGACCTGATCGCAGTACCACTGCCAGAATTGTGCCAGCCCCTGCTCCACGGACGTGCGCGGCTCGAACCCGAGCATGCGCCGCGCCTTGCTGATGTCGGCGTAGGTCGACGGCGGGTCGGCCGGCGGCAGCGGGCGCGACTCGATCGTCGCCTTCAGGCCGGTGACCGCCTCCAGCGTCGCGATGAAGTCGCACAGCTGCACCGGGCTCGAGTTGCCCAGGTTGAAGATCTCGTACGGCAGGTCCGTATCGAGCGCCGCGAGCACCCCGGCGATAATGTCGTCGACGTAGGTCCAGTCGCGGTACACGCCGACGCCGCCGTTGAACAGGGTGATCGGCCGGCCCTGGCGCATCGGCTCGATGAACAGCGACGGGGTCATGTCCGGCCGGCCGCGCGGGCCGTACACGGTGAAGAAGCGCACCACCCGCGTCGGGGTGCCGTACTGGTTGTGCGCGGTGTAGGCCAGCACCTCGGCCGCCTTCTTGGTGGCCGCGTAGTACGAGAGCGGCCGGTCGGTCGGCGAATCTTCGCTCCACGGGGTCGGCGACAGGCCGTACACCGAGGAGGTCGAGGCCAGCACGAAGCCCTGTGCGCCGCTCGTGCCCGCCAGCCGCAGCAGGTTCAGCGTCCCGCGGATGTTGACGTCCTCGTAGAGCGCGGGGCGCTCCATCGAGGGGCGCGGCCCCGCCATGGCGCCGAGGTGGGCGATCTTCTGCGGGCGGTACGTCGCGAAGATCTCGCTCAGCGCGTCGGCGTCGCGGAAGTCGGCCTCGACCAGCGTGAACCCCGGGTGCTTGGAGGCGGCGGCGATGTTGCTGCGCTTGCGCGCCGGGCTGTAGTAGTCGTTGAAGTTATCGAGGCACACCACCTCGTCGCCGCGCGCCAGCAGCGCATCGCATAGGTGGCTGCCGATGAAGCCCGCACCCCCGGTCACCAGATAGCGCATCGCTCTCTCCGGTATCGCGTTGCACGTCCCCGTGCGTTGTGGACGAAGTCCAGCGTTCGAGTCTCTCCGAGTTGTTCCGGCGCGCAGGCGTTCACGGCTCCAACCTTTCGGCGTGTAGCGCCGCCCATACCCCCGCCAGCTGTATGCCCATGTTTAAGACGTGCAAATTCTCGAACAGGTTGTGGGCCGCAACTGCGGCGATGATACCACAACATCCCACCGCGATGCATTGCGGGAGTGTGCCGTTCCAGGTGCGGAGCGCGTTGATGCCCTGGAGCACCAGGCTGCCGAGCAGCGCCAGATAGGCGGCCAGCCCGATCAGCCCGGCCTCAGCGGCGATGTGCAGGTAGTAGTTGTGGGCGTGCCCGCGCGAGGCGTACCACGTGCCGACGGCGAAGTCCGGGTAGGCCACGCTGAAGTTGCCGGCGCCCACGCCCGTCAGCGGCCGCGCCTGGAGCATCCGCGCCCCGGCCTGGAGGTGCGCCATGCGCTCGACGACCGCGAAGTTCTCGGCTGTGACCTCGACGGCGCCGGCATCGAAGACGCTGAGGCTGCCGCCGATGCTCGCCAGCCGCGACGCCAGCGGCTGCGGGAGCAGGCCCGCCCAGCTCAGCGCGATGACGGCGCTGACGGCGACGCCGATCAGCGACCAGAGCGCGATCACCGTTCGCCTCCGGAGGGACGGCCGGCGCCGGGCGAGGGCGTCTCCCCGCTGTGCGCGCTCGTCCTGCGCGAGAATAACGACCGACGCCGCCGCGGCCAGCCCCAGCGCCCCGGCGGCCGCCCCGAGCCAGGCCCCGCGCGAGAACGAGGCCAGCAGCGCCGCCAGAAGCACGGCGGTGAGCAGCCAGCCGCCGAGGGCGAGCAGCGCGAGGAGCAGCCTCCGGCGCCCCGCCCGCCGATCGCGCCACAGGCCCAGCGTCGCCCCCGCGGCCACGCTGAGGGCCAGCGGCCAGGCCATGTTCATATAGCCGGCGAACGAGTTCGGCTGGCCGATCGTGCCGTAGGCCCGGACATACGGCAGATCCGGCGCGATCCGGAAGGTCGGCGGCCCGTCGCCGCTCACGAACTGCTGCAGGCCGATCACCGCATCGGCGGCCGGCGCCGCGAGCAGGCAGGCCACCAGCCCGTAGAGCTGCCAGCGCCGGCGCAGGCTGGTCGCGGCCACCAGCCAGATCAGGAAGGCGCCGCCCCAGCGGGCGGTCTCCTTCAGCCCTTCCGTGGCGGAGTAGGGGGTCAGGCTGGCGGAGAGCAGCAGCGCCAGCAGCAGCAGGAGCCAGGCGGCCATGGGGCGGGGGAGCGGCTCGGACGCGGCGTCCCGCCGGACGAGGAGGTGCAGCCCCCAGCCCGCGGCGGCCAGCAGCACGGCGGCCTGCGTGTAGCTGAGGCCGCCCGGGAGCGTGGCTAGCTCCTGCACGGGCACCGAGAGCACCGCCAGGTACGCGCCGAAGGCCGGGCTTAGCAGCGGGAGCGCCAGGGCCAGCGCGAGGCCGATCCCCGCCAGCAGCTCGCCGGCCGGCAGGAGGGCGATCGCCGCCGCTAAAGCCAACGCTGCCCCCCAGCTGATCAGGTGGCGGGGCGCCGGATGGCCGGGCGAGTGCGGGGCACTGTGCTGCTCATTCGGTCGCATGCGTCGGCTGGCAATGTCGCCTGTCACCGGATCATCTCGTCACGGCAGCTCCCCGCGCCGCCGCAGCTGCTCGCGGAACCACGGGATGGTGCGCGCCAGCCCCTCCTCCAGGCTGATGCGTGGCTCCCAGCCCAGCACCCGGCGCGCCTTGCTGATGTCCGGCTGGCGCACCTGCGGGTCGTCCTGCGTGCGCAGGTCCTTGGTGACGATCCCGGCCTTGTTGCCCGTCAGCCGGTTCACCAGCTCGGCGAAGGCGCGGATGGTGAACTCGCCCGGGTTGCCGATGTTCACCGGCTCCACCTCGTCCGAGAACAGCAGCCGGTAGATCCCCTCCACCAGGTCGTCCACGTACTGGAACGAGCGCGTCTGCTGGCCGTCGCCGTACACCGTCAGCGGCTCGCCGCGCAGCGCCTGCTGGATGAAGTTCGGCACCACCCGCCCGTCGCGCAGCCGCATGCGTGGCCCATACGTGTTGAAGATGCGCACGATGCGCGTCTCGACGCCGTGGTAGCGGTGGTAGGCCATGGTCATGGCCTCGGCGAAGCGCTTGGCCTCGTCGTAGACGCCGCGCGGGCCGATCGGATTTACATAACCATAGTAGCTCTCCGGCTGCGGGTGGATCTGCGGGTCGCCGTAGACCTCGGAGGTCGAGGCGAGCAGGAAGCGGGCGCCCTTGTCCTTGGCCAGGCCGAGCGCCTTGTGGGTGCCGAGCGCGCCGACCTTGAGGGTCTGGATGGGCAGCTCGAGGTAGTCGACCGGCGAGGCGGGCGAGGCGAAGTGCAGGATAGCGTCGAGCGGGCCGTCGATGAAGATGTAGTTGGTGACGTCGTGCTTGATGAAGCTGAAGCGCTCGTGGCCGGCGAGGTGGGCGATGTTTTCGATGCTGCCGGTGATCAGGTTGTCCATGGCGATCACGGTGTGTCCCTCGGCCAGGAAGCGGTCGCACAGATGGGAGCCGAGAAAGCCGGCGCCGCCAGTGATCAAGACGCGCATCAGTACTCCTTCGTTCGCGTGGGATGCAAGATTCTCACCGCCCGCCCTCGCTGCGCAGGGAGACGGGGCGCGGCGTGTGCTGCGGAGCCGCCGCAGCACTACTCACCATGTTACAGGAGTTACGCGGTGCGGTCACAGCGTACTTCACGCGAGAGGTGCCGCTGCCCCTCTCGCGCTCTCTCCGCCGCAAGGGCTGTGCAGCCCCTTCCGAACCTTCCCCGCGATGGGCATTGCAGCGCATCAGTCTGTGCCTGGGATACGGGCATCGGTGTAGGGAGGCATGACAACGGGCAGACTGGCACGGTTTTCGTTCCCTTGCGGGTCCAGGGCCGCAGGCCCTGGCGCGGGTGGTGCAGGGCGGAGCGCCTGCAAGGCATGAATGACAGCACCAGCTGCCCGGGTGCAGGGCGGAGCGCCTGCACGACCGCCCTCCCCAAACCCCTCCGCGGGGCGAGGCCGCCGCGCTGGCTCTGCATGCGATACCCCTCCCCGCGCTGTGGCAGAGGAGGGGTACCAGAGGTCTGCCGGCTCTGGCGCGTCGCGCCCGCGCGATCCCGATGGGAATCTCCTTCGCGGCCTCCGCTTTCAGTACGCGCCCCGGCCCGAGATCACAGCCGGGATGGTCTGCAGCAGGATGCGCACGTCCATCGACGGCGACCAGTGCTCGGCGTAGAAGATGTCCAGCCGCACCATCTCGTCGAAGGAGATGTCGCTGCGCCCCAGCACCTGGGCCAGCCCGGTGAGGCCGGGCGTCACCTCGAAGCGCCGGTGGTGCCACTCCTCGAACTGCGCCACCTCCTGCGGCGTCGCCGGCCGCGGGCCAACCCAGCTCATCTCGCCGCGCAGAATGTTCCACAGCTGCGGCAGCTCGTCGAGGCTGTAGCGCCGCAGCACCCGCCCGACGCGCGTGGTGCGCGGGTCGTTGCGAATCTTGAACAGCGGCCCGTCGGCCTCGTTGAGCGCCTGCAGCTCGGCCTTGCGCTCCTCGGCGTCCACCACCATCGTGCGGAACTTGTAGCAGGTGAAGGGCTTGCCCCAGCGCCCGACGCGCTGCTGGCGGAACAGCGCCGGGCCGGATGAGTCGAGGCGCACCAGCGCGGCGATCAGCAGCGAGAGCGGCAGCACCACCGGGAGCGCCAGCACGACCAGCGCCAGGTCCATGGCGCGCTTCAGCACCAGGTTCCAGCCGCGCAGCGAGACCTCTTTGAGCCCGATCAGCGGGATGCCCACCAGGTCGCCGACGTCGACCCGGTCGAAGCTGAGCTCGTACAGGTCCGGCGCGACGCGGAAATCGACGCCGGCCGCGCGGCAGGCGGCGGCCAGGTCCGGGAGGCGGTGGTGCTCCCAGAACGGCAGCGCGATGATCACCTGGTCCACCCCGCCGGCGCGCAGCAGGCTGTCGAGGTCGCGGATCGGCCCGAGATAGCGGAAGTGCTGGTTCAGCCGCTCCGGCACCGGCGCGGGCGCGCGGTCGTCCAGGTAGCCCACCAGCGCGAAGCCCAGGTCCGGCTGGGCGACGATGCCCTCCATGACGTGGCGGCCGAGGCCGGTGCCGCCGACCACCAGGATGCGCTCCTGGCCGATGCCGCGGCTCCAGCGCCAGCGGCGGATGCCGACCAGCAGGCCGCGCCAGGCGCACAGCAGCAGGATGATAACGATCCAGGCGAAGGCGAAGATCAGCCGCGAGTAGTAGAACGGGCGGTAGATGAACACCACCACGATCAGCAGCGCGATGCCGGTGGTGGTGCTGCTGAGGATGATCCCGGCGTGGTCGAGCAGCCCGGCTGCGCGGGGCATGTGGTAGAGCCCCTTCATGGCGAACTGCACCAGCAGCAGCGCGGTGAGCAGCAGCGCGATCGGCAGGAAGGCGGTGATCGGCACGAAGTTCTGGGTGAGCACCTCGCGCACGATGCTCTGGAGCGGCGCCGGCCAGCGCACCAGGTAGCGCATCCAGTAGGCCACCGCGAAGCCAGCCAGGATCAGGACTGCGTCCACCAGCGGCAGGAGCGCGCGGCGGAGGTTCGCCCGGCGCTTGTTGGATGAGGGCGGGCGTTGCGCCGGCGACCTGGCGGGCACATAATCCGTGAGCTTTGCCACTACCCTGCTCCGTTGCCTCATGCGATTGTTCAGCGTTGGGCCAGCAGGCTACAGGTTATCGGTCGTACACGGTGGCGCGGTGGGCCTCGCGCCTTTGCGCCGCGCTGCAGCGGGGAAAAAGCGCCCGTGGCGGGCCGCTGGCCTCCGGGCCTCCCCGCGGCAGATTATAAGCTCTCCTGCGACGCGAGTGCACCGGAGGCGCCAGGCCCGCAGAAGCACCCGCAGGTTGGAGTCAGGATCGGGGCTTCGGGCGGCACGGCGCCCCGAGCGGCAGGAACGCGCTCCGGCTGGCGCCGGCGCCGTTTTTCCTGCGCCGTGCGCGCGAAGCGCGTCACTCGTCCGGCACGTACTCGTCCGACCAGATCAGCTCGGCCTTCTCGATGTACACCGGGTCGCCCTCCTGGACGCCGGCCCTGACCAGCGCGGCGCTGATGCCGCTGGCCTCGAGGACGCGCTGGATGCGCATGAGCGCGTCCGGCTGGGCGAAGTTGGTCATCGAGATCAGGCGCTCGATCTTTTTGCCGCGCACGCGGAAGCCATCGCGCTCGCGCTCGATCGTGTAGGCGCGCTCGTCGACCTCGGGCACCGGCCAGGTGAGCGTCTCGTCGCGCGGGGCGCTCCTGGCGGGCGGCATCTCCAGCAGGCGGGCGACGACCCGCTGCAGCAGCTGGTCGACCCCCTCGCCGGTGGCGGCCGAGATCTCGAACACGTCCTCGTCCGGGAGGCCGATGGCCTGCCGCAGCCGCGGCGCGTTCTGCTGCGCCTCGGGCAGGTCGCACTTGTTCAGCGCCACCACCTGCGGGCGCTCGGCCAGCTCTGGCCGGTAGAGGCGCAGCTCCTCGTTGATCTGATGGTAGTCCGCCAGCGGGTCGCGCCCGTCTACCCCGGCGGCGTCCACGACGTGGATCAGCAGCCGGGTGCGCTCCACGTGCCGCAGGAACTCGAACCCGAGCCCGGCGCCGTGGTGGGCGCCCTCGATCAGCCCGGGGATATCCGCGACGACGAAGCTGTAGTCGCCCACGGCTACCACGCCGAGGTTCGGCTGGAGCGTGGTGAAGGGGTAGGGGGCGATCTTCGGGCGCGCGGCGCTGATCATCGAGAGCAGCGTCGACTTGCCGGCGTTCGGGAAGCCGACCAGCCCCACGTCGGCGAGGAGCTTGAGCTCCAGCTCAAGCTCGCGGGTCTCGCCGGGCTCGCCGAGCTCCGCGATGCGCGGCACCTGGTACGTCGAGGTGGCGAAGTGGACGTTGCCGAGGCCGCCCCTGCCGCCGCGGGCGGCGAGCAGCCGCATGCCGGGCGCCTCGAGGTCCACCTCGTAGCGCTGGCCGTCGATCGTCGTGCGGACGACCGTGCCGGGCGGGACGCGCACGACCAGGTCGCGGCCGTTGCGGCCGTGCCGGCGCGAGGTGCCGCCGTTGCCGCCGCGCTCGGCCTTGAAGCGCATCTTCTCGCGGAAGGAGAGCAGCGTATTCAGCTGCGGGTCGGCGAGCAGGTAGACGTGGCCGCCGCGCCCGCCGTCGCCTCCGTCCGGGCCGCCGCGCGGCACATACTTCTCGCGGCGGAAGGTGGCCGCGCCGTCGCCGCCGTCGCCGGCCTGGACGATGATCCGCGCGCGGTCGTAGAAATCACCGGGCATAGTCTCCCTCAGAGGCGTTCTGGCCTCGTTGCATGCAGTTTCTCAAGCGGCTGTAGGAAGCAGCTCGGAATCGCAAAAACGTGCCAGCCGCAAGCAGTGCTGCGCTGGCACGTTGGCGGAACGATGACCGTGTTACGCGCTTGTTGCCCGGTCTGAGCAGGCCAGCCACGCGAACCGTCAGGCTTTGTTCTCGGTCTTCTCGACGGTGGTCGCCGTGGTCGTCTCGGTCTTCGTAGCGGATGGGTCGTCGTCGCGCACCGACTGGCGGAACGCCTTGATGCTGCCCCCCAAGGCGCTCGCGACGCTCGTAATACGGCTTGCGCCGAACAGCAACAGCACGATCACCAGGATGATCAGCAGCTCCGGCACACCAAGGCTCGGCATGACTAGGCTCCTTGTACGGGCGAAGTCGCTTCGCCCCTACGTGATGGTCGCGCAAGAGCAGGCTGTGGCACCAGATGTGCCAGCAGGAGTGCGGACGAAGCGCCGCATCCCTCCAGGCGCGAACGGGAATTTAACGCACTCTCATTATACTGAGTTAGGGGAAGCTGTCAACCAAATTGTCCATCTCAGATCCGGCCTGCGGCCTTCTGGTAGACCGCCAGCGTGCGCTCGGCCGTCTCGCGCCACGAGAAGCGCTGCGCCTGGCGCAGGCCGCGCGCGCGCAGCTCCTGGCGCAGCTCGCCGTCGGCCAGCAGCCGGTGCATGGCCTCCGCCAGCTCCTCGGGGTCGCTTGGCGAGACGGTCAGCGCCGCGTCGCCCACCACCTCGGGCAGGCTGCTGCTGCTGCTGACCACCACCGGCGTGCCGCAGGCCATGGCCTCCAGCGGCGGCATGCCGAAGCCCTCGTAGAGCGACGGGAAGGCGAACAGCGTGGCGGCGGCGTACCACAGGTGCTGCTCGGCCTGGTCCACGTAGCCGGCGAAGCGCAGCCGGTCGCCGAGCCCGAGCTGCTCGGCCCGGGCGAGGATCGGCTCGTACAGCCAGCCCTTCGAGCCGGCGATGATCAGCGGCGCGTCGGTCGACCGCGCGATCATGGCGTAGGCGTCCAGCAGCAGCGGGATGTTCTTGCGCGGCTCGAGCGTGCCGAGGAACAGGACGAAGCGCTCCGGCAGCCCTTTGGCGCGGCGGAAGCGCTCGACCTCGGCCGGGTCCGGCGGGGCGAAGCGCGCGTCGACCGCGTCGTACGTGACGGTGATGCGCTCGGGCGGGACGCGCATCCAGCGCACGATCTCGCGCTTGGTGAACTCGGAGACCGCGATCAGGTGCGCGGCGCGCCGGCACGAGACGCGGATCGCCCAGCGGGTGTAGGTGCGGTTGACGCGCCGGAAGGTGTGCGGGAACAGGAACGCGCTCAGGTCGTGGATGGTGACGACCGCCGGCACCGGGCAGGCGAGCGGCATGACGTTGAGCACGCCGTGGTACACATCGGCCCGGCCGAGCCGCAGGAGCGCGGGCGCGAGCAGCTGCTCCCAGGGGATGCGGACGCGCGGGTTGATCGTCGGCAGCCGGCTCGGGCGCACGCGGAAGTTGGGCGGCAGGTTCAGCTGCTCCGCGCCCAGGCCGCGGGTGGTGTAGACGGTGTAGCGGTTGCTGCGGTCCACCTGCCCGAGGTGCGCCAGCAGCGCCTCGACGTAGTTCGAGACGCCGGCGCGGCGGAAGGTGCGGGTGTGGGCGAGGAGGTGGGCGTTGATCGCGACGTGCATTGTGTAATACGTAATGCCTACGACGAAACGCGGCCCGAAACCGCTGAACCCCCGGCGGACGACGAGTTACGCATTACACATGACCGATGGACTATTGAAGTCCTGCCCATACTGGATTACGGTAGGGAGGCGTAGGTAGGCGTCTCGATCACGCCCCAGTAGTCGCGCGGCCAGTACGAGACCCAGGCCTTGCCGATGATCCGGTCGAGCGGCAGCTCGTTCCACTCGCGCGAGTCGCTGCTGTTCATCCGGTTGTCGCCCAGGACGAACACCGTGCCGGGCCGGACCGTGATCGGGTTGCCGTTCGCGCACGGGTCCTCGACGCGGCAGTTGGTCGTCACCCCCTGGAGGTAGGGCTCATCCACCGGTATGCCGTTGACGTACACCTGCCCGTCGCGGATCACGACCGTCTCACCTGGCAGGGCGATCACCCGCTTGATATAATCCTTGCTGAAGTCGTTCGGGTACTCGAAGACGACGACGTCGCCGCGCTGGGGCATGGTGAACGGGTAGACCATGCGCGGCGGGAGGTCGGCATTGCCGGGCAGGAGCCGCAGCGGCGCGTTCAGATCGAAGTGGAAGTACACCAGCTTGTTGACGAGGATATACTGGCCGCTGTGGAGGTTCGGCTCCATGCTCTGGCCTTCGATCTTGAAGTTCTGCACGACGCCGCGCACGATCAGGAACACCAGCAGGATGAAGATTGCTGTCTCGAGCAGCTCGCGCACCACGCTGCGCACCCCCACCGGGGCGTGCTCCGTTGCCGTGGGGGCGCCGAGGAGATCGGGGGGCGCCGCCTGCTCGACCACCGCGGTGCTGTCGTCGAGCCCTAGTCTGCGCCGGAGAGGTCGTTCGTCCATTGAGTCCTTCGCTGTGCTCTGCGCTTTTCAGCGCTGGCATTATACCCCATCGCCCATGAGAACGCTAGCAGGAGCAGGTTTATGACCACCCGTCTCACCGAGCTTGTTGAGCCGCTGCCGGACGGCAGGTTGCGCTGCGGCGTGTGCCAGTGGTGCTGCTCCCTCGGCGACGGCGAGGTCGGGCGCTGCCTGGTGCGCACCCACACCGGCGGCGGCATCGCCGTGACGAACCACGGCCTGGTCAGCGCGGCGAACGTCGGGCCGGTCGAGGAGCACCGGCTGTGGCACTTCTTCCCCGGCACCCCGGTGCTGTCGATCGGCGGCTGGGGCTACGCCTTCCCCGCCGACCAGCAGCGCGGGCAGTACGGCCGCGTCCCCGAGGAGGGGCAGCGCCGCCGGGAGCTGGACCCCGAGCGGGTGGCGAGCGTGGCGCTGGACAAGCTCTGCCGCGGGGTGGTGTGGAGCTACAGCGACCCGTCGGTGGCGCACGAGTATGTGCTAGACCTGCTGCGCACCTGCCGGGCGAACAGCCGCTACACGGCGCTGGTCACGTCGGGCTACGCCACGCTGGCCGCGCTCGACCAGCTCGGCCACTACCTGGACGGCATCAGCCTGGACCTGCGGGCGTTCGAGGACGGCGCCTACCGGCGCCTGACCGGCGCGGATGAGTGGCGCGGCATCCTCGAGGTGGCGGCCCACGCGCGCCGCCGCTGGGGGGTGCACATCGAGGTGACGACGCGGCTGCACCCCGGCGTGAACGACACGCCCGAGCAGCTGGCGGGGCTGGCCGGCTGGATCCTGGAGACGCTCGGGCCGCACACGCCCTGGCACGTGCTGCCGGGCGACGCGGGCTCGGCCGCGGCGGCGGCGGTGGCGCGGGCGCGCCGGGCCGGCCACGAGGCGGGGCTGCTGTTCGTCTACGGCCCCGAGGCCGGGCAGGCCACCGCCTGCAGCGCCTGCAGCGCGACGGTGATCGACCGCTCGGGCGGCGTGGTCAAGGCCGCGGGGCTGGACGGCGGTCGCTGCGCGGCATGCGGCGAGGAACTGCACATCCGCACCTCGATCTTCAAAAGGCACTGAGCGGCCCCTCGGGCTTGCGGGCGCCGCGGGCGGCCCATCACCCTGCCGCACCGCACATCGGCTGGCTGTGGCCGAAGTGTGGTATAGTACCGCAAACAGCAGACAGGCCGGATGATGGGCGCGGGAGAGCACCGCTCGCGGTCGCCGAAGGAGCAAGCCGGGGCCGCCGATCCCCGCGCGAAACTCTCAGGTTCAAGGACTGCGCCCGGACGGCACTCTGGAGAGCCGCGCTATGGCGCCGGCACCGACGGAGAAACTCGCTCCGGCGAGGCATCTCTCAGGTCAGCGGACAGAGTTCAGGCGAGCTGCCTGATTCTGTCCGCGTTTTGCATGAACGTCGTCTCGTAGCGTAAGTTCGAGAGGGGTGCTGCCATGGCTGACCAGAGTCCGCTCAAACGCACGCCGCTCTATGAGTGGCACGTGGCCGCCGGCGCGCGCATGGTCCCGTTCGGCGGCTGGGAGATGCCGGTCCAGTACAGCGGCATCATCGACGAGCACACCGCGGTGCGCACCGCCGCCGGTCTGTTCGACATCAGCCACATGGGCGAGGTGGAGGTGCGCGGCCCCGACGCGCTGGCCTTCCTGCAGCACGTCCTCACCGCGGACATCGCCGCGATCGGGCCGGGCCAGGCGAGCTACGCCCTGCTCTGCCGGCCCGACGGCGGCATCGTGGACGACACCTTCGTCTACAATCTCGGCGACCACTACCTTGTGGTCATCAACGCCTCGAACATCGAGAAGGATGTCGCCTGGATGCGCGAGCACGCGCGCGGCTTCGACGCCGAGGTGACGGACGCGTCGGACCGCACGGCGATGCTGGCGCTGCAGGGGCCTGCGGCCGAGACGCTGCTGCGTCAGGTGGCCGGGGAGGCTGCGGCTGGGCTGCCGTTCCACGGCGTGGCGCGCGCCGAGGTCTTCAACATGCCGGCGGTGGTGGCGCGCACCGGCTACACCGGCGAGGACGGCTTCGAGCTGTTCGTGAGCGGCGAGCACGTCGAGCCGCTGTGGGACGGGCTGCTGGCGATCGGGCGCGGCGCGGGGCTCAAGCCGTGCGGCCTCGGCGCGCGCGACAGCCTGCGCTTCGAGGCCGGGCTGGCGCTCTACGGCCACGAGATCGACGAGACGACCAACCCGTACGAGGCGCGGCTCGGCTGGGTCGTCAAGCTGGACAAGGGCCCCTTCGTCGGCGCCGAGGCGCTGCGGCGGATCAAGCAGGAGGGCGTCCGGCGCAGGCTGGTGGGCTTCGAGATGGTCGGGCGCGGTGTGGCGCGCGCCGGCTACGAGATCCGCAGCCTGGAGGGGCAGCCCATCGGGCATGTGACCACCGGCATGCCCTCGCCGACGCTCGGCCGGAACCTAGGCATGGGCTACGTGCCCACCGCGCTGGCCGCCGAGGGGAGCGAGTTCGATGTGGTGGTGCGCGAGAAGCCGGTGCGCGCCCGCGTGGTCAAGCTGCCGTTCTACAAGCCGCGGTACAAGAGGTAAGGCGAGGTTCGGAGGGGCATCACCCCTCCAAGGATGTCTCTTTCGGGGCCTGTGGCCCCCATAGCCCCGCCAGGGATGAGGAGGAGCAACGCGATGGCCTTCAACACCCCGCCCGAGCTGCAGTACACCCAAACCCACGAGTGGATCCGCATCGAGGGCGACGAGGCGACCGTCGGCATCACCGACTACGCGCAGGACGCGCTCGGCGATGTGGTGTACGTGGATCTGCCCGAGGTCGGCGCCAGCTTCGAGGCCGGCGGCATCTTCGGCGCGGTCGAGTCGGTCAAGGCCGCCTCGGACCTGTACCTGCCGGTGGCCGGCGAGATCATTGCGGTGAACGAGGCGCTGCTGAACAGCCCCGAGCTCATCAACAGCGACCCGTACGGCGAGGGGTGGCTGGTGAAGATCCGCGTCGCCGAGGGAGTCGGCGCGCTGATGAGCGCCGAGGCGTACGAGCGGCACGTCGAGGCGAGCGCCCATTAGGTTGCACGCTCGCACGCTGCGTGCTCGCGCGCCTGCGATGTCGAGGCGGCGCAGCGCTCTCGCGGGCGCGTGTGACGCTCCGCGTGCGACGTTCGAACCAGGAACGGAGGCCTTTCTTGTCCCACTATATTCCGATCACCGACGCCGACCGGGCCGAGATGCTGGCGACGATCGGCATCGAGCGCATCGAGGAGCTGTTCTCCGCCGTGCCCGAGGCAGTGCGCTTCCCGCAGCTCAACCTGCCGCGCCCCATGTCCGAGATCGAGCTGCGGCGCGAGCTCAACGCCATGGCCGGCCAGAACGCCCACGCCGGCAGCCACAGCATCTTCCTCGGCGCCGGCGCCTACAACCACTTCGTGCCGGCCGCGGTCGACCAGATCCTGCGCCGCGGCGAGTTCTACACCGCCTACACCCCGTACCAGCCGGAGGTCAGCCAGGGGACGCTCCAGGCGATCTTCGAGTACCAGAGCCTGATCTGCTCGCTCACCCGCATGGATGTGGCCAACGCCTCGCACTACGACGGCGGCACGGCGCTTGCCGAAGCGGCGATCATGGCCGTCGCCGCGACGCGCAACCGCCGCAAGGTGGTCGTCGCCGCGGGCGTCAACCCACAGTACCGGGCGGTGATGCATACCCTGCTGCAGGGCTCGGGCATCGAGCTGGTCATCGACGAGCGCCCCGACGCCACGCCGGCCGACGCCGCGGCGCTGGTGGACGCCGGCACGGCCGCGCTGGTCGTCCAGAGCCCGGACTTCTTCGGCGCGCTGCACGACTGGAAGCCGCTGGCCGACGCGGCCCACGCCGCCGGGGCGCTGTTCGTCGCCCACTTCGACCCGATCGCGCTGGGGCTGTTCCAGACCCCGGGCGACGCCGGGGCGGACATCGCCACCGCGGAGGGGCAGTCGCTCGGCGCAGGCCTGAGCTTCGGCGGCCCCTACCTGGGCATCTTCTGCTGCAAGCAGCAGTACGTCCACAAGATCGCCGGCCGGCTGGTGGGGGTCACCAGAGATGTGGAGAACCGGCTCGGCTACGTGCTGACGCTGCGCGCGCGCGAGCAGGACATCCGCCGCGAGCGGGCCACCAGCAACATCTGCACCAACCAGGGGCTGATGGCGCTCGCCGCGGCCGTCTACCTGAGCCTGATGGGCCGGCAGGGGATGCGCCGGGTGGCCGAGCTGTGCTACCACCGCGCCCACTATGCCGCGGCGGAGATCGCCAAGCTCCCCGGCTACCAGGTGCTCGACCGCGGGCCGTTCTTCAAGGAGTTCGCGGTCCGCTGCCCGCGCCCGGTGCCCGAGGTGAACGCGGCGCTGCGCGAGCGCGGCATCATCGGCGGCTACGATCTGTCGCAGGACTACCCGCAGCTCGCCAACACGATGCTGCTGTGCGTGACCGAGATGAACAGCCGTGCGGAGATCGACGGGCTGGTGGAGGCGCTCCGCGAGTTTGCGGGGTGATGAGTGACGGGGCGGCCTGTCACCTGGCCGGAAGAGATGGCAGCGGAACGCGTGGAACTCACCAGGGAACAACTGGAGGCCATCGCTGCTCACGCCGGCGAGCGGCTGAAGGACGCGCGCCAGCACGCGGGCGGCCGCTATACGCTCGAGGTTCCGGGCGGCGACCGGCTGAGCCTGCTGGTGTACGAGAGCCCCGTGGGCGCCGAGACGGCCCACGCCGCGCTCGACATGCTGAGCGCCGAGGTCGATCTGCCGGTGCCGCAGGTGCGCGCGAGCGACACATCCGGGCAGCTGGTGGGCGCCCCGTGGCTGCTGACGAGCGAGCTGCCGGGCGAGCCGCTCTCCGCGGTCGCGGCGCGCATCGCGGAGGGCGATCTCTACAAGCTCGGCCAGCGGCTGGGCGAGGCGGCCTACCGCATCCACCGCATCGCCTGCGCCCGCTACGGCGCCCTGGCCGGCCCTGACCCGGCCGCCGCCGACGACGAGCGCAGCTACGCGCTGGCCCGTGTGGCGAGCGCCCTGGAGGCGACCCGGCGCAGCGGGCAGCTCAGCGCGGGCGACGCCGAGGTGGTGAGCAGGTGGTTCGACGAGGGCTTCCACCCGCCCGGGGCGCAGGCGGCGCTGGTGTGCGCCGGCCTCGAGCCGGACACCGTGCTGGTCCGCCGGAGCGGAAACACCTGGGCGATCAGCGGCCTGACGCGCTGGGACCGGGCGCAGGGCTGGAGCCCGCCCTGGGACCACACGCTGCTGTTCGAAGCGTTCGCCGGCAGCCGCTACTTCGGCCTGCGCGTCGGCTACGGCAACGCCTACGACCTGGCCACCCAGCGCGCCTACGAGCAGGTGCGCGAGGCCGCGCTGCGCCCCTACCGGGCGCTGCTGTGCCTCGAGCAGCTCGCCGCGCTGCCGCCCGGCGACCGGGGCGCCGCCCGCTGGCGGGCGCTGCTGAACGGTCTGATCACGTTCAAGGAAGGCCTGCCCGAGCAGTAGACGCTCGCGCTGATCGGATTCGGCGGTGCGGGTGGCCTCTCTTCGCGGAGAACGCTGATTGAGAACAATGACAGGACTTACGCGGTCGTGCCGTCCACCCTCTGACAGGGGGATTCTGCAAAGGGTGCGGGGCGTGGCCACCGCGTAACTTCTGACAATGAGGGAAGCGATGCATACCTACGAGCCGCCGATCTTCGAGCTCTCGTCGCCGGGAAAGTATGGGACGAACCTGCCTGAGCTGGATGTCCCGGAGGCGGAGCTTCCCCAGGAGCTGCTGCGGACCGACGACCTGGCCGGGCTGCCGGAGCTAACCGAGCCGGAGGTCGTCCGGCACTACACCCGCATCAGCCAGCGGAACTTCAGCATTGACACGACGCTGATCCCGCTGGGCAGCTGCACCATGAAGGCCAACCCCAAGCTCCACGAGGAGGCGGCGCGGCTCCCCGGGTTCGCCGCGGCGCACCCGCTGCAGGGCGAGGAGCTCTCGCAGGGCGCGCTGCGCCTGATATACGAGCTGCAGTCCTACCTGGGCGAGATCTCCGGCTTCGACGCGGTCTCGCTGCAGCCGGCGGCCGGCGCGCAGGGCGAGCTGACCGGCATCCTGGTGTTCCGGGCCTACCACATGGACCGCGGCGACACGGAGCGCACCGAGATCCTGGTGCCGGACTCGGCCCACGGCACCAACCCGGCCACGGCCGCGATGGCCGGCTACAAGGTGGTGGAGGTCAAGAGCGACGCGCGCGGCAACGTGGACCTCGAGGACCTGCGGCGCAAGCTCTCGCCGCGCACCGCCGGCCTGATGCTCACCAACCCCAACACCCTCGGCCTGTTCGAGGAGCGGGTCATGGAGGTGGCGCAGCTGGTCCACGAGGCGGGCGGCCTGATGTACGGCGACGGGGCGAACTTCAACGCCATCCTCGGGATCGCCAAGCCGGGCGAGCTCGGCTTCGACTTCATGCACTACAACCTGCACAAGACCTTCACGACGCCCCACGGCGGCGGCGGCCCCGGCTCCGGCGCGGTCGGCTGCACCGCGGCGCTCGCGCCGTTCCTGCCCGGCCCGCGGGTGCGGGTGCGGGGCGAAGGGTCGCAGGCGGGCGGAGCCGCGAGCGCCCAGGGCGTGACCTACGAGCTGTTCACCCCCGAGAAGTCGATCGGCCGCGTGAAGACGTTCCACGGGAACTTCGGCATGCTCGTGCGCGCCTGGACCTACATCCGGACGCTCGGCGCCCGCGGGCTGCGCGAGGTGAGCGAGACGGCCGTGCTGAACGCCAACTACGTCCAGGCGCGGCTGCGGGGCACCTACCCGCCGGCGGTGGACCGCTCCTGCATGCACGAGACGGTGCTGATGGGCCGGGTCGCCGGGGCGCCGGAGCTGCGCACGCTCGACATCGCCAAGCGGCTGATCGACTACGGCTTCCACCCGCCGACGGTCTACTTCCCGCTGATCGTCCCCGAGGCGCTGATGATCGAGCCTACCGAGACTGAGTCGAAGCGCACCCTGGACGCCTTCTGCGACGCGCTGCTGGCGATCGCCGACGAGGCGCGCGAGAACCTGGAGACGCTGCGCCAGGCGCCCACCACCGCGCCGGTGCGGCGGCTCGACGAGGTGCGCGCCGCCCGCCAGCCGATCCTGAAGTACGACCCGGAGGTGTTCGCGCGCCTGCGCGCCGAGGGCATCACCATGTAGAGCCGCTTGGCCGGGGCGGCCCGTGGGCTGTGTCCAGATCACACGGAGCCGGGTGGCTCGTACGCCGCCCGGCTCCGTGCTTCGATGCGTTCTGCGCGCTGAGGGTTCCGGGGCGCCGCTACGCCGGGGTGGTCACAAACACCTTCAGCAGCGCCACCGTCGCGACGATGTCGCTCTCCTCGATCATCTCGAAGGCGGTGTGGGTGTAGCGGCACGGCACGCCCACCAGCACCGCCGGCGTGCCGTGGTCGATGAACACGATCGCGTCCGAGCCGTAGTTGGCGTAGACCCCGTGCTGGAACGGCACGTCGGCGGCGCGCGCCGTGTCCGCCAGGCGCCACAGGAGCCGCTTGTCGTAGTGGACGCCGCTGTCCTTGTGGACGAGCGTCGGGCCGCCGCCGAGGCGCGCGTCGTACTCCTTCTCCTGCACGGTCGGCACGTCGCCCACCAGCCCGACGTCGAGCGCCAGCATGGCGTCGAACCGGTGCTGGTGCGCCAGCGCGCGGGCGCCGTGCAGGCCGTTCTCCTCCTGGATGGTGGCGGCGAACCACAGCTCGTACTGGAGCGCCTGCGGGTCGAGCTCGTCCAGCAGCAGGTCCATCACCGCCAGCAGTGCCCGGTCGTCCATCGCCTTGCCGGCGATGCGCGTGCCGAAGCGGCGCGCCGGCCAGCTCCAGATCACCCCCGCGCCGACGTGGACGCCGCGCTGCTCGGCCTCGGCGCGGCTGCGCGCCCCGATGTCCACGAAAAAGTCGTCGTAGTCGATGTGCGCCTTGTCGATCTGCTGCGGGGTCAGCACGTGGCCCGTGGCGGCGCCGAACACCCCCTCGGCCACCACCCCGTGCCGCCCGACGACCTGCGCGACCTGGCCCACCATGTAGCGCCGGTCGGGCGACTGGCGCCTCGGCCCCTGCGCGGTGTCGAGCAGCAGGAAGCCGTTCGACGTGATGTAGCGCACCACGAAGCCGATCTCGTCCATGTGCGCCTGGATGAGCAGGCGCGGGCCGCTCCCGCCGATGCGGCAGAGCAGGTTGCCGACCGCGTCCTCGTGCCACTCGGCGGCGCGCGGAGCCCAGCGGCGCCGCAGCCACTCCCGCACCGCCTCCTCCTGCCCGGTCGGCCCCGGAAGGGCGCAGAGCTCCTGCAGGAGGGGGAAGATCTTGTCACTCTCGATCGCTGACATGCCACGCTTCCTCATCAAAGGGACTGCGGCATTCTACCGCATTTGTTCGAATCGCCCGCCGCTACAGGTCGAGGAAAACGGCGACGATCCGCGGGTCGAAGTGCTTGCCGGCCTGCGAGCGGATGTGCTCGCGCACCACCGCGGGGGGGAGCGCCGCGCGGTAGGGGCGGTCGTTCGTCATCGCGTCCCACACGTCCACGACGGCGAAGATGCGCGCCGCCAGCGGGATGGCTTCGCCCGCCAGGCCGCTCGGGTACCCGGTGCCATCCCAGCGCTCGTGGTGGTAGTGCGGGATGTCGAGCGCCGGCCGCAGGTACTCGATCGGCGCCAGCCACTCGTAGGCGTACACCGGGTGCATGCGCATGATCTTCCACTCGTCCTCGGTGAGCGGGCCGGGCTTGAGCAGAATGCGGTCCGGGATGCCGAGCTTGCCGATATCGTGCAGCAGGGCGCCGCGCCGCGCGTGGTCGATCTGGTCCTCCGGCATCCTGAGCGCCCGCGCGAGGCGCACCGTCAGCTCGGTGACGCGCCGGCTGTGCCCCTCGGTCTCTTTGTCCCGCAGGTCCAGCGCGCGCGCCCAGCCGGCCAGCGTGAGGTCGTAGGCGCGGGCCACCTCCTGCGCCGTGCGCTGCGCCTGCTCGATCGAGCGCCGCCGCTCCTCCATCAGCGCGCGGTAGCGGTTGAGCCGGGTGATCGTGCGCACGCGCGCCCGCAGCTCGGTGCGGTCCACCGGCTTGGACACGAAGTCGTCCGCCCCGGCCTCGAAGCCGCGCAGCCGGGCCTCGCGGTCGTCCAGCGCCGTGATCATGATCACCGGCATCTCGGCCGTGCGCGGGTCGGCGCGCAGCCGCCGGCAGACCTCGAAGCCGTCCATGCCCGGCATCATCACGTCCAGCAGCACGAGGTCCGGCGTGTGCTCGACGGCGTACGCCAGCGCCTCGGGGCCGCCCATGGCGTGTATCAGCCGGTAGTGCGGGGAGTGGAGGATATCCTCGAGGATCTCGTGCGTGTCCTGCAGGTCGTCGACGATCAGGATGGTGCTGCGCGGAGCTTCGGTCACTGGCGTTGTTCCTGGGCTGTGCTGCGATGTGCCTCGATCGCGCGGACGAGGTCCCTGAGGCCGACGGGCTTGCTGAGGTAGCCGCTCGCGCCGGCGGCCATGCAGCGCTCGCGGTCGCCGGGCATCGCCAGCGCGGTCAGGGCGATGATCGGCACGTCGGCGAGCGCGGGGTTGGCCCGGATCCGCGCGATGGCCTCGAGCCCGTTCATGCCCGGCATCTGGATGTCCATCAAGATCACCGCCGGCCGCAGCTCCTCGGCGCGGGTGACGGCCTCGTGGCCGTCGCGGGCCGTCTCGACGCGGTAGCCGTGGCGCGTGATGTACTCCTGCATCACAGCGATGTTCTCGGCGTTGTCCTCGGCCAGCAGCACCAGCGGCCGCGTGGCCGGGTCGTAGTGAGTGTGGGGCTCCTGCACGGCCCTGGGGGCGGACGCCGAGCTGCGGCGCTCGCCACCTGTGCCGAGCAGGGTCGGCTCGCGCCAGGGCAGCGTGACCGAGAACCGGCTGCCGCGCCCGGGCTCGCTCTCCACCGACACGTGCCCGCCGTGCAGCTCGGCCATGCGCGCCACCAGCACCAGCCCCAGACCGGTGCCGTTGTACTGCCGCGCGAGCCCGCTGTCCAGCTGGACGAACGGCTTGAACAGGCGGCCGATGTCCTCTTTGGCGATGCCGATGCCGGTGTCCCAGACGACGAACTGCAGCTCGCCGGCCTCGCGGTCGCCCCGGACCTCGAGGCCGATGGAGCCGTCCTCCGGGGTGAACTTCACCGCGTTCGAGAGCAGGTTGACCAGGAGCTGCTTGAGCCGGCGCTCGTCGCCCTGGAACATTGTCAGGCCGGGCTGGATGTAGGAGGAGACCGAGATGCGCTTCTTCAGCGCGCTCTGCGCGACCATTCGCAGGCTGGCCTGGCAGAGCGCCGCGACCGAGACCGGCGCCAGGCTGAGCTCGAGGCGCCCGGCCTCGATCTTGGACAGGTCGAGGATGTCGTTGATCAGGTCGAGCAGGTGGCGGCCGCTCTCCTCGATGCTGCGGGCGGCGCGCATCTGCCGCTCGTTCAGCGGGCCGTGGATCTGCTCCTGCAGGGTCTCGACCCGGCCCAGAATGGCGTTGAGCGGCGTGCGCAGCTCGTGGCTCACGCTCGCCAGGAACTCGTCCTTCAGCCGCGCGGCGCGTGCCAGCTCGACGTTGGCCAGGTGCAGCTCGACGTTGGCCAGCCGCAGCGCCTCCTCGGTCTCCTTGTGCTCGCTGATGTCCACCAGGTAGCCGATCACCTCCTGCGGCTCACCGCTCGCATCCCTGATCAGCGACATGCCGCTGCGCAGCCAGCGGTCGGTGCCGTCGGCGTGGCGGAAGCGGTACTCGATCGTCCGCCGCCCGTCGCTGAGCAGCGCCCGGAGGTGGCTGAAGAGCGCATCGCGGTCCTCGGGGTGGACGCGCTCGAACCAGAGGCCCGGCGACTCGTAGAACTGCTGGGGCTCGAACCCCACCAGGTCGCGTACCGAGTCGCTGATGAACGTCAGCGCGTGGTCGCCGTCGTAGTGCGCGGTGAAGATCACCGCCGGCGTCTGGGAGAGCACGAACTGCAGGCGCGCCTGGCTGGCCTGGTGCAGGCGCGTGATCTCGTGCAGCTCCTGGTAGGCGGACTGGAGCTGGGCGGTGCGCTGCAGCACCCGCGCCTCCAGCGTGCGGTTGAGCTGCTCGATCTCTTTCTGGGTTCGGCGCTGGTCGGTCAGGTCGCGGGCGATGACGAGGATGCTCTCCACGGTGCCCTGGCTGCCGAACTCGGGCACGATCTGGGCGTGGAAGAAGCGCAGCTCGCCGTCGGCCGCCCGCAGCTCCTCGGTGTAGGCCTGCGGCTCGCCGGTGGCGAGCACCTGCTGCGCGTGGCGGCGGAAGTTCCCGGTGGCCGTCCGCAGCATCTCGATCTCGTCCAGCGTCCGCCCGAGCAGCTGCTCCGGCGGCTGGCCGAGCAGCGTGGCGGCCACGTGGTTGATGTAGACGATGCGCAGCTCGCGGTCGTAGCGCAGGATCGAGTCGGGCGAGTTCTCCACCAGGGTGCGCAGCTCTCGCTCGCTGCGCAGGAGCGCCTGCTCCGCAGCCCAGCGGGCCGCGAGCTCCTGCTGGACCGACTGGTGCAGGCGCGCCCCGGCGATCGTGATCGCCGCCCGGTCGGCGAGGTCCTGCAGGTACCTGAGGTCGGTCGGGTGCGCCCGCGCGGAGTGCGTGCGCAGCACCAGCACCATGCCGATGATCTTCCCCTGGGCCCGCAGCGGCGCCGCAAGCATGCCGAAGTCGCCCACCAGCTCGCGGTAGCTGTAGTAGAACGGCCGCGTGACGTCCGAGAACATCCAGTCTTCCAGCTTCTCGACGGCGACCGCCTGGCCCTCGCCGACGACCACGTTCCCCAGGCCGCCGAGCGCCGGGACGCGCAGCAGGTTGGTCAGGCTGCGCGCCATGCGCTCGGACTGCGCGTCGGGGTGCCGGATGGCCACTGGCTCCAGCCACACCCCGTCATCCGAGAGCAGCAGGACCGCGCAGAGGTCTCCCAGCAGCTCCGCGATGCGCCGCGTGACGGTGTCGATAGCGGAGGTGTAGTCGAGGCTGACCTCGGCGAACACAGCGGAGACGTCGGCGAGCGACTGTAACCTGCTGGCCGCCAGTATTTTGTCAGCAGCCTCAGATGACTCAGTGGCCTGCGCGAGGTCGGACATGTCTGGCTCCGTGAAGCCGTAGGCGGCGGAAGATAGGGCCTGCAGATGGCGGGCGGCGTGTGCGCTTATACGCCCTGCCCCACGCCTTCGCGTGGAGACGGGCCCACCAGCCGCTGAGTTGGCCCATCGGTTCTGCCAGATTATATGCGGCGGCGGCGCCAGAACGATGAGCGCAACGGTAGCAATCGGCGTGACAAATCGTTGCGAGCCGGCGCGGAAGCTGCCGCCGGCTCGCAACGCATCCGTCCTGCATCCCCGAAGCGCTTACGCGGTCGTCCTGTAAGTCGCCCGCGTAAGTCCTGTTCGCTACAGGAGGCGAACCAGGTGGTAGGTGCGGCGCCCCTTGCGCAGCACGATGAACTGGCCTTCGATGCTCTCGCCCAGCCCGATGCGGCGGGTCGGGTCGCCGACCTGCGAGTTGTTGACATACGCGCCGCCGCCCTCCACGGTGCGCCGCGCGTCGCCCCGAGAGGTCGCGAGGCCGGTGCGCACCAGCAGGTCGATGATCGACAGCCCCTCGCCCTCGAACTCCTGGCGCGGCAGGCTGCTGGCCGGGACGTCCTCGAACATATCGCTGATATCCGCGGCGCTCAGGCCGGCGAGCGAGCCGCCGAACAGCGCCCGCGACGCCTGCTCGGCGCGCGACAGGGCCGTCTCGCCGTGGACCGTGCGCGTCATCTCGCGCGCCAGCCGCTGCTGGGCGGCGCGCTGCTCCGGGCGCTCGGCGAGCGCCTGCTCGAGCTCGGCGATCTCCTCCTGGCTGAGCCAGGTGAAGAACTTGAGGTAGCGCACCACATCGGCGTCGTCCGTGTTGTACCAGAACTGGTAGAAGCGATACGGCGACGTGCGCTTGGGGTCCAGCCACACATTGCCGGCCTCGCTCTTGCCGAACTTCGTGCCGTCGGCCTTGGTGATCAGCGGGTAGACCAGCCCGTAGGCCTTCTGGCCCAGGCTGCGGCGGATGAACTCCACGCCGGCGGTGATGTTGCCCCACTGGTCACTGCCGCCCGTCTGCAGCTTGCAGCCGTGGTGCTCGAAGAGGTGGGCGAAGTCGTAGGCCTGCAGGAGCATGTAGCTGAACTCGGTGAACGAAATGCCGGTCTCGCTCGCCAGGCGCGCCTTGACCGAGTCCTTGGCCATCATGTAGTTGACTGTCAGGTGCTTGCCGACGTCGCGCAGGAAGTCCATGAGCGTGAGCGGCACCAGCCAGTCGGCGTTGTTGACCACTCGGGCGGGGTTCTCTTTGGCATCGAAGTCCAGGAACTGCGCCATCTGGACTTTGATCGCCTCGACGTTAGCCTCGACCTGGGCCTTGCTGAGCAGCTGGCGCTCGCTCGTCTTGCCGCTCGGGTCGCCGATCAGGCCGGTGCCGCCGCCGGCGACCGCGATCGGCGTGTGCCCGTAGCGCTGGAAGCGCGCCAGGCCGATCAGCGGCACCAGGTGGCCGACGTGCAGGCTGTCGGCGGTCGGGTCGAAGCCGTTGTACAGTGTCACCCGCTCGCGTCTGAGCAGCTCCTCGGCCCCCTCGCTGCAGTCGTAGAGCAGGCCGCGCCACCGCAGGTCGTCGATGATTGTCGCCATATCGCTGTGCTCTTCACTCGCTGTTCCGCAGCCGAGCAGAATAGCAGCATTCGCGGCGGGCGTCAATGCGGCGCTTCTTCCCGCGCGTAGGGGTTCATGCTACCATAGCCGCATGTACAACACGAGCATCCCGCCGCTGCCGGCCTGGCGGCAGCGGCTGCACACGATCATCTTCGAGGCCGATACGCCGGCCGGCAAGGCCTTCGACATCGTCCTGCTGCTGAGCATCATCGCCAGCGTCGGCGTCGTCATGCTGGATAGCATGCACGAGGTCCACGCGCGCTACGGCGAGATGCTGCTGGTGATCGAGTGGGGCTTCACGCTGCTCTTCAGCGTCGAGTATGTGCTGCGGCTGATCGCCGTCCGGCGGCCGATCGTCTACGCGCGCAGCTTCTACGGCATCATCGATCTGATCGCCCTCGTGCCGACCTACCTGAGCCTGGTGCTGCCCGGCACCCAGTACCTGCTCGTCGTGCGCGTGCTGCGCCTGCTGCGCATGTTCCGCATTCTCAAGCTGGCCGAGTATCTGGCCGAGAGCGCGACCCTGCGCCGGGCGCTGTGGGCCAGCCGGCGCAAGATCCTGGTCTTCCTGTTCACGGTGCTGACGCTGGTGGTGGTGATCGGCGCGCTGATGTACGTCATCGAGGGCGAGACGCACGGCTTCACCAGCATCCCGCTCAGCATCTACTGGGCCGTCGTGACGATGACTACCGTCGGCTACGGCGATGTGGCGCCGCAGACGCCGCTCGGGCAGATGCTGGCGGTGGTGGTGATGCTGCTGGGCTACGGGATCATCGCCGTGCCGACTGGCATCGTCACGATCGAGCTCTCCCGCGCGTCGGCGCCTGTGTCCACACAGGTGTGCTCCAACTGCGGCGCGGAGGGTCACGACGCCGACGCGCGCTTCTGTAAGTACTGCGGCACGCAGCTCTAGGGCGCCGAAGGGGCGCTCCGTCGTGCGGAGCCCCTCAGCGCTGCGGGCGCACTTTCGGCAGGAACGTCACCGGCCAGGGGCTCGGCATCTCGCCGACCGGGACCTCGATCACCGTCGGGACCTCCGACTCCTCGAAGCCGCGCCGCAGCGCCGCGCGCAGCTCCTCGGGCGTGTGGGCGCGCAGCCCCTGCGCCCCGAAGGCCTCCGCCAGCCGCACGAAGTCCGGGTTCACCAGCTCGCTGGCGATGATCCGGTTGCCGTAGGACTCCTTCTGGGTCCGTCGCACATTGCCGTAGGCCCCGTCGTTGAACACCAGCGTGACGGTGGCGATGCGGTGCTGCACGGCCGCCGCCAGCTCCTGCACCGTGAACATGAAGCCGCCGTCGCCGGTGACCGATAGGACGGCGCGGTCCGGGTGCGCGACCTTGACGCCGAGCGCGGTCGCGAACCCCCAGCCGAGCGTGCCCTGGTAGCCGACCGAGACGAAGGTGCGCGGGTGGTAGATCGGCAGGGCGAAGCGGCCGACGTAGCTCACCTGGGTCATCTCCTCGACGAAGAAGCCGTCCTCCGGCAGCTCGCTGCGGATGGCCTTCAGGAACGACAGCTGCGGCTCGAGGTAGGCGTAGCGCGCCGCGGCCGCGGCGCGCAGCGCGTCCATCTCCTCCCTGCGCGAACGGCGGGGCCGGTTGTGGCGCTCGACGGCGGCGATCAGCGGCGGCAGCGCGTCCTGGCTGCGCGCCACGATCCCGACCGCGGGTGGCGCGATCCGCTCGTGCTCGGTGGGGTCGATGTCGATGCGGATGACCTTCAGGCCGTCGTCGTAGCCCCAGCTCATCAGCGGCGTCTGCAGCCGCGTTCCGATCGCCAGCACGACGTCGGCCTTGGGCCAGAGCATGTGGGCCTCGAGCGGGCGCAGGCTGAGCTCGTGGCGGCTGCTGAGGATGCCGTGGCCGGTGCGGCTCGAGACCACCGGCGCCTGCAGCGCCTCGGCCAGCTGGCGGACCTCGTCGGCTGCATCGAGCGCGCCGCTGCCAACGAAGATCATCGGCTGCTCCGCCTGCCCGAGGAGCCGCGCCGCCTGTTCGATCGCGTCCATGTCCACCGGCGGGTGGCGAGGCGTGCCGGCCTGCGGCGAGAGATCTACCTCGGTCTGCGCGGCGAGCACGTCCGGCGGCACCTCGAGCGCCACGGGGCGCGGGCGCCCGCGGTAGAGCTGCCGAAACGCCTCGGCCACCAGCTCGGGCGCCTCGGCCGGGCTTGTGATGCGCTCGGCCCACTTGGTGAGCGAGCGCAGCACGCCGAGCTGATCGGGGATCTCGTGCAGCAGCCCGTAGCCGCGGCCGATGCTCGCGGAGTGGATCTGGCCGGTGAGGCAGAGCACGCGGGCGTTGGTGCTGTAGGCCGTGGCCAGGGCGGCGGTGCTGTTGAGCACCCCCGGCCCAGGCACGACGCTGAACACGCCGACCTCCCCGGTGGCGAGCGCGTAGCCGAGCGCCATATAGGCGGCGCCCTGCTCGTGGCGGGTGTGGATCACCCGTATCGCGTCGCCCTCGTCGTGCAGCGCGTTGAAGAAGTAGTCGTTCTGGACGCCCGGTAGCCCGAAGATCGTGTGCACGCCGTGCGCGCGCAACGCCTTGACGACTGCCTCGCCGCCGGTCAGCTTCGCCATGGTCATCTCTCCGCGATTTCCAGACGGGGAGGCAGCGCCTCTCCGAACACCTGCCTCGCCGCTGCCCAGCAGCGGGAAGCGACAACCGTGCGGGGTCTGTGGCGCAGCACTTCCCGCAGAGTGATCGTCAGCGCACGTGGGTGGGAGCTATCCTGCCTGCAGCGGCTGTGGCTGGACGGCGTGCGACCCGGCCGGCTGGGAGGCGTCGAGCTGTGTGTCGTGGCCGGCTGCGGCCCGCGCCTGCTCCGCCTCCAGCCAGCGGAGAAACGCATCGACGACGGCTGCATCCCACTGGCTGCCGCGCCCCTCGCGAAGGATGCGCGCCGCCTCGCTGGCCGGCATACCGGCGCGGTACGGGCGGTCGCTGGTCATGGCGTCGAAGCTGTCGGCCACCGCAATCACCCGCGCGCCAAACGGTATCTCCGCCCCGCTCAGCCCATCAGGGTAGCCCTTCCCGTCCCAGCGCTCGTGGTGGTGGCGCACGATCTCCATGCCGCGCGAGAAGTCCCGGTACCGTGCGAGCAGCTCCGCGCCGCGCTGGGGGTGCGAGTCCATGATACGCTTTTCTTCGGGGGTGAGCTGCGTCGGCTTGTTGAGGATTCGATCCGGGATCCCGATCTTCCCGATGTCGTGCACCCGCGCTGCCGATAGGATGAGGTCGACCTCCGGCCCGGAGATGTTCATCTCGCGCAGGATGTGCTTCGACAGCTCGGTGACGCGGCGCGAGTGGCCGCCGGTGTAGGGGTCGCGCAGGTCGACGGCGTCGGCCAGGCCCTCGAGCAGCTTGCCCGTGCCGTCGTGCATCTCCTTGGCGTACTTGAACGACTGGTACACGATGCAGAGCGGCAGAACCCAGAGCGCCAGCGACCAGGGATGCTGCCAGGCGGCCAGCACGGCGAGCATGCCGATCATGTACTGCACGCCCTCGGCCAGGCTCGCTTCGCGCACCAGGACGCCCATGACGCGCCAGGGCGTCTCGTTCGACATGGGCGCGATCTCGAATGCGCCGGTGACGATGTCGCAGCAGAACATGAGCGCCGCGATGCCGATCAGCATCACGGGCATCGGCAGGCCGGCCTCGCTGGCGTCGCGTACCGCCCAGGCGCTCAGCACGGCGATCAGCAGCCAGCGCCCTGCGGCGGTCGCGATGTCGCTGGGGGTATTCCCGCGCTGCGTTCGTGTCAGGAGCTCGATCAGCAGTACGCCGCCCCCGGCGGTGAGGCCGGCCACCAGGGGCGGCAGAAGCATCGTCGCGGCGTAGAGCGGAACGGTGGTCAGGATGACCTTGATGTTGTGCCGGATGTGGATCGGGCTGAGGCCCGCAGCCACCACGGCGGCGGTGAGAAAGACGGCGAGCAGATAGTGCTGCAGGCCGGCGGCGTCGAGGGTGAGCCCAGGCCCTTCGGCCACGGCAACCGCGAGCGCGCCCAGAGCGAGCGCGCCAACCACCACGGCTGTCAGGGGTTGCGGAGCCAGCCGCTGAAAAAGGGCCATCATTGCAGCTAGTCCCTACCGGGTGAGCACAGTGCGCAGAGTCTCTCCGCTGTAGCCGTGGACCGGCTTGTACTGAAGCGATAGCAGTGGTCCGCGGAGGAGCGTCACCTTGAGGAATGTGGTGTACGATGTGACGCTGACCCGCTCGCCAGTCGTGTGGACCACGACGTCCGTCACGTACTGGTACGGCTGCGCGTCGGCGTAGTAGGTGAAGGTTTCCTTGCCCCGGAACCCGAGCGTCGGTGTGCTGATCGCCGCCACGAGCTTGACGCCGGGCGGGCCGTGGACGATGTAGTGGATCTCGCGCACGTTCGAGACGGATGTGTCGATCGCTGCCTGGATATCCAGGATCGTGCCGTCCGAGAGAATAACGATCGGATCGGTGCGGCAGCCCTTGACAGCCGCCTCGGCGGTGGGAGTGAACAACCCGCACAGGATTAGCCCAGCGAGGAGGACGCCGGGTAAGCTGCGCAGCCCTCGGAGGAAGATACGCCAGTACTGCATTGGGGTGCCTTTCTTGGTGTTGTGACGGTAGACGATGACGCCGAAAGGCTTTCGCATAGTATATAACGCCTCTGGCGCTGCTGTGATATTGAAGAAGATGACAGTTTTTTCATCTTGCCACGACTCTGTGGCGGAAACGGGGGATTCCGGGCAGGCAGCCCTCCTCACGTTCACTCCAGGGGTGCCGGATGAGGCCGGAGCGAGCCCTGCAGGGTCCAAGCCCTGGCAGAAAGACGCTCCCGCCACCTCTACGGTGGGAGCTACGCAGAGGTGGCGGGAGAGCGATTGCCGGATAACGTCGAGCAGCGCCTAGAAGGGCACGTCCTCGGTGGCCTCGGCGGCGACCATCACCTCGCCGTTGCCCTCCTGCTTCGCGTCCAGGAACAGCACCTCCTCGGCGCGCACCACAGTCTTGTAGCGCCGCTGGCCGGTCTCCTTGTCCTCCCAGGAGCGCGTCTGCAGCGTGCCGATGATGCGGACCCGGCTGCCCTTGTGGAGGTAGCGGACGCACTGCGCCGCCACGCGCTCCCAGGCCTCGACGTTGGTCCAGTCGGTCTCGTAGGTCCACTCGCCGGCCTCGTTCTTCGGGCCGATGCGCCGCGTGGCAACGCTGAAGCTCGCCACGACCGTGCCGGACGCCAGCAGGCGCTGCTCCGGCGCGTCCCCCGTCCAGCCGATGAGCTCGACTCGATTCACCGTCCCCTTGATCTGCCGCATGCCTGGTCTCCTTTTGCTGTTGCCTAGCTGACATGCTGAGACACCTTCGGAGGCTGCACGCAGGTCACTGGGCGCCTGCTATCTCGTTCAGTAGGCGGCTTGTACGCGCCGGCGCTCGTGCCGGCGTCACTTTCTGAACCGAGCCGGCTCCTCACGGGTTATGCGACAGATTCGGCGGGGCGCGGTGCGCTGGTCCTGTTGTGGGGTGGCCGCCCGGCAGGGGGCGCCGGGCATACAGAAGGGCATCCGCACATCTGCGGATGCCCTTTCAGATCAGGGTGGTGATGTTCCGCCGCGGCGTTGTTACAGGGCGGACTCGCTCACCGGGCGGCGGCCGGGGGCCGGCCGCTGCTGCCACTCGCGGAGCAGCGCCGACGCCTGCGCGGCGGTCAGGTCGTGCGGGAGGGCGCCGTAGCGCCGCTGCACCTCGGCGTCGAGATCGAGCCCGTGCTGCTGGGCGAGGCGCTCGAGCGCGTAGAGCTGCTTGTCGTTCACCGGGGCGCCATCGGCCTGGCGCTGCGGCTGCTCCTGGCGCGCCGGCTGGCCGTTGTAGCTGGTGCGCTCCTCGGCCAGCTTCTTCAGACCGTCGATGAACGTGCTCGCCTGGCCCTTGGTCATCGTCACCAGGTCCACGTTCTGCTCGCGGGCGTAGGCCGCCAGCTGCTCGCTCGACCAGGACAGGTCCTCCTGGAGCGCGGCGATGTAGTTGCGCTGCTTATCGCTCGCGGGCGCCTCCGGGTCGCGCACGGTGATCGGCTGCGGCGCGCCGGCGCTCTCGCGCACGCTGGCGATCTGGCCCTCGATGGCCGCCCGCTGCGCCTGGTAGATGCGCCAGCCGAGATCGACCGCCTGCGTCACCTCCTCGTCCGACGCGTCGATCGGCAGCGTGACCGTCTCCTCGAGGGTGATGAAGTCCTCGCCGATGCGGATCGCGGCGCGGTAGGTGCGCGAAACGACGCGCTCGCTCGTGCGATCCTCGGTGGTGTTCTTGCGTGCAGCTGCCATGGGGGGTCCTCCTTGCCGGCTCGCGCGGGGTGGTCGCGTGGCGCCGGGCGCTCCTCGTACTCACCGAACTCACTCGTACCGTCCGTATATCGCACCCTTCGTATGCCACCGGCATACGGCCGCCCCGGCCGGGAGGCCAGGAGGGAAGGTTGCACTATTATAGCACGTCTGTTCGTCATATGCAAGAGCTGCCGCGCGCGATGCGTGGTACAATCAATGTTGGTTCGCGCGCCGCGTCGATCGCTTCGGCACGGCGCGCGTGAAGTGATTCTCTCTGCAGCCAGTTGACGCAGATGAGCAGCCAGATCGTCGTGCGCGGGGCGCGCGAGCACAACCTGAAGAACATCGACGTGACCATGCCGCGCGACCGGCTGGTGGTGATCACCGGGCTCTCCGGATCGGGCAAGTCGTCGCTGGCCTTCGACACGATCTTCGCCGAGGGGCAGCGGCGCTACGTCGAGAGCCTCTCGGTCTACGCGCGCCAGTTCCTCGGCCAGCTCGACAAGCCGGACGTCGATGCGATCGAGGGGCTCTCGCCGGCGATCGCCATCGACCAGAAGGGGATCAGCCGCAACCCGCGCTCGACCGTCGGCACGATCACTGAGATCTACGACTTCCTGCGCCTGCTGTACGCGCGGGTCGGCCGGCCCCACTGCCCGATCGATGGCCGCCCGCTCACGCGCCACTCGGTGCAGCAGATGGTGGACGCCATCCTCGGCCTGCCGGATGGCAGCCGCATCCTGCTGCTGGCGCCGCTCGTCCGCGAGCGCGCCGGCGAGCGCCAGAAGCTGATGGCGCTCAACGCGTCGGCGCAGAGCGCGATCGACGAGGCCCGCAAGCAGGGCTTTGTGCGCGTCCGGGTCGACGGCGAGGTGCTGGACCTGGCCGACGAGATCAAGCTCGACCGGTACCGCCCGCACACGGTCGAGGTGGTGGTGGACCGGCTGGTGGTGCGCCACTCGGCGGACGCCGGGACGGGCGCCGACCACCCCGACCGCGTCCGTATCACCGACTCGGTCGAGACAGCGCTGCGGCTGGGCGGCGGGATGCTGGGCGTCCAGATCGTCGGCGGCGAGGAGCTGACCTTCTCCCAGCAGTACGCCTGCCCGGTGCACGGCCCGACCAATATCGGGTCGCTCGAGCCGCGCGACTTCTCGTTCAACAGCCCGAGCGGCGCCTGCCCGACCTGCGACGGCCTGGGCGTGGTGCGCGAGCCGGACCCGGATCTGATCATCCCGGACCGCAGCCTCTCGCTCGCCGAGGGCGCGGTGCTGCCGTGGAGTAAAGTGAGCAAGGCGCAGCGGCGCTACTTCGATGACCTGCTCGCCTCGCTCGCGGCGCACATGGGCTTCTCGGTCGACACGCCGGTGCGGGACCTCAGCCCGGACGCGCTGGCGACCGTGCTGTACGGCACGAACGGCGACGTGGTGCCGCTGCGCTATCACCTGCGCGGGGAGGAGCGCTCCGTCAACGCCCCGTTCGAGGGGGTGATCCCGAGCCTGCGCCGGCGGCTGGCCGAGGCGACCGACGACGAGGAGCGGGGGCAGCTGGAGCAGTACCTCACGCCCCGCACCTGCCCGGCCTGCGGCGGGGCGCGGCTGCGCCCCGAGGTGCTGGCGGTGACGGTGGGCGGAAGCAACATCGCGCAGGTCGCGCAGCTTCCGATCAGCGAGGCGCTGGAGTGGGCGCAGCGGCTGTTCGACGCCGTCGTGCAGCGCACGCGGCCGAAAGGGAGCGGCGCGGCCACCCAGGCCGAGACGGCCGCGGACGCGCCTTCGGACGGCGGCTTTGACCTGACGGGCCGCGAGGCGCAGATCGCGCTGCCGATCGCCAGGGAGGTCCGGGCGCGCCTGAGCTTCCTGGTCGACGTCGGCCTCGGCTACCTGACGCTCGACCGCCCGGCGCTGACTCTCTCGGGCGGCGAGGCGCAGCGCATCCGCCTGGCGACGCAGATCGGCAGCGGGCTCTCCGGGGCGCTCTACGTGCTCGACGAGCCGAGCATCGGGCTGCACCCGCGCGACACCGGCCGGCTGCTGGAGACGCTCAGGCGCCTGCGCGACCTCGGCAACAGCGTGCTGGTGGTGGAGCACGACGAGGACACCATCCGCGCCGCCGACTGGATCGTGGACATTGGGCCGGGGGCTGGGGAGCACGGCGGCGAGCTGATCGTCAGCGGCCCGCTGGAGGCCGTGATCGCCGAGCCGCGCTCGATCACCGGCCAGTTCCTGAGCGGCAAGCGGCGCATCCCCGTGCCGCGCAGCCGGCGCCGGGGGAGCGGCAGGCGGCTGGAGATCAGAGGCGCGCGCGAGCACAACCTCAAGAACGTGGACGTCAGCATCCCGCTCGGCACGCTCACCGTCGTCACCGGCGTCAGCGGCTCCGGCAAGTCCACGCTGGTCAACGACACGCTGTACGCCCGGCTGGCGCAGCTGTTCTACGGCGCGCGCGAGCGCCCGGGCGCCCACGACGCGATCTACGGCATCGAGCATCTGGACAAGGTGATCGCGATCGACCAGAGCCCGATCGGCCGGACGCCGCGCTCGAACCTGGCGACCTACACCAAGGCCTTCGACCCGATCCGCAACCTGTTCGCGCAGGTGCCCGAGGCGCGGGCGCGCGGCTACGACGCCAGCCGCTTCTCGTTCAACGTGCCCGGCGGGCGCTGCGAGCACTGCAACGGCGAGGGGCTGATGCAGATCGAGATGCAGTTCCTGCCGGATCTGTACGTGACCTGCGAGGTGTGCGGCGGGGCGCGCTACAACCGCGAGACGCTCGACATCCGCTTCCGCGGCAAGAACATCGCCGAGGTGCTGGAGCTGACGGTCGAGGAGGCGGCGCAGTTCTTCGAGCGCGTGCCGGCCATCCGCGAGAAGTTCCAGACGCTGATCGACGTCGGCGTGGGGTATATCAAGATCGGGCAGCCGGCCACCACGCTCTCGGGCGGCGAGGCGCAGCGCATCAAGCTGGCGGCCGAGCTGTCGCGGCGCTCGACCGGGCGCACGCTGTACATCCTGGACGAGCCGACCACCGGGCTGCACTTCGCGGATATCGAGCGGCTGCTGAAGGTGCTCCAGCGGCTGGTGGACGCCGGCAACACGGTGCTGGTGATCGAGCACAACCTGGATGTGATCAAGACCGCCGACTACATCATCGACATGGGGCCGGAGGGCGGCGACGCCGGCGGGCGGGTGGTTGCGGTGGGCACGCCGGAGCAGGTGGCGCAGGTGGAGGAGTCGCACACCGGGAGATACCTCAGGGCCGTGCTCGGCGGCCAGTAGCCTGGGCCTGGCAGCCGCCGGGCGCGGAGGGCTGCCGGCACGCCAAGATTACTTCCTGCTGGGAGGTGTGGAGGGCCGCAGGCCCTCCACGGACTTTTTCCGCTGCTCTGTGGCGACAAAGTCGCCGCAGAGCAGCGCGACCACCATTTACTGGTGGCCGACGATCGGATGCGGGACGTAGGGCTCCTCCAGGTAGGCGATCTCTTCCTGGGTGAGCTTGACGGAGAGCGCGCCGACGGCGTCTTCGAGATGCGCGATCTTGGTCGCGCCGATGATGGGCGCCGCGACGGGCTGCTTCTGCAGCAGCCAGGCCAGCGCGATATGCGCGCGCAGCACCCCGCGCTGCTCCGCGAGCTCGGCGACCCGCTCCACCACGAGGCGGTCGGTGTCGGCGGTCGCGTCGTACTTGCGCCTGGCGATCTGGTCGCTCTCGGAGCGGGGCGTGCTTTCCTTCGACCAGGCGCGCGCCAGCCTGCCGGATGCGAGCGGGCTGTAGGGGGTCACCCCGATCCCCTCCGCGCGGCACAGCGGCAGCATCTCGCGCTCCTCCTCGCGGTAGATCAGGTTCAGATGGTTCTGCATCGAGACGAAGCGCGTCCAGCCGTGCTTCTCGGCGACGTAGAGGGCCTTCTGGAACTGCCAGGCCCACATGGATGAGGCGCCGATGTAGCGGGCCTTGCCGGCTCGCACGACGTCGTGCAGCGCCTCCATCGTCTCCTCGATCGGCGTCTCGTAGTCCCAGCGGTGGATGATGTAGAGGTCGACGTAGTCGGTGCCGAGCCGCCGCAGGCTGTGGTCGATCTCGCTGAGGATGGCCTTGCGCGAGAGCCCGCCGCCGTTCGGCCCCTCGCGCATCCGGCCGTGCACCTTGGTCGCGATCACGACCTCGTCGCGCCTGGCGAAGTCCCGCAGCGCGCGCCCGAGGATCTCCTCGCTCGCCCCGAGCGAGTAGACGTTCGCGGTGTCGAAGAAGTTGATGCCCAGCTCGAGGGCGCGCTTGATGATCGGGCGGCTGCTCTCCTCGTCGAGCACCCACTGGTGAATCCAGCGGGTCGCGTCCCCGAACCCCATGCAGCCGAGGCAGATCCGCGACACCTCCAGGCCGGTGTTGCCGAGCTTCGTGTACTCCATAGCTTGCTCGCTTTCTCGTCGGGGGAGCGGCTGTTCTCGACCGCGTCAGCCTCTCGCGATGCGGTCCTCGTCGATCAGCAGCCGCTCCGGCGGCCTGCGCTGCCACGCCCGCTCTGCGTCGCGCAGAAAATACTCTTTCCACTTCCGGTGCTGGAGATTGGCGAAGAACAGGGCGACCTCCAGCGACCACACCGAGATGTAGAAGTAGAAGCGCTCCTGGTGCGATGGGTCGCTCAGATCGATGTGAAAGGGGCGCAGGAGCTCCTGCCAGCGCGACGGCGGGTACATCCACCACGCGACCAGCGCGGCGTCTCGCATCGGCTCTGAGAGATGCAAGTTGTCCCAATCGACCAAGAGTACGCCCGAGGAGCTGATGAGCAGGTTATCGGGCCCCGGGTCGCCGTGGACGGGGACGAGGCCCGCGCCCTGGACGAACGGGAGGCGCGAGCTGTAGCTGCTCAGCAGCGCCTCGACAACCTGCTGCTCGTGGGCCTGCAGGCGGCTGCGGTCGTAGATCGCCTGCACCTGGCCGATGTAGCGCCTCCAGAGCGACTGGTACGTCTCATCGCCGGGTTGTGGCAGGAAGGCGCGCAGCTCGGCTACCTGGGACAGCCGCTGCATCATGCGGGCCCAGACGTGCGCGTTGGCCTCGTACCACTGGCGCGTCGGGTGCTGCCCCTCGACGAACTCCTGGACGGTGATACGCGTGTTTCCGAACGGCCCGCCGGCCAGGAGGCGCGGGGTGAGCTTCGCATCGGAGAGACGGAGGAGGATGCGCTCATCGGCGCCGAGCTTGACGAACACCGCGCGCTCTGCGGACCTGGCGATGAATCGTCTGGCGGGGGAGAAGCCGCGTTCGGGTATGTGAAGGTGCCACTCGGTGGCTGATATGTGCTCCTGGAGGTAGGCCCGGACGCCCTCTTCGATAGTCGTCGTCATCGCTCTGCTCGCGCCGAAGGAGGGCCCCTATTGTAGCACGGCGGCTGGCCGGCGCGGCCCGATGGCCCGCGTCCAGCCGTGTGGGCGCTCGGCGGAATGGTTGGCAGGCGGGAAGGCGCTGGGGTGGTGCCGGGGCGTACAATCGCCCCGATGCCCGCCTTCCTGCAGCGGGAGGCGAAGGCAGTGGACATAACACAATGGCGACGCTCATCATGATCTGCGGGCTGCCGGGCGCCGGTAGTATCCAGCATCCGCCTTGGCCCGTCTGCGCTGGTTACACTTTTTAGGTTATACTTGCGCTATGTAGGTGCACCGAGGCGGGGCATGCAGCTACGACGCCTCGGCTTCCCGGCCCCGAGCATAGTAGGAGCGTAGCATGCAGCCATCTTACCCCTCCCCCCATCTCGGCCTAACCTACGAAAGCCTCACGGACCCCGATACGGTTGCGCGCAATTGGCGCGGCGAGATCACGCCGGAACAGGAGAAGCGGGTGCGCCTGTTCATCAAGATCGCCTGGCAGTCGGGCATCATGGCCTGTGCCAGCGTCGCCATCTTCCTGATTATCGCCGCTACCGTTTTTATCAACTTCCGGCCGGCACTCCAAACCTCGCCTAGCTCCCCCATCGCCCTCTGGTTTCCGATGGGGATCTTCGTGCTGCTCTTCCTGGTTATCGAGACCGTGTCGGTCACCTCCGCGCTGCGTTCGTGGCGGCAGATACGGCTGATGACCGACGACTTGGAGACCAGGCGGATCGCCACCGGCGAGGGCGAGGTAGTGTGGGGGCGGGGCCAATACGGCTTCAAGATGTATGTAGCCAAGCTCGACGACGGCCGAACCCTGCAAACACCGGCCCATTCGCTACAACTGCCGCCCGGCAGGTATCGCTATGCCTATCTCGCGGAGAGCCTCTGGCTGCTCTCCGCGGAGTCGCTCGCCGATCCGGCGGCCAGCGACACACCACGAATGCCCGTAGCGGGGCCGGTGCCCGGATCGCTCGCCATCATCGCCCGTCAGCACGGCTTCACCCTCGCCGACTTGGAGGCCAACCGGCGCGGGCAACTCAGCGCTCGGCAACGCCAGGGCCTGCTGCTCAAGGGGCTTGGCATGGCCGTGGGCGCCCTGTGCGCCCTGCTCCTTGCCGGCACTATGACCATAGGCATGGTCCTGCCGGGAGCCATCGGCAGGCTGGTGCTCTCGCCAGAGCCGGGGGGTATATTCCTGGTGGTGCTAATCTGGCTGGGGTTCATCTGGCTCGTTAGCACGGCCGCAAGCTCGTTCGGCGCGGCGATGTCGCCAAGCCCACTGCGCTCGCAGCGCGGGCCGCTGACCGTGCGTTATGAGAGCGCATATCGCTCGGTGCGCGTCTTCTATGTCGTCGGCAGCGTGAAGTGCGAGCTGAGCAGCGGAATGCTGCAGCGGCAGGCGTACAATAGCGTCATCGAGGGGAAACCTTACTGCATCTACTACCTGGCGAACTCCCATATCCTCCTCAGCCTGGAGCCGTTGGAGGCGTAACTCTCTTTTCGAGAACGGATTGCGGGTGATAAACTGCAACACGAGCAACACGACCATGGCCGCGGGGATAAAATACCAAACCCCCACGGTCGTAAATATGGACAACAAGTAGGGAATACCATCGTTGGGCATCGCTACGTTCGCCGCCCCCGTATGCATATTCGCACTGCTCGCCCTCACCCGTTTCGCGTTCCCGCAATCGCCTAAAGTCGGCGGCCCCCTGCGGAGGTTTTTGTGGGGAGGCGAGCGGCCGTGCGGCTCCGGCGCGATCAAAGCCGGGCGAGCGCCGCGCGCAGAAACGCGTCGCGGTTCTCGGTTGCTTCGGGGAGGGTTGGGGCCCAGCGTGACAGATCGGTCGGGGTGTTCAGGGCTGCAACGAGGTCCCAGTACGCGATGTCCTCGGCCTCCCGGCCGCTCGCTTCCTGCCAGCCCGCCAGGATCTCGTCGGCGGCGGCCAGGCCGAAGGTGAGCGACTCCTCCATGCGCAGGTTGCCGAGATCGACGCCGTAGTGGCCGGCGCCCGCCCCCTCCCAGTCGACGATGCCCACGAGGCCGCCGTTCCTCCACACGGTGTTATCTCCGCACAGGTCGCTGTGCACGAGGACGGTCTCGCCGGCGGGCGGCGGCAGCCCCCTGAGCCGCTCCTCGGCGGCCTGGATCAGCGGCGTGGTGCGTATCGCGAGGAGCCTCTTCGCGAGACCATTGGCGGGCCAGCCGGCCCGCAGCGCCTCGTCGAGGATCGCCGCCCGCTCGGACTCGGGGGCCGCCTGGTAGCGGGCCGCCCACCTGCGCTGCGCGATGAAGTCCTCGCCCTGCCGCGGGCGCGTCCGCAGTGGCAGATGGGGCTGCGGCGACAGCGGGATGGCGTGGAGCGTCGCTGCGGCTGCGCCGAGCGCGCGCAGCGACCGGATGTCCAGGTCGCGCGGCCTGCTCGTGCCGGCGAGCGCCGTCGACAGAATCGCCAGGACGCCCGTCCGCCCCTCGAGGTCGGCGGCGATCAGCCTCGGCGCCGGGAGCCGGTGTCGCTCGGCGAGCTCGAGCGCCGCCGCCTCTGTGGCGAAGGAGTCTCGCAGGCTCACCGCCCCGACCTCGAGCCGGGTTGCGCCTGGGGCCGCGGCGCCGGTCTTGAGCAGCGCCCGCACCTCGCGCCCGCGGTGCGCGATGTGCAGGAGCCACGGCCCGCGGGTCCCCGGGTTCTCCCGAAGCGCCTCGACCCGCGCCACCCGGGCGCCGCGGCCCACCGCGCGGGCCGCCCACTCCAGAACCGGCTCCAGCCACCGTTCAGACATTTCTGCTCCTCTGCTCGGCACCTCAGCGAGCCGCGCCGAAGCTCGAGATGCCTTGGGCGCCAAGCAGGCGCTATTCCGCCGCGCGGTATCTCTGTGCGAGATAGTGCAGCCCTGCGAAGGCCGCCGATTTCGCCTCCCGGGCGCTTTGGTGAGCTCGACGGGATTTGGGAGGCGGCGGGCGACCTCGCGTACGATGCCCGGGTGTCTACGGATGATACCACCTCCCAAGACGATCGTGATGTCGCCGCCGATGTCTTGCTGTTGGATGGCGCTCGCGAGCGCTGCTGCAATGAAGGCGTAATCGCGCTCGTGGAGTAGCTCGGGGGGGGCGGCGGAGGCGAGCACGGAGTTCAGACACCCCCGGGCGCGACACCCGAAGCACACGTTTTCTCCGCCGACGTGCGCGTGCCCGATGTTGATGTACTGCGCGCTTCTGTTGCGCACAAGCGAGCTTCCAACCCCGGTTCCCAGCGCGATATAGACGAGATCCTTCTCGGCATCCCGGCTGCGCAGCGCTGACTCGCCGAGCGCCGCTGCGTCCGCGTCGTTGGCGAGGATGTGTATCGCGTCTATGCCGAGCTCCCGGCAGGGATCGGCCTCCTCGGGCCACCCGAGCTGCGAGGCGTACCATACGCGCTTCTCTCGGATGACGCCGGGGCAGGCGAGGGCGACGAGGCCGCTCGCCGGCTTCACGATGCCTGGGGTGAACCAGAAGCGGCCGTGTGTATCGCAGACTGCCGTCTGGGAGGATGAGCCGCCAAGCTCGATGTAGTGTCACGGGAGATGCTGCCGCACGTGTTCGCTTTTCTTCTCCTCAACGAGCGTGGGTTCCAGCGGCGATTCTATCCCGGGCGCGACCGTTCGAGCAAGGCGGCCGAGCTTCTTCACCTTGCCGCGCCGGGTGGCCCGATCCGGAATCGGACGCTCCGGCCGGGCTCGGCGTCCGCTTCGCGGCTGGAATCCGGCGCCTGTACGGGCAATGCCGGCCGGCGACCGGCAGGGAGGCGGGCGATAGACGATCCACAGGCGGCGATGGCATCAGCCTTTCGGCGGGTTTCGCCCCTCAGGATTCTCGGGATGTCGCCCGATCCGGCGCCGCCGCCGGCACGCTATCCTCAGCGCGTCCGTTCGACCGCCGCCCGTGGGGAGGCGGCTAGCCGTAGCTGAGGCAATGTAACTATGTATCGTCGAGGCCCTGGCCGCTCTGCGGCCTACGTTCCACTCGTGTTGCTGTTCCTTTTCGCCAACTTCCTCGGCGGCCTGGCCGTGTACGCCGCTGACGTCGAGCCCCAAGCGCAAGATGAAGCGTTCGTATATCTGCCGATGGTCGGCGCGGGGGCCTTGCGCTCGATGCCGATCCCTCCGCCCCATGAGAATCCTGGGGAGAACCCCGGTGAGAACCCTGGGGAGAATCCCGGCCAGAACCCCGAGGAGAGCGGCGCCGCGACGTTCATGGAGCCGCAGCTCAAGACCGGCAGCCCGGATATCGCCGTGGACTCCGCGGGCGGCCTGCACGTCGCCTACCGCTACCACGTGCCGGTGGCTGAGGGGCCGGATGCGATCTACGCCTACTGCCCGCCGCCGGCCAGCCAGTGCTCGGACCAGTCGCGGTGGCAGCGGGTCAACCTCGGCGGGCCGGTTGACAGCGTCCAGCTGGCGCTGACGCCCGCGGGCAAGCCGCGCATCCTGGCGATCGGCCCCGATGACGAGACTCTCTACACGCTGTACTGGTACGGCGAGTGTGACGCGCAGTGCCTCTCGGCCGATAGCTGGCAGTTCGTGCACGTCACGAGCGTGTACGACACGATCGACCTGACGGGGTACTATCTGCCGGAGCGCTCCTTCGCGCTCGACCCGCAGGGCCGGCCGCGCTTCGTCTTCAACAATACCGACTACCTCACCGAGCCGGACCTGTACGGCGGCTACTACGCGGCGTGTGACAGCGGGTGTCTGGACGCCGGGAACTGGAGCGTGACCCGCTTCACCCACCAGCTCATGGACGACATCTACCTGCTCGACCACGAGGCGATCTCCTCGCCGTCGCTCACGTTCACGACCGACGGCCGGCCGCGCGTCGTCGCGCACCTGTTCGCGGCGGAGTTCACCGGCGACGAGAACGGCGTGTACTACTTCGCGTGTGACGCGGGCTGCGAGGACGATGCGAACTGGAAGCGCGCATGGGTCTTCGAGCGCGGCGGGGGGCCGTACCCCTTCTGGGATATCGCCGTCGACAAGCAGAACCGGCCGCGCATCGCGGTCTACAAAGAGGGCACCCTCGACGACACCGGCCGCCGGCTCTACTACCTGTCCTGCGATGCGCAGTGCGAGAGCAGCGGCTCCTGGAGCGCGGTGAACCTGGGCCTGCCGCAGCAGTACGGCGATGGCGTGGACCTCGAGCTGGATGCGCAGGGGCGGCCGCGGATGGCCTACATGGACGGGAGCGATAACCTGCGCTACTCCTGGTGCGACGCGGGGTGCACGGCAGCCGAGAACTGGCAGCACGGGGTCGTCGATCTGAGCAGCGACCTCGAGGCTGAGTACCCGGTGGCGCGCCCGGTGACGTGCGACGCGGGCCTCTGGGACACCTACGCGCCGGCGCTCGCGCTCGACGCGCAGGGCAACCCGCGCATTGTCTACGACGGGAGCTACAAGGCCCGCTGCCAGTACGTCGACCCCAACGACCCGACGGATGTCTACGATCGGTTCCACGAGATCTGGCACTCGGTGCGGCTCGTCGCCTTCGCGCAGCCGTAGGCGCTCGCAGCCCCTGAACGTAGGATGGCGTGGCTCGGAATCTCCGGGCCACGCCATCTTGTTGCGCGCTATGTCTAGGATGGCTTGCCAGAAAGCGCGCTGCGCCTACTCGGTCGCGACGGCGGTGCTCGCGCAGGGCTCGCCGCACTCCTCGATCACGCGGAAGATCTCGTCGATCCGCGGCTCGACGGTGGTCAGCACCCGGCCATCCGCGAGCGTCATCTGGACGTTGAGCGAGTGGCTCTGGGCGATGAAGCGCACCTGGCCGGCGAGGAGCAGCGCCCGGGCCTCATCCCACGGGATCCGCGCCTGATCCGCCGATGGGCTGGGCACCGCGAACGGCGGGCCGAGCAGGTCGTTCAGCACCTGAAGCGCCGCCTGGCTGTCACCGACGTAGATCGCCAGCACGCGCCAGCTTCGGTAGAAGTACGGCGGCGCGACCCAGTCCACGATCGCGCCCTCGGGCTGCCCGTCCGGCCCGATGCTGGCCGCATCCTCGGCCGCCGTCGCCTCCTCGGCGTAGCCGTAGACCTGCAGCTCGACCGGCTGCGTCAGCCCGCCGCCGCTGATGCGGTAGAGCCTGCCGTCCGTGCGCAGGAAGGGCTGCCGCACCACGCCCGTATCCTCGATGGCGTAGCCGCGCTCGCGCAGCGCCGCGATCAGCTCATCGGCCGTGCTGGCCAGGCCCAGCACCGGCCGCCCGTCGCGGCAGTAGACGAGCCGCTCCCCCTGGTCGACGTGGTAGGTGTACCGCTGCCCCTGCGCCTCCAGCGTGAGCCGGTAGCCGGGCACGATCTCCAGCGTGTAGACCCGCTCCGGCGCGGGGCAGCCCAGCGAGCCGCCCGGCCACTCGGCCGGCTCGACCGAGACCACGCGGATCTCGCTCAGGTCGAGCTTCAGCCGCCGGCTGAGGTCCCGGCGGGCGCGCTCCATCTGCTCGTCCAGCGCCGGCGGCGGGCCGTCGTGCGTGACGCGCACCTCCCGGCTGGCGAGCAGGATCTCCGAGCCGTCGCGCGGCGAGCGGGTGATGACCTCGATCGTTGCGGGCGACGGCTCCGGCGGCGGGGTGAAGGTCAGCGTGGCTTCGAACGGCCCGGTCAGCCCGACGTCGGGCTGGAGCACCTGGGTATTGACGCTCGCCAGCTGCCTGCCGGCCGCGTCCTTCAGCCGCACGGTGATGGCCCCCTCGAAGGCGCTGCCGCTGCCGAAGCCCTGCACCAGCAGTGGCGGGCTCACCAGCGCGCCGGGCTCGGGCACGGTGATCAGCGCCTCGGCGCCGTCCGCGAACGGCGCCTCGTAGCGCCAGTGGTAGTAGTGCCGGCCGACATTGCCCATCTCGACCTGGTACGGCTGCGGGTTATCGGGCGTGTAGGTCAGCACGCGGCGCTCGAAGGCCTGGAACATGACGTCGCGCTCGACGCCGCCCACCGTCACCCTGGTCCAGAACGCGTCGGTGGTGGGGTAGCCGAGCGTGAACACCCAGTCGAAGAGCGGCTGGTTGGGCACGAGGCGGCCACCCTCGTAGACCGTGCCGGTGCGGTTCATGAAGTCCCAGAAGGCGCGCGGGATGCCGAAGCCGCGCTCGACGCGCACGATCTCGGTCGCCGGGCTGTCGGCGTACTGCGGCAGCTCGCCGGCGCCCTCGGGCAGGAACAGGTCGGTGACGTGGTCGCCGGGCTCACGGCCGGCGGGCGTGTTGTAGATCCGCACCAGGCTGGCGTAGGTGGGGAAGGTGTTGCTGGGGTCGCCGGCGATGGGAATGTTAGCCGGGGCGAGCGGGATGAACTCGCCCGCGCCGACCTGCACCCGCCCGCTGATCAGCTCGTTGACCAGCAGGCCGTTGGTGACGAACCAGGGGCTGCTCGGGTCGCCGCTGGGGTTGTTGATCTCCATGCGGCTCTTGTCGAAGTACTGCACGGCGCGCCGGCCGGAGGGGCTCTCGGCGTTGGCCTCCATCAGCTGCGGGGTGAAGGGCTCCGGCCCCCAGACCCACGAGTAGTCGGCGACGCCGCGCTGGATGGGGACGCCGGTGCGCTGCCACAGGCGCTCGAAGGCGGGCTGGGCTATCGGCGCGGCGCTGGCCGTGCTGAGCTGCGCCAGCACGACCGCGGCGACCGCGAGGTATGTCCAGATTATTCTCATCGTCTCTCCTCCTGTTCGCTCGGCCAGCATCACGCTCCGGGCTGAAAGAATGCGGCCACCTTCGTGTGCGACAAAGGCGGCCCCGAGGATGACGTTGTGTGCTGACCAGGCTACCCTACGGTTGCCATGACGCCGGTCGGCGCTGCTGGGTTCCACGTAGCCGTGGCGTGTGTGGCACCGCGGGCTCAGAGCGCGTCGCTGGCCCGCGTCGCCGCCGCGTCGATCGCGTCGACGAACGCCGGGACGAGCGCGGGCGGGATGTCGTGCCCCAGGCCGGGGATGATCCGCAGCTCGGCCCCTGGCACGCGCTCCGCGATCTCGCGCGCCGCGTCCACCGGGACGAGCGGGTCATCTTCGCCGTGCAGCACGACGGTCGGCGCGGCGATGGCGCTGAGGCTGCTGAGGCGGTTGGCGCCGGGCGCAAAGCGATCCACCAGCGTCACCGTCTGCTGCCGCACCAGGCCGGCGGGGTCGTAGGCGCGATCCACGTCGCGCTGCACCATCTCGCGCACGGCCGCCTCGTCGGCGGGGTTGGCGGGGCTGGCGAGCGCCATCCAGGACTTGACTTGGTACTCGATGAAGGCCTGCCTGTCCTCGGCGGGCGGCATCGGCGGGACGTCGGCGAAGGCCTCGGGCCTGGCGATGACCGGCAGCGCGGGGTTCCCCGAGTCGGCCATCACTGAGGTGAGCGAGCGCACGCGCTCCGGGTGGTCGATCGCGAGATACTGTGCGATGGCGCCGCCCATCGACATGCCGACGATGTGCGCCCGCTCGATGCCGAGGGCGTCGAGCAGCCCGGCGGCGTCGGCGGCCATCTCCCGCAGGGTGTACGGGAGCGGCGGCTGCTCCCCGGCCTCGAGCGCCCGCGTGACCGCCGCGGCGTCGGGCAGCCCGGCCTCGGTGAAGTGCGTCGAGAGCCCGATGTCGCGGTTGTCGAAGCGCACCACGCGGTAGCCGCGCTCGGTCAGCCCTTCGATCAGCTCGATCGGCCAGTCGATCAGCTGCTGGCCGGTGCCGCCGATCAGCAGGACGGTCTCGCGCTCTGGCGCGCCGAAGCTCTCGTAGGCGATGGTGATGCCGTTGGCCTGCACCTGCCCGGCCGCGGGCGCCGGGCCGGCGGGCTCGTCCGGAGTCGCCGACGGCGCGCCCGGCGTCGTGGACGCGCAGGCGAACAGCAGGCTCGACATCAGCATAGTCGTGAACAGGCCCAATCGATAGGGCGGCATACAGCCTCCTTCTCTGCAGCGCAGGCGGACAGCGGCTGCGCGCCGATCCGGGAAGAATCGGCGGCCGGCTGTCGGCGCCCCGCGCTGGGCGGTTCGTCCGGCAAATTGTCGACACTTCAGAGGCTGGCGGGGTGGATGACTCGGAGGTGGGACGATGGGTTCGGCGCAGGTGTGCCGGGCGCCCGGCGCAGCGTCGGGCCAGGCGGATTCGGACGCGATGTGCGCGGAAGTATAGCGCGCCTCCGGCCTAGCCGCAAGGCGCGCCTCTGCTCGGCCGGCGCCTGATCCTCACGCGGAGGGGGCGGCCAGGTAGGCGGACAGCGTCGCCTTCGCCCCCCGGGCGTCGAGCTCGCGCAGGGCGGCGGCCAACTCGGACACGAACGCGTCGTTGCCGCCCAGGTCGCCGAAGACGCTGCGCACGCCCAGCAGCGGGCGCGGGTCACCCCGGCCCTCGGCGGCGCGGGCGCGCAGCTCGTCGGCCAGGCGGTCCGCGATCGGGATCTCCTGGCCCGCCTCGTCCACGCCGCGCAGGTAGCGCATCCACCCGGCGACGGCCAGCGTGAGCAGCCGGTGGGGCCGGCCCTGCGCGAGCGCCTCGGCGAGGGACGGAAGGAGGAACTTCGGCATCCGGTCCGACCCGTCGGTGCAGATGCGGGTGACCTGGTCGCGGATCTTGGGGTTGGCGAAGCGCTCGAGCAGCGTCCGCTGGTAGGCGGCCAGGTCCACCCCCGGCACCGGCGGCAGCAGCGGCGCCACCTCCTCGGCCATCAGGCGCGCGATGAACGTCTGGAAGTCGGCGTCGGCCATCACGTCGTGGATGTAGCGGTAGCCGGCGAGGTAGCCGAGGTAGCCCATCGCCTGGTGGCTGGCGTTCAGCAGGCGCAGCTTCATCGTCTCGTAGGGGTGGACGTCCGAGACGATCTGCACGCCGACCTCCTCCAGCGGCGGCCGCCCGTTGCAGAAGGTGTCCTCGATCACCCACTGCATGAACGGCTCGCACATCACCGGCCAGGCGTCCTCGATGCCGAACGCCTCGGCCACCAGCGCGCGGTCGGCGTCGGTCGTCTGCGGCGTGATGCGGTCCACCATCGCGTTCGGGAAGGCGACGTTGGCCTCGATCCAGCTCGCCAGGCCCTCGTCGCGCAGGCGGGCGAACGCGGTGACCGCGGTGCGCGCGATCGCGCCGTTGCCCTGCAGGTTATCGCACGAGAGCACGGTGAAGGGCGGGGTCCCCGCGCGGCGCCGGCGGTCGAGCGCGGCGCAGATGTACCCGAACACCGTGGCGGGCCGGTCGGGGCTGCGCAGGTCCGCCTGGATGGCGGGGTTGTCGGCATCGAAGCGGCCGGTGACGCTGTCGACGTTGTAGCCGCCCTCGGTGATCGTGAGGCTCACGATGCGCGTGGCCGGGTCGGCGAGCAGGTCGAGCGCCCGCGCGGGGCTCTCGGGGGCGAACAGGTAGCCGGTCATGGAGCCGATCACCCGGGCGGAGTCCCCGGCGGCGTCGCGCGTGACCAGGGTGTAGAGGCAGTCCTGCGGGATGAGCGCGTCGGCCATGCGCCTGTCGCCGGGGAGCAGCCCGACGCCGCGCTCGCCCCAGTCGAGCGTGATGCCCTGCCCGGCGAGGTCGTCGAGGTAGACGGCCTGGTGCGCGCGGTGGAAGCCGCCGACGCCGATGTGGACGATCGCCGGGGCGAGGCGGCTGCGGTCGTAGGTGGGCACGGCAGCCCGACCGGCGAAGGCCGCCAGAGTGGCCTGCGAAAGCTTGCGCCGCTGGTTGATCTCCATCGTCTGCCCTCTTCTACGTCGTACGGAGGCCCCATTGTATCACCGCGCGGTGCTCCTCGCCGGGGGCGGGGCACCGCGCTACAGGCTCTTCTGCGGGGAGATTCGGGGACCGCAGGCTCTCCAAGGTTCTGCAGGGAGGTGCGGAGGGCCGCAGGCCCTCCGAGAGCCTTTTTTCACGCTGCTCTGCGGCGACACGTCGCCGCAGAGCGGCGAAAGAGAGTGATTCCGGGGAGGCTGCGCCTCCCCAGACCCCACCGCGCCGCAGAGCGGGCGCAGGCCCCTCCGGAAACGTTCGCGGGCGGCGCGCCGCCCTTTCGCGCCGGCAATATGCTACTATAGGTGGCCCCGCGACTGTGCGGCAGTTCGGAACGCTTCGACCGAAGGAGCAGAGACATGCGTCAGCTCGTCCACCCGATCAGCCTGGGGCTTGCGGCGCGCGGCAGCGTCGACGACGTCGTGGCGTGGGCGCGCAGCGCGCGCGAGCGCGGCCTGCACACGGTGTGGCTCCACGACTCATACTTCGAGCGCGACGCCGTGACGTACGCCTCGGCGATCGCCTCGCAGGTGCCCGATATCCGCGTCGGGCTGGGCGCGCTCAACCCGTTCACGCGCCACCCGGTGCTCGTGGCGATGACCGTCAGCGCGCTGGACGAGATGGCGCCCGGCCGGATCGCCCTGGGGCTCGGCACCGGCCTGCCGCTGCGCCTGGCGCAGATGGGCATCCCCTACACGCCCGAGCGGGGCGTCGAGGAGGTCAGCAAGGCGATCGACACCGTGCGGATGCTGTGGGCCGGCCAGCGCATCCCCTCGGCGACGCCGAACCTGATGCCGGTGCAGCCGATGTTCCCGCCGGTGCACCACGTGCCGATCTACATCGCCGCCTACCGCTCCGCGATGGTCGACCTCGCCGGGCAGAAGGCGGACGGCTACCTGGCGCGGCCGTGCGAGTCGATCCCCGGCTTCCGCAGGATCCTCAGCCGGCTCCGGGCCGCCTCGGTGGCCGCCGGGCGCCCCGAGAACGCCGTCCAGACCGAGGGGTACCTGCTCACGCTGATCGACAAGTCGCGCCGGGCGGCGCTGAACCGCGCCAAGCGCGAGCCGTTCGTGATCTACATGATGAGCGTGCTGTCGGACGTCTCGCTCAGGCGGGCGGGCTTCCCCACCGAGCTGCGCGACCAGATCAGCGCCGCGTGGCGGGCGGAGGACTACCACCGCGCCGCGTCGCTGATACCGGACGAGCTGCTGGACGCGTTCATCCTGTGCGGCACGCCCGAGGATGTCGCCGCGGGGGCCTGGCGCTACCACGAGGCCGGGATGGACATCCCCGCGCTCCAGCCGGTGGTGCAGGAGAAGGGGCAGGTCGAGCCGCTGCTCGACGCGGCGGTGATCTACGGCGCGGGCCAGATCGACGTCACGGTGGCGCCGCCGGCCGCCGCGCCCGAGGCGGAGCTGGCCCCGGCGGAGGCGCCGCGCCCGGAGATCGACGACCGGCGGCTCAGCCCGGCCGAGCGGGCCTGGCGGCACGTGTCGGCGTGGGCCGAGATCGCCCGCCCGTTCAGCCTCACGGCCTCGATCACGCCGGTGGCGGCCGGCGGCGCGCTCGCAGCGCTGGCGGGCGTGTTCGAGTGGCCGCCCTTCCTGCTCGCGCTGCTGGCGAGCGTCCTGCTGCACCTCGGGACGAACATCGTCAACGAGATCTACGACGTGCGCAAGGGGATCGACACGATCACCTCGCCGCGGGCGAGCCACGCGCTGCTGAAGGGCCGCATCGACGAGCGGGAGGCCTTCGCGCTGGTCGGGGCGGCGTTCGCGCTGGCCGCGGCGCTGGGCGTCGCGCTGGCGACGATCCGCGGCTGGCCGATCATCGGGCTCGGCCTGCTGGGAGCGGTGGGCGGCTACGGCTACACCGCGCCGCCGCTGCAGTACAAGTACCGCGCGCTGGGGCTGCCGCTGGTCTTCCTGCTGATGGGGCCGCTGATGGTGGTCGGCGGCTACTTCGCGGCCTCGGGCGCGTGGAGCGCCCAGGCGCTGCTGCTCAGCCTGCCGATCGGCCTGCTGGTCACGGCCATCCTGCACGGCAACGAGTGGCGCGACATCACCGACGACGCCCGGTCGGGCGGGAGCACCTTCGCCATCCGCTTCGGCCGCAGGGTGGCCCACACGACGTACGTGGCGCTGGTGGTCGGCGCCTACATCGTGCTGGGGCTCGGCGTGGCGTTCGGCGCGCTGCCGGCGATGAGCCTGCTGGCGGTGCTCTCGCTGCCGTGGCTGGTCAAGATCCTGCGCGCCTCGGAGCTGGGGGCGAGCGGGCAGGCGCGCGCGATCGCGATGATCGACCTGCAGACGGCCCGCCTGCACCTGACGTTCGGGCTGTTTCTGGTGCTCGGGCTGGTGCTGGCGGTGCTGATGCAGGGCGCGTAGGGCGCGGCGTGGGCGGTGGCTCCGCCCCCGCGCCCCCGTGTTGAAGAGGCTACGCCCCCTGCTCTTTTCTCTCCGCGGCTCTG